>NZ_JAVKPV010000006.1:0-368310 GCF_040981075.1 Kocuria sp. CPCC 205263 | reverse complement strand
TAGGCGCTCTCGTCGAAGAGCAGGTCCTGGTCGAACGCGGTGACGGGGAAGGACAGCAGACCGTCCTTGAGACGTCCGGCAAGTTCTTGGGGCGTGTACTGGCTCACGTGATGACTTCCTCTGCTCTGGCTCTTCGGGCGGTGGATGGCTTTCGAGGTGGGGGCGCTCAAGCCCGAGGGCCCACCCTGACCTTGACGGCGTGCACGGGGCATCCGGCCTCGAGCAGCACCCGCTGGGACAGGGACCCCAGGAGAAGCTTGCCGACGGGAGATCTGCGGCGGAGGCCGATGACCACCATCTGGGCGCCCGGCTGGTACGACGCGTCGATGAGCGCATCGCCCAGGTCGTCGTCCTGACCCAGCGTGCGCAGCTCCAGGGTGACCCCGGACGCTTCGGCCTCGGCACGCAGGTCTGCCAGCACGTCCGAGTGCGGGACGGTGCCGTTCTCGGCCGGGACGAAGAGGGAGACGCCGGTGCGCCGGAGGACGGCTTCGGCGATGGCGGCACGGACCGCCGCCGATCCTTCAGGGGTGTTCGAGAAACCAACGGCGATGGTCATGGTCGACTTCCTTTCCCGGCCCGGGGAGGGCCGGAGCGCGGGACTCAGGAGATGGGCGTGAGGAGAGTGCCGCCGTCGAGAAAGCTGCGCAGATTGGCCAGCGTCAGCTCGGCCATGTCGCCCCTGGTCTCGACGGTTCCGCTGGCGAGGTGCGGCAGCAGGACCACGTTGTCCAGGTCCCGCAGGGCGGACGGCACGCGGGGCTCGTCGGCGAAGACGTCGAGCCCCGCGCCGCCGAGGCGTCCGCCCAGGAGCGCCGCCACCAGGGCGTCCTCGTCCACGACCGAGCCGCGGGCGATGTTGATCAGGTAGCCCTCGGGTCCGAGGTTCGCCAGGACGGACGCGCCGACCAGCCCCACGGAGGCGGGGCCCCCGGCCGCGGCCACGATCAGGACGTCGACCGCCCCGGCCAGTTCCTCCGCGGAGTCCTGGTAGGCGTAGGTGGTTCCCTCGACCGGTCGGCGGTTGTGGTAGTGGATCTCGCACCCGAAGCCCTCGAGCCGGCGGGCGATGGCGCCGCCGATGCGACCGAGCCCCAGGATGCCCACTCTTCTTCCGGAGGCGCGCACGGCCAGCGGGAAGTTGCCCTTGGTCTCCCAGTCCCCGCGCCGGACGTAGCGGTCGGCCGCGGAGATCCGCCGCAGCACGTCCAGGTAGAGGGCCAGCGCGGTGTCGGCGACGCAGTCCGTGAGCACGTCGGGGGTGTTGCTGATCGGGATCCCGCGCGTCGCGGCCTGGTCGACGTCGGTCGCGTCGTAGCCGACGCCGAAGTTGACGATCGCGTCGAGGTTGCCGAGCCGGTGCATCAGATCGGTGTCGACTCCGACCTTGCCGGAGCAGACGGCGATCCGGACCTCGTCCGCGTGCTCCGCCAGGAACACCTCGCGCTCCCCCGGGGCGTCGGGCAGGCGCGCCGCCCCGAACTCGGAGGCCAGCACGGCCTGGACCGTGGGATTGACGGGGCCCACCTGGAGGATCCCGGCGCCGGCGCTCTGGACGGTGGACTCGGCCGCAGCCGGAGCGAAGTTGGTCATGAGTGCAACGTAAGGAGCGCATCGAATGCCGTCCAACACATAGATTGCATGGATCAATACTGTTGAGGCATTGATCTGCCGTACGCCGCGGAATGTAGCGGAAGTCACATCCGGCGACCGCATCGAACTGCTCCTCCGCGGCCGTCCGGGGCGCCGTCACGGCCGTTCGGGTCCTTGACCGCCGTGTGGGCCGGTCCCACGCTGTCCATACGCCCGGCCGCCGGACAGCCCCCAAGGAGTCCGTCGAGGCCGGCAACCGCTCGATTCCCGTTCTCGGAGGACACCATGACGTTCGATCTGCCGCGCCCTGCCGCCACCACCATCGCGCCGAAGTCCGGCCGCCCCCGCCGACTGGTGTCCCTGTCGGCCGCCGCCCTCGGCACGGGGGTGCTGCTGAGCGGGTGCTCCGTCGCCAACTCCGAGAACGCCGCGGGATCCGGCGAAGCCTCGGACACCCTGCGCGTGGTCCTCCAGCAGGAGCCTCCGACGCTCGAGCCGTGCGAGGCGAACCTCACGAGCACGGGCGTGGTCGACCGTTCGACCATCACCGAGCCGCTCGTCGAGCGGAACCCGACCACGGGCGAGCTCGAGCCGAAGCTGGCCACCGAGTGGAGCTCCGAGGACGACCAGGCCTGGACCTTCACCCTCCAGGAAGGAGTCACCTTCCACGACGGGAGCGACTTCACCGCGGAGGACGCCGCGGCCACCATCGAGCGGGCCGTCAACTCCGACCTCGGCTGCAACGTCGAGGGCTACGTGTTCGGTGACGACGACCTCGACGTGGAGGTCGTGGACGACACCACCCTGACGGTCACCGCGCCGCAGGCCGATCCGATCCTGCCCCTGCGGCTGTCCTTCCTCGAGGTGGTGCCCAGTGAGACCTCCATGACCGAGAAGGTGCGCGAGCCGATCGGCACCGGTCCCTATCAGCTGGACTCGTGGCAGCCGGGCCAGAACATCACCGTCTCGGCCTACGACGGCTACTGGGGCGAACAGCCCGCCTATCAGAACGCCCGGTACGAGTGGCGGTCCGAGAGCAGCGTGCGCGCCGCGATGATCACCTCCGGCGAGGCCGACATCGCCACCGGGCTGAGCCCCGAGGACAACATCGGGGACCTCGGTGTCAGCTACCCCAACAACGAGACCATCGCCATCCGCATGCACGCCGACGAGGAACCCTTCAGCGACCAGCGGATCCGTGAGGCCGTCAACTACGCCATCGACAAGGAGGGCATCGTCGCCAGCCTCTACGGCGGACGCGACCAGGTGGCCGCGCAGCTCGTGCCGAAGGGGGTCGTCGGCCACAACGAGAGCCTCGAGGCGTGGCCCTACGACCCGGAGGAGGCCAAGAGCCTCGTCGCGGAGGCCAAGGCCGACGGCGTGAACACCGACGCCCCGATCAGCCTGGTGGTGCGTTCGGCACAGTTCCCGAAGATCGAGGAGCTGGGACAGGTGCTCCAGGAGCAGCTCAGCCAGGCCGGGCTCAACGTCAACCTCAAGATGCTCGAGACCAGCCAGCACCTCACCTACCAGGTCCGCCCGTTCGCCGAGGACGAGGGCAACATCGGCCTCCTGACGCAGCACGGCAACCAGGCCGGCGACGCCGCGTTCACCGTGGACCAGTACATGCTCTCCGACGGCGCCCAGAGCTCCTTCGGCACCCCGGAGCTGGACTCCATGATCAAGAAGGCAGGTGCCGCCACGGGCGAGGACCGGCAGGCCGCCTACGAGGAGATCTTCGAGTACCAGAACGAGAACGTCACGCAGTTCGCCCACATCGCGCACCAGACCGGCATGCTCGGCAAGTCCGCGGGCGTCGAGTACGAGCCCAACTCCTCGTCCGGCGACGAGCTGCGCCTCGCCGAGATGCGGCCCGCGCAGTAGCCGGCCGGAGCACGAGGACAGACGCCCGAGGACAGACACACGAGAACACAGGGGAAGTCATGCTGACCTATCTGCGCAAGAGGATCGTCTCCAGCGCCATCCCGCTGGCGGTCGTCATCGTCGGTGTCTTCGCGCTGGCCCGGCTCACCGGCAATCCGGCGAGCCTGTACCTGCCGCTGAACGCCACGCAGCAGATGCGTGACGACTTCGCGGCCCGCAACGGGCTGGACCAGCCGTTGCTGGTCCAGATGGCCGACTATTTCGGAGGGGTGCTGCAGCTCGACTTCGGCACCTCGCTCAGGACGGGGGAGTCCGCGGCGGCGATGGCGCTGCGGGCCTTCCCGGCCACCCTCCAGCTCGCCGCGATCACCATGGTCCTCGCCATCGTGCTCGCCGTACTGGTGGGCAGCTGGGCCGCCCTGAAGCCCAACGGCGTCGCGGACCGGATCTCCAGCTTCATCTCCATGGCCGCAGCCTCCATCCCGGACTTCTGGCTCGCGATCGTCGGCATCTGGATCTTCGCCATCACCCTGGGGTGGGTTCCCACCTCCGGCGTGGGTGGAGCCGCCGCCTGGGTGCTGCCCATCGCCACGCTGGTCATGCGGCCGTTCGGAGCGCTGGTCCAGGTGGTGCGCGGCGCCATGGTCTCCGCGCTCTCCGAGCCCTACATCAAGCTGGCCCGGAGCAAGGGCGCCTCCCAGTCCCGGGTGGTCACCCGCCACGCACTGCGCAACGCCGCGGCGCCCGCGCTGACCGTCGCCGGAGACCTCACCGTGGGCCTGATCAACGGCGCGGTGGTCGTCGAGACGATCTTCGGCTGGCCCGGCATCGGCAAGCTCATGATCGACTCGATCCTGCAGCGGGACTTCGCCGTCCTGCAGGCCTGTGTGCTGCTGACCGCCATCGCGATCTTCGTCCTGAACATCGTCATCGACCTGGCCTACGCGCTGCTGGACCCCCGCGTCCGGCCGGCCTCCCCTGGGCCGAAGACCTCCAGGAAGCCCTCCGCCCCCACCGAGCCGCCGGTTCCCGCCGCCGTGGTCCCGGGCGCCCTGACCACTGCCAAGGCATAGGAGAAACCCATGAGTCAGCTCACCCAGGACGGACGGGCGGCGGACGGACCGCTGGATCCCGCCGAGATCGCGCCCCCGGAGTCCGCGCCCGCGGCGCCCCAGGACAGGAGCTCGGGACACCCCAGCATGCTGCGCATGCTCCTGCGGGACAAGTTCGCCTGCACCGGTGCCGTCATCCTGGTCCTCGTTTTCCTGACGGCGATCTTCGGCCCGATGCTCATGGGCCCGCTGGACACCCGGCAGGACCTCATGTTCGCCAACAAGCCGCCGTTCGACCCCGCCAACGGCTGGGAGTACATCCTCGGCTCCGACTCGCTGGGGCGCTCCCTCCTGGCCCGCCTCGTCGTCGCCACCCGCACGACCCTGCTCGTGTCCGTGCCGGCGGTGCTGATCGCCATGCTCATCGGCTCCCTGTGGGGCGTGTGGGCCGGCTATCACCGGGGATGGCGGGAGAACGCCTCGATGCGGGTTGCCGACGTCATCATGAGCTTCCCCTCGCTGCTGCTCGCCGTCGTCGTGCTCTACGTCTTCAGCCCGTCGATCGCGAACATTGTGCTCATCCTGGCCATCACGCGCATCCCCATCTACCTGAGAACGGCACGTGCCGAGTCCGCCGAGCTCCAGAGCCGCACGTTCGTGGACGCCGCCAGGACCTTCGGGGCCCGGCCCAACACCATCATCCGCCGGCACGTGATCCCGGTGGTCATCCCCTCCATCCTGACGCTGGCCACGCTCGAGTTCTGCTACGTCATGCTCGCCGAGTCCTCGCTGAGCTTCCTCGGCATCGGCATCCAGCCGCCCGACGTCAGCTGGGGCCTGCTCGTGGCGCAGGGGCGCCAGTACCTGCAGACGGCCTGGTGGCTGTCCATCTTCCCCGGTGTGGCGATCGTGGTCACCGCGATCTCGGCGAACATGCTGGCCGCCTGGCTGCGGATCGCCACGGATCCCTCCCAGCGCTGGCGGCTCACCCTGGCCAAGCGCAAGAAGTTCCTCGTCCGGACCGATTCCCAGGAGTCCAAGTGATCACGAGCGCCCCCGTCGCCACCGAGCACCGTCCCGCCGTCGAGCACCCCGTGGTGCTCCGTGTCGACGGGCTCGACGTCGACATCCACACCCCTGCCGGCACGGTCCGCGCCGTCAGCGACGCCGGCTTCGAGGTCCGGGCCGGCCGGACCCGCGCGCTGCTCGGGGAGTCGGGCTGCGGGAAGTCCATGACGGCCAAGGCCGTCGTCGGCCTCCTGGACCCCGTGGCCCACGTGGCCGGTGGCAGCATCCAGCTGAACGGCAAGGAACTGACCACCATGTCCCCGAAGCAGCGCCGCAAGGTCGCCGGAGCGGAGCTGGGCATCGTCTTCCAGGACGCGCTCACGGCCCTGAACCCGGTGTACCCGGTGGGGGTCCAGATCGGCGAGTCCTTCCGCATCCACCGCGGTCTCTCGGCGGCGCAGGCCCGGGAGGAGGCCATCGCGCTCATGCGCCGCGTGGGCATCCCCGAGGCCGAGCACCGGGTGGACGCCTATCCGCACCAGTTCTCCGGCGGGATGCGCCAGCGCATCCTCATCGCCGCCGCCGTGGCGCTCGGGCCGCGCGTGCTCATCGCCGACGAGCCCACGACCGCGCTGGACGTCACGGTCCAGGCCCAGATCATGGAGCTGCTGCGGTTGCTGCGCGAGGAGGAGGAGATGGCTGTCGTGCTCATCACCCACGACCTCGCCGTCGTCGCCGAGGAGGCCGACGACGTCACCGTGATGTACGCGGGCACCGTTGCCGAGAGCGGGCCCGTGGACGAGGTGTTCACCCGCCCCCGCCACCCCTACACCAAGGGTCTGCTCGAGTCGGTGCCGGTGGACGGGGAGCGCGGCGCCGCCCTGGCCTCGATCCCGGGCAGCCCGCCCGAGCTGAAGAACATCCCCCCCGGCTGCGTCTACCAGGACCGCTGCCCGCTGGTCTCCGCCCGCTGCCGCGCCGAACGCCCCGCCCTGCGCGAGGTCGCCCCGGGCCACCGGGCGGCCTGCCACTACTCCGAGCTGCTCGCCACCGACACCGTTTCCGAGGGGATCGAGTCATGACCGCACTGCTGGATCGACCGCACTCCGACCACGGCGCCGCCCTGGAGGTCCGGGACGTCACCAAGACCTTCCACGTGGCCCGGAGCGCCTCCGGCCACAACCGTCTGCGCGCCCTCGACGGGATCGACCTGACCGTCGGCCGCGGCGAGACCCTGGGGCTCGTGGGCGAGTCCGGCTGCGGGAAGTCCACGCTCGCCCGGACCCTCATGCTGCTGGAGCGCCCCGACTCCGGGACCGTGTCCTTCGAGGGACAGGACCCCTTCGCACTGAAGGGCAAGGAACTCCTGGCCTGGCGGCGGCGCGTGCAGATGGTCTTCCAGGACCCCTTCGCCTCGCTGAACTCCCGGATGACGGCCGCGGAGATCATCTCCGAGCCGTGGACCACCCACCGGGACCTCTACCGCTCCGCCCGGGAGCGCTCCGCCCGGCTGCACGAGCTGCTCCAGCTGGTGGGTCTCCGGCCCTCCGACGCCAAGAAGTCTCCCCAGGAGTTCTCCGGGGGGCAGCGGCAGCGCATCGGCATCGCCCGGGCGCTGGCGCTGAACCCGGAACTGATCATCCTCGACGAGCCCGTCTCCGCGCTGGACCTCTCCGTCCAGGCCCAGGTGCTGAACCTGCTCAACGACCTGCAGCAGAAGCTCGGCGTCAGCTACCTCTTCATCTCCCACGACCTGTCCGTGGTCCGTCACGTGACGGACCGCGTGGCGGTGATGTACCTGGGCCGGATCGTCGAGACGGGCCGCACCGCGGACGTGTTCGAGCGCCCTCTGCACCCGTACACGGCCGCGCTGATGTCGGCCTCGCCGAAGCTGGATCCGGCGCAGCGTCCGGCGGAACGGATCGTCCTGCGCGGAGAGCTACCCTCACCGCTGGACCCGCCCTCCGGGTGCCGCTTCCGGACCCGGTGCTGGCAGGCCCAGGACGTCTGCGCCACGGACGCACCGCCCCTGCAGGACGCCTCCTCGTCGGGCCGCACGGCCCTGCCGATGCCGGGCCTGCGCGGCGACGTGGTGCACACGGCGGAGTGCTACTTCCCGATGGACGAGCCGGTCGCGGCCGGCTCCACCGCGCTGTCCGCCCGGGAATGAGTCTCGGCGTCTTCGCCGTCCTGGCGGCGACGTTCTTCGTCGCCGCCGCGCTGCAGGGGTCGATCGGGTTCGGCCTGGGGCTGGTGGCCGCCCCGGTCATCGCCCTGGTCGACCCCGCGCTGCTGCCCGCGCTCGTGATCATGCTGGCCACACTCGTGACGCTCCTGGTGGTGGTCCGCGAGCGCTCGGACCTGGACGTGCGCGGCGCCGGGTGGGCGCTGTCGGGGCGGATCCCCGGCAGCGTGCTCGGGGCCTGGCTAGTGGTCGTCATGCCGGCCACCGCCCTGGCGTGGCTCGTGGCCGGCAGCGTCCTGGTGGGTGTGGGCTCCGCGTTCCTGGGCTGGCGGCCCGGACCGCGCCGGCGGAACCTGGTGATGGCCGGAGCACTGTCCGGGGTGATGGGCACGGCGACGTCGATCGGCGGGGCGCCCATGGCGATCGTCTGGCAGGGACAGCCGCCCGCCCGCCTGCGGGGCACCATGAGCGCGTTCTTCCTCGTGGGATCGCTGGTGTCCATCGGACTGCTGACGGTGGCGGGGGCGGTCACCCCGGCCGTGCTGGCCGCGGTGCTCGGGCTCAGCCCCGCGGTGGTCGCCGGCTTCGTGCTCTCCCGGTGGGTGAACCGGCTGCTGGACGCCGCCCGGCTGCGGCTCCTGGCCCTGACGGCCTCGGCCGGCGGCGCGCTGCTGCTGGTGACCCGGCTACTGGTGGAGTGACCGTACGGGCGGGGTCCCGCGGCGCACCACGTTGCGGAGCTCCTCGCCGCGGGCGAGCCGGACGACGTTGTCGGCGATGTCGTCGGCGCGGCCCTCGAACGTGCTGCGGGCGTGCCCGGAGTGGTGCGGTGTGAGCAGCACGTTGTCCAGCTCCGCGAACGGCAGGTCGGCCGGTGGAGTGCGGTCCGGGGCAGGGGCGCCCCACCAGACGTCGATGGCGGCGCCGGCGATGTCCCCCCGGACCAGCGCCCGGTACAGGGCGTCCTGGTCCACCACCGGACCGCGCGCGACGTTGACGAGTACCGCCGTCGGGCGCATCGCGGCGAGCTCCGCCGCACCGATCATGCCCTCGGTGGCGGGCGAGAGCGGGACGGTGACGACGACGACGTCGGACTCCGCCAGCAGCCGGGGGAGGTCGGCCGGTCCGCCGACCCAGCGCGGGTGCACGCCGTCGGGCACCGGGGCGTCCGGGCGGTGCCGGACCGCGACCGTGGACATGCCGACGGCCTCGGCCAGGCGGACGGTCTCGAGACCGATGCTGCCGAGTCCGAGGACGCCGAGGGTCATCGTGTCCAGCGTCGGGTGCAGCGGGACGTCCGGGTCCGTCGCGATGGTGCGCCACGTGCCCGCCCGCAGCTCGCGGTCGGACGGGAGCAGCCGCCGTGAGAGCGCCAGCACGGACATGAGCACGTGCTCGGCGATGGGGCGGGCGTGGTGGAAGGTGTTGGCCACCGACGCCTGCGCGGGCAGGGCCTGGACGGCGACGCGGTCCAGGCCGGCGCCGGTCACCTGCACCAGGCGGACCGCCAGCGCGGACGCCGCCTCCGCGGCCTCCAGACGGGAGCACACGAGGACATCGGCGCCGGCGACGGCCGCGGCCCTGTCGGCAGCGGAGGCGTCGGCCAGGAACCGCCACCGGTGCTCCGGGGCGGCCGCGGTGAGACGCTCCGCGAAGCGGCTGATGATCGGGTCCGTGACGACGACGTCCAGCACGCCGGGGGCCGGCGCGGTCACCACCGGGGGCTCGCGAGTTCGTAGCCGGGCTGGACGCGGCGCATGTAGCCGGTGTCGTCGCGTTCGCGGAGACCGCAGTCGAGGTACTGGCGGTGCAGGCGTCCGAGGCCGTCCGGGTCGATCTCGACACCGAGTCCCGGGCCCGTCGGCACAGCAACCGCACCGTGTGCGACGGACAGCACGCCCGGCTGGACGACGTCCTCGTCGGGGTCCTTCCACGGCCAGTGCGTGTCGCACGCGTAGTCCAGGTTCGGGGTGGCGGCGGCGAGATGGACCATGGCCGCGAGGCTGACCCCCAGGTGGGAGTTCGAGTGCATCGACAGGCCCAGCCCGAAGGTCTCGGCGATCCCGGCGAGAGTCTGCGAACGGCGCAGACCGCCCCAGAAGTGGTGGTCGGAGAGCACGACGTCCACGGCACCGGCGGCGAGGGCGGGCGGCAGGTCCGCGAAGCTCACCACGCACATGTTGGTGGCCAGCGGCAGGTTCACCCGGTTCCGGACGGCGGCCATGCCCTGGATGCCGGGCGTCGGGTCCTCGAGGTACTCGAGGACCCCCTCCAGCCGGCGCCCGATGCGCACCGAGGTCTCGACCGTCCACGCGCCGTTGGGATCGATGCGCAGGGGCAGTGCGGGGAACTCCGCGCGCAGCGCCTCGACCGCCTCCGCCTCGGCGTCGGGCTCCACGACCCCGCCCTTGAGCTTGAGGGCCGTGAATCCGTAGTCGTCCACCATCCGGCGGGCCTGCGCCACGATGCCGTCCGGGTCGAGCGCCTCCCCCCAGGAGTCCTCGGCTCCGTCCGGGTGCCCGGCCCACTTGTAGAAGAGGTAGCCGCTGAACGGCACGGCGTTCCGGACCCGTCCGCCGAGGAGCTCGCTGACGGGCACCCCCAGGATCCGGCCCTGGATGTCCAGTGCCGCCACGTCGAAGGGCGAGAGCACACGGTCGGCGGTGGAGGATCCCGTGACCATCCCGCTCATGCCGTGGCCGCCCGCGACGGTGTCCGCGGCGAGAGCACGGGTCACCCGGGCTCGCAGGTCGTTGGTGTTGAAGGGGTCCGCGCCCACGACGGCCTCGGCCGCCAGGCGCAGGCGCTGCAGGTGCCCCGCGTCCCCGTAGGTCTCGCCCAGCCCCGTGACGCCGGCGTCGGTGGACACCTGCAGGACCGCCCGCAGCGCGAACGGTTCGTGCACGCCCACGGTGTTCAGCAGGGGCGGGTCGGTGAACGCCACAGGCGTCACGGTCACCCCCGTGATGACCGTCTGCCGGGAGTGGAGGGAGGGCTCCGCGACGTCGCGGTCTGCGTGAATGAAGGGCATCTCGGGTGGTCCTCTCCTGGGACGGCCGTGGAGACGGGCCGTCGGTCCTCTCCACGCTAGAGAGGCCCGGCCATGCCTGTCCAAGCTAAAATAGGCACTCAATCATTCAAGGAGTGGATTGATGTATTCCCTGATCCAGCTCGAGTCCTTCGTGGCCGTGGCCGAGGAGCTCCACTTCGGCGCCGCGGCGGCGCGGTTGAACATGACGCAGCCTCCGCTGAGCCGGCAGATCCAGCTGCTGGAGCGCGAGCTCGACGCCCAGCTCTTCAAGCGCAGCAGCCGGAAGGTCCAGCTCACGGAGGCCGGTCAGACGCTGCTGCCGAGCGCCCGGCAGATCCTGGACCTGTGCGCCAAGACCGAGCTGGACGTCCGGCGGGTGGCCACGGGGGACGCCGGCTCCATCGTGATCGGCTACACCGCCATCGCCGGTCAGTCCAGCCTGCCGGGCATCCTGCGGCTCGCGCGGCAGCACATGGAAGGCGTGCACCTGGTGCTGCGGGAAGCCGTCTCCGTGGACCAGATGGACGCCCTCTCACGGGGCACCATCGACATCGGCCTCCTGCGGCCGATCGTCAACCGCTCCGGAGTGGTGACCCGGCCCCACATGGAGGACCGGCTCGTGGCTGCGCTCCCCGACGGGCACCTCCTCGCCACCGGTCACGGCGTGCGGATGCGTCAGCTCGACGGCCTGCCCCTGATGATGTACTCGACCTCCGAGGCCCGGTACTTCCACGACCTGGTCATGCGACTGTACGAGAGCGCCGGAGCACATCCTGTGGTCACCCAGCTCGCCAGCCAGGTCCCCGCCCTGCTCGCGTTCGTGGCGGCCGGCCTGGGCGTGAGCCTGGTGCCCGCCTCGGCCATGGACTTCTCTCCCCCGGGGGTGGTCTTCGAGGAGCTGGCCGGTCCTGCCGGCCTGGCGGACCTGAACCGCGCCGATCTGCACGTGGCGTGGAACGAGACCAGCAACAACCGCGCGGTGGCCCGTCTGCTGAGCCTCATCCTGGACGACGACGAGGCGGTCCGGGCCCTGGTCGATGACGACGGCCCCGGCGACGCCCCCATTCCCTGACCGATGATCCACCGATCCACCGATCCACCGATCCAGGCACCGGCGAGGAGCCCCATGCACCGCATCCCCGAAGAGGTCGACACCCCGGACGTCCTGATCGACCGGGACGTGCTCGAGCGCAACATCGCGCGGATGGCCGCGGCCGTGCGCGAGCGGGGCCTGCTGCTGCGCCCGCACGCCAAGACGCACAAGGTCCCGGAGATCGCGGCGCTGCAGCTCGCCGCCGGCGCGGCCGGGCTGACCGTGGCCACGCTCGGGGAGGCCGAGGTCTTCGCCGCGCACGGGGCCGAGGACCTCTTCATCGCGTACCCGCTGTGGGTCGGCCCGCGCCAGGCGGAGCGCCTGCGCCGGCTGTGCGCCGCGGCCCGGATCAGCGTGGGGGTGGACTCCGCCGAGGCCGCCGCCGTCATGGGCGAGCAGCTGGGGGACGCGGCGGGGGACGTCGCCGTGGTCGTGGAGATCGACAGCGGCCACCACCGCAGCGGGGTCCGCCCGGAGGCCGCCGCGGACGTCGCTCGGGCCGCGGCCCGGGCCGGGCTGCGCGTCGAGGGCGTCTTCACCTTCCCGGGCCACAGCTACGCCCCGGGCATGCCGGTCGAGGCGGCCGCGCAGGAGCAGCAGGCCCTGGACCGGGCGGCCGGGCAGCTGGCGGCCGCGGGCTTCGAGGTGCTGCGCCGCAGCGGCGGCTCCACGCCCAGTGCGCTGCTGACCGACAGCGCCACGGCCACGGAGGTGCGGCCGGGGGTCTACGTCTTCGGCGACGCCCAGCAGCTGGAGCTCGGCCGGTGCGCCCTCGAGGACACCGCCCTCACCGTGGCCGCGACCGTGGTCAGCCGGCACGAGGGCGGGAACGGGGTGCCGCGGCGGACCGTCCTGGACGCCGGCAGCAAGGTCCTCGGCAGCGACCGGCCCGCCTGGGCCACCGGCTGCGGGCGGTTGATGGACCACCCGGACGCCCGGATCACGGCCCTGTCCGAGCACCACGCCACCGTCGTCTGGCCGGAGGACGCCCCGTTGCCCACCCTCGGCGAGCGCCTGCGCGTCATCCCCAACCACGTGTGCCTGACCATGAACCTCGTCGACGACGTGGCCGTGGTGCGCGACGGCGCCCTGCTGGAGCGCTGGACCGTGGCCGCGCGGGGCCGCAACTCCTGACCCCGTAGCCCGCCGGGCGATCCGGGTCCGGCGGCTCAGCTCGGGGGCGGCGGAGCGGGCGCGCCCTTCGGCGGCGCGATCTTGGGGAACGAGCGGGCGGCCCCCGGGGCCGCCGCGTCCTCGGTCTCCGGGGCGCCCGCGGTCCCGGGCCAGGCACGGCCGGCGGCCGGGTCCCAGCGGGTGTCGACCACCTTGCGCTGGACCACGATCGCCAGCACCAGCACCCCGAGCCCGATCAGGGAGATGACCACGATGCCGCCGACGGACCCGATCTTGGCGGCGGAGCCCACGGCGATCCCGAACCAGCCGAAGTCGGCGTCGCCGAAGGTGGTGTTCTCCTCCCCGAAGGCGCCCAGGACGGAGAGCAGGAACGCGGGCAGGAACGTGATGATCAGGCCGTTGACGAAGCCGCCGGCGAGGGCCCCGCGACGCCCTCCGGTCGCGTTGCCGTAGACGCCGGCCGCGCCGCCGGTGAAGAAGTGGGGCACCAGCCCCGGCAGGATCAGGGCGAGGCCGATGGCGGGGTTGAGCCAGACGGAGAGGACGAGCAGCCCGATCAGGCCTCCCACGAAGCTGGAGATGAAGCCCAGCAGCACGGCGTTCTGCGCGTAGGGGAAGACGATCGGGGCGTCGAGGGCCGGGATGGCGCCGGGGACGACCTTGGCGGCGATGCCCTGGAAGGCCGGGACGAGCTCGCCCAGGATGGTGCGCACGCCGAAGAGGATGACCGCCACGGCCACGCCGAACTGCAGGCCCTGGGTGATCGACATCATGATGTAGTTGCCGATCCCGGTGGCGCCGCCCTCGAACGCGGTGAAGGCCTCCTCGGTCCCGGCCCGGGCGAGGAAGAGCACGGCGAGGACCACGTACATCAGGGCCATGGACAGGGCGGTGGCCACCATGGAGTCGCGGAGGAAGCGCAGTCCCTCCGGCAGCTTCGTGTCCTCGGTGGACCGGCTCTTCTTCCCCACGACCTGGCCCACGGCGCCGGCGGCGATGTAGCCGGCGGTGCCGAAGTGGCCGATGGCGACGCTGTCGTCGCCGGTGATCCTGCGGGTCCACGGGTGGGCGAGCGCCGGGAGGGAGACCATGAGGATGCCGAGGAGCACGGCGCCGAGCAGCACGGTCACCCAGCTGTCGTACCCGGCGGTGGCGAGGATGATGGTCAGCATCGTGGCCATGAACAGCACGTGGTGGCCGGTGAGGAAGACGTAGCGCAGCGGGGTGAAGCGGGCGAGCACCAGGCTCACGGCGAAGCCGAGGATCATCAGCCACGCGACCTGGGCCCCGTACTCGGCCTGCGCGATCCCGGCGATGGCCTCGTTGGTGGGGATCACGCCCTGGGCCCCGGTGGCGCCCAGGATCATGGCGCCCAGGGGTTCCAGGGAGGCGACGACGAGGGTGGCCCCGGCGCCGATCAGCAGGAAGCCGAGGGTCGCCTTGATCGCGCCGCCGACGATCTGGCCGGTGCTCTTGCGCAGGGCGGCCAGGCCCACGGCGGTGATGATGCCGATGAGGAACGCCGGGACGGCGAGGATCTCGCTGACCAGGAACTCGGGGATGCTGACGAGCCAGTTCACGGGAACACCTGCTTCTAGACGTCGTAGAGCTCACGCAGGGCGGCGTCGAGCTCGGTGGTGCTGGTGAAGTTCTCGATCACCTTCACGGGGACGCCGACGTCCCCGAGGGTGCGGGCGATCTCCCCGGAGGTGAGGATCAGGTCGGCCTCCTTGGCCTTGCCGCGGGCCGAGATGGTGTCGGTCGCCTCGACCGTGAGGTACTTGCTCCACCCCCAGTGGTCGAGCACCTGCTCCAGAGTGTTCTTGAGGAACAGGCTGGTGCCGAGCCCGTTGCCGCAGACGGTGAGGATCTTGTTCCGGCTGTCCGCGGACGCCTCCGCCGCTGTCGTCGTCGCCGGCTCCGCGGCCGGCGCCTCGTCCGTCGTCGGCGGTCTCCCGGACGGCGCCGGGGCCTCCTCCGTCAGCACGGCGAGCACCTCCTCCGGGGTCCTCGCCTCGTCCAGGGCGGTCCGCGTCCTCGGCGAGCCCAGCAGCGTGGCCAGCGTCCGCATGGCCTGGAGGTGCTCCTTCTGGTCCTTCGCGGAGAGGGCGACGACGAGGGTCACGGGGTCGTTCGCCGCGTGCCCGAACTCCACCGGCCGGGCCAGCCGGACCCAGGACATCGCGGTGCGGTGGACCGCCTCCGAGGGCCGGGCGTGGGCGAAGGCGAAGCCCGGCGCCACCACGATGTACGGGCCGTTCTCCTCGACGCTGGTGATCATGGCTTCTGTGTACGCGCTGCTGGTGGCGCCCCGGCGCTCGAGGAGCTCACCGGCCAGCGCGATGGCGGTCCGCCAGTCGTCCGCCGCGGCGTCGAGGCGGATCGAGGCGGGGGTCAACAACCGGGTGATCTCGGACATACCGGCCAGTCTAGGCGGAGGTGCCGTCCCGACGTGCGGCGCGGATCTGGCAGGCTGGCACCAGCACCTGCCCCGCCGGCAGGAGATCACTGCACCAGATCACCGGACTGTCGGGGAGGACCGAGATGAGCCAGCGCTCCGTGCCCGCGCACGCCCTGCCGTGGGTCGTCGTCGGCATCGTGCTCGTCGCGCTGAGCCTGCGCGGGCCGATCATCGCCCCGACCCCCGTGATCACCCAGCTCCAGTCCGACCTCGGGCTCTCGGCGGCGACCGCGGGCCTGCTCACGGGCCTGCCGGTGCTGCTGTTCGCCCTGGCCACCCCGCTGGCGTCGAAGCTCATCGGGCGCGCCGGCCCGGAGGCCGCAGTCCTGGTGTGCCTGACGGGCGTGCTGGCCGGGACCGTGGTCCGCTCGGCCGGTCCCGCCCCGGTGGTCCTGGCCGGCACCGTGGTCATCGGCGCCGCGATCGCCGTCGGCAACATCGTGGTCCCGGTGATCATCCGCCGCGACGTCCCCTGGCGTCGGATCCCCGTGGTGACCGCCGCCTACACCGCCGCCCTCAACGTGGGGTCGATGATCACCGCCCTGGGCACCGCCCCGCTCGCCGCGGTGGTCGGCTGGCGCTGGGCGCTGGCCTCCTGGGGCGTGCTGACGCTGGCGGCCCTGGTGTTCTGGCTGGTCGTGGGCCGCCGCCGGGCCGGCACACCGCACACCACCCCCGCCCCCGCCGAACCCGACACGGCCACCGGGGCGCTGCGGCAGGCCCGGGGCACCACGCAGATCCGGCGCATCGGCTGGTGGCTGACCCTCGCCTTCTGCGGGCAGGCCATCTCCTACTACTCCGTCACCGCGTGGCTGCCCACCCTGCTGGCCGACACCCGTGGGCTGAGCCTGGCGGCCTCCGGGGCCGGAGCCTCGCTGTTCCAGGTCGCCGCCATCGCCGGGGCCCTCGGGGTGCCCCTCCTGGCCGCCCGCGCCCCGGCGTGGGCGCCGGTGGCCGTCATCGGGGCGCTGTGGATCACCCTTCCCGTCGGGCTGCTGATCGCCCCCGAGGGCTACCTCGTGTGGTCCGCCGTCGGGGGCGTCGCCCAGGGCGGGGGGTTCACCACGATCTTCTCGATCGTCGCGCGCATCGTGCGGACCGACGCCGAGGCCGCGGCGACCTCCGCCCGCATCCAGGGCAGCGGCTACCTGGCCGCGACGGTCGGCCCGCCGCTGATCGGGGCGCTGAACTCCGGCACCGGGGGGTGGACCGTCCCGTTGCTGGTCGTGCTGGGCGCCACCGTGCTGTTCCTGATCGGGGGGCTCCTGGCGGTCGCTGAGACCCGACGCCGCCGATAGGCCCCCCCCCGAGCAGCCCGCCGCCGGGCACCGAGGACCGCGGGACGCCGCGGCGGCACGGCCGCGCCACCGAACACGCGGCCCCGGCGATCCAATTAGGACAGAGAAGTGTCAGCTAATCCGCGGACGGACTGCTACAGTCGAGCCACGAACCACTGAGGGTACCCTTACCCCGACCGCTCGACCGAAGGCTCCGCCCATGCTCCGTGGCACGACGCCCCCCGCCGGCACGCCCGTTCCCCTGCCCCGGGACGAGGCAGGGAGCGCCGCACGGGGCCTCGAGGGCGACTTCGCGCTCGCGGGGCGCCACGGGATCCTCCTCGCCCGCCGGGACCGGGAGCTGCCCGCCGGACGGATCACGGACGGCGGCGTGGATCCGGTCCTGGCCCGCCTGGACGAGGTCACCCGCGCGGCGGCCGGCACGCGGGCCGGCGGGGAGACCCGGCCGGTGCTGTGCGGCACCATCCCCTTCGACCCGGACGAGCCGGCCGACCTGTTCCTCGCCGAGCGGCCCGTGTGGGCGCCCCGCCCGGCGCCCACGGCCCCGGTGCCCCTGGCGCGGCAGCTCGTGCCCGCCGCCCCGGCACCGGACCCCGACCACCACGAGGCGCTCGCCGAGGCCCTGGACCGCATCGGCCGCGGCGCCGCCCCGCACCTGGTGCTGGCCCGCGCCCTGGACCTGGAGCTCCCCGTACCCGCGGGCCTGGACCGGCTGTGGGACGAGCTGGTGGCCCGCGCCCCCGGCGGCCACGCCTTCCTGGTGCGCCCCCGGGACGGCGGCACGGTCCTCGGTGCGGGCCCGGAGCTGACGGCCGAGGTGCGTCCGACCGGCTTCGCCTCCCACCCCCACACCGGCTGCGCCGCGCGCCACCCCACGGTCGCGGGCGACGCGGCCGCCCAGCAGTCCCTGCTGCGCTCCCCCTCCGCCCGGCGGCGGCACCAGCACGTCGTCGAGCACCTGGCCCGCCGCCTGGCACCGCACGCCGCGTCCCTGCACGTGCCCGGGCAGCCCAGCGTGCCGGGCACCGACGCCGCCTGGCACCTGGCGACCCGTCTCACCGGCAGGCTGCACCGGGGCACCAGCGCGCTGCACGCCGCGGTGGCGCTGCACCGTGCGGCCGCCGGCGCCCCGGACCGGGAGACCCTGTCCCTGATCCGTGAGCTGGAGCCGCGGCCCCGCGGGGTCTTCGGGGGTCTGGTGGGCTGGACCGACGCCGCCGGGCACGGCCAGTGGGTGCCGGTCCTGCGCAGCGTCCACCTGCACGGCACGCGCGCCCGGCTGCACGCCGCCGCGGAGCTGGACGCCGCCTCCACCGTGGACGGTGCGCTGGCGGAGACGGCGGCGAACTTCGGCACGGTGCGGGCGGCGCTCGCGGCCGCCGGCACGCCGGCGCGGACCGGCGCGCTCCCGTACGCCGCCTGACCCGTCACGCCCGGGGAGCGGCACCGGCCCCCGACACCGGGGGCCGGCGGTCAGTCGAGCTCCACCACGGTGACCGGCAGGGGCAGGGACTCGGCGGTGAAGGTTGTCTGCTCCGAGAAGGGCACCCCCGCCTCGTCCCGGCCGAAGCACAGGGCGAGCACCTCCCCCGGCTCGGTGCCGGCCATGAGGGTCCAGTGCTGGCCGACCGCGTCCACGGCGTGGGCCTGGTGGTCGAGGTCCGCCTCGCCCTCGACGTCGGCGAAGCGGACCCGGTAGGCCTCCACCTCCTCGGGGGTCTGGAGCACCCCGGCGGAGACGACCGCCTCCTCGTCGCCCGTGACGGCCGGGGCCACCGGATAGGCGATGCGGAACGGCGGCTCGAGGACCTCCAGCAACTCCCGGGCGGGCGTGGCGTCGTCGCCGCGCAGCCACAGCCGGCCCGTGCCGTCGACGAAGCCCGTGTACTCCTCGTCGTTGGGGTAGAAGCAGAGGAACCCCGAGCCCGGGATGCGCGCGGCCAGCCCGGTGAGGTCCGCGGCGTGCTCCACGGTCAGAAAGCGGGTGAGGGGCTCCAGCAACAGGGGTTCCACGGGTGATGTCTCCTAGCGGGGCGGCGGGGCGGTGGGACGACGACGGGGCGGTCGCGCCCGGACGCTCTACGCTACGCCGCCGCCGCCCGGTCGTGGGACGACCCCGCTCGGCGCGGCCCGGGAGCCGTGGTGGAGGCGGAGAGCCGCGCCCGGAGGAAGCGGCACGAGGCGGACGCGGCCTACGGCAGCACCGGCATCAGCAGTCCCAGGAGCACCAGTCCTGCCCCGCAGACCGCCAGTGCCCAGACCGGGCGGTGCGGGGTGCTCAGCCTCCACTGCTCGGGGTGCCGGGAGTGGAACCAGACGACCACCTCGGCCCCGGGAGCAGGGACGGGCACCGGCGGGTGGTGCCAGGGCTCCTCGTGGATCTCGTAGCGCGTGGTGTGCCAGCGCAGGCGGTGTGCCCCGTCCCGGAGGACGTGGATCGCCTCGGTCCGGTGCCACCGGACGTGCAGGCAGCGGATGATCACGGCCGCCGCCACCAGGGCCAGACCGGCGTTGGTCGCGGCGGCGCTGAGCACCTCGAGCAGGGCCGCTCCACTGAGTCCGGTCACGGCCCGAGCCTACTGGCGGGTCGCGCCGGTTCTCCTGCGCCTCTCATCTTTCCCAGCCTTCTCCCGGCTGGGATTGCTAGATTTCCTGGTTCCTGCGGCCCTGTTGCTGGGCCGCCCTGTGCACGAGTGAGATACGGAGATCATGAGCGCCCACTGCGACGCGCCCTGTGACAGACCCCGGCCTTCGGGCCGTGCAGATGTGACGAGGTGGTGGGGCTGATGGAAGTCCTGTCGATCCTCCTCGGGGTGGCCCTGATTGCCGCCTGCGGGGCCTTTGTGGCCGCCGAGTTCTCGCTGATCACCGTCAACCGCAACGACGTCGAGGCCGCCGCGGCCACGGGTGACCGCCGTTCGGGCGGGGTGCTGCGGGCGATGAAGACCCTGTCCACGCAGCTCTCCGGGGCGCAGCTGGGCATCACCGTGACGAACCTGGGCATCGGATTCCTGGCCGAGCCGGCCATCGCCGCCCTGATCGTGGGCCCGCTCACCGACGCCAGGCTGTCCCCGGTGGCGGCCCGCTCCACCTCCATCGTGCTGGCGCTGGTGCTGGCGACCGGCCTGACCATGATCTTCGGGGAGCTGGTGCCCAAGAACCTGGCCATCTCCAAGCCGCTGGCCACCGCGCGTGCGGTGAGTGGGTTCCAGCGCGGTTTCACCAGAGCCCTGGCCTGGCCGATCCGGCTGTTCAACGGCAACGCCAACCGCATCGTGCGCGCCCTCGGGGTGGAGCCGCAGGAGGAGCTGGCCTCGACCCGCTCCCCCGAGGAGCTCGCCGGGCTGGTGCGCCACTCCGCCGAGCGGGGGGCGCTGGCCGCGGCCACCGCCGAGCTGGTCGAGCGCTCCTTCGCCTTCGGCGACCGCCGCGCCCACGACGTGATGACCCCCCGGGGCCAGATGACCACCCTGGCCCCGGACGCGTCCGTGCACGAGCTGCTGGCCGCGGCCAAGGCCTCGGGGCACTCCCGCTTCCCCGTCCTCGACGCGGACGAGGGCGCGGTCCTGGGCCAGGTGCACGTGCGCCACGGCCTGGCCGTGCCCTACCGCGAGCGGAACGCCGTCACCGTGGGAGCGGTCATGGACGAGGTGACCTTCGTCCCGGACACGGTGGAGCTGGACGAGCTGATGGACACCCTGCGCGCCGGGGGCCTGCAGATGGCGGTGCTGATCGACGAGTTCGGCGACACCGCCGGGCTGGTCACCCTGGAGGACCTGGTCGAGGAGCTCGTCGGAGAGGTGCGCGACGAGCACGACCCCGAGCCTGCGGCGGTCACGGTGGAGCCGGACGGTTCCTGGGACCTCTCCGCGGCGCTGCGCCCGGACGAGGCGGCCGAGCACCTCGGCGCGTCGGTCCCCGAGCACGAGGACTACGAGACGCTCGCCGGGCTCGTGACCCTGCACCTTGGCCGCCTGGCCGAGGTCGGGGACCGGGTCACGGTGGCGGCCGCCCCCGCGCCCGGTGAACCGGAGGCCACGATCACCTTCGAGGTCACCGCGCTGGACGTCCACCGCATCACCGCGGTGCATGCCCGCGTCCACCGCCCCGGTGACGGGACGGCAGCCGAGGACGGCGCGGAGAACCGCGCCGTGGAAGTGCCCGCCCACCAGAAGGAGTCCGTCCGATGAGCGAGGTCACCGGTCTGATCCTGACCGTGGTGCTCCTGGGCGCCAACGCGTTCTTCGTCGGCACGGAGTTCGCCCTGATCTCCGCCCGCCGCACCATCATCGAGCCCAGGGCGCTGTCCGGGTCCTGGGCCGCGAAGGTGACCCTGGGGGCCATGGAGAACGTCTCACTGATGATGGCCGGCGCGCAGCTGGGCATCACCATCTGCTCCCTGGCCCTGGGCTACATCAGCGAACCGGCCATCGCCCACCTGCTGGAGGTGCCCTTCGCCACGATCGGCGTCCCGGAGGCCTTCGTGCACCCGATCGCCTTCGCGATCGCCCTGTCCCTGGTGACCTACCTGCACGTGGTGTTCGGGGAGATGGTGCCCAAGAACATCGCCCTGGCCGGCCCGGAGCGCATGGCCGTGGTCCTGGCCCCCGTCCTGGTGGGCATCGTCACCGCCCTGCGCCCGCTGCTGTGGCTGCTCAACGGTGTCGCCAACGTGATCCTGCGGTTGCTGAAGGTGGAGCCCAAGGACGAGGTCACCTCGGTGTTCACCCGTGACGAGGTCGCGGCCCTGGTCGAGGAGTCCCGCCACGGCGGTCTGCTGGAGGCCAACGACGAGCGGCTGCTGCTCGGGGCCCTGACCTTCGAGCAGCGCAGCGTGACCGGGATCGTGATCCCGCTGGACGGGGTCACCACCCTGCCCGCCGGGGTCACCCCCGCCCAGGCCGAGACGGTGGCCGCCGGAGGGTTCTCCCGATTCCCCATCTTCGACGTCTTCGAGGAGCTCGCCGGGTACGTGCACATCAAGGACCTGATCGAGATCGACGAGGACGCCCGGGACACCCCGATCGACCCGTCCCTGATCCGCGCGCTGCCCACGATCGACCGGGACATGCCCCTGCGCCGGGCCCTGGCCCTGATGCAGAACTCCGGGGCCCACCTCGGCCTCGTGCTCGACGAGCGCGGCAGGACCGAGGGCATCGTCACCCTGGAGGACATGCTCGAGGAGCTCGTCGGGCAGATCCGCGACGACAGCCGCAAGCTCAGGACCGTCTGAGCCTGCGGGCGGAGGCACCAGGCCCACGCGCAGTCCCTGAGAGGCCGGCGGCGGGCCCGGAGGTCGCCGGCGCCCGGCGGGCTCAGCCGGTGGGGCGACGGCGGGGCAGGCGAATCCGGAAGCTGGCGCCGCGGCCGGGGCCGTCGCTGGTGACCTCCAGGGTTCCGCCCTGGGCCTCGACCAGGGCCCTGCTGATCGCCAGGCCCAGCCCCGAGCCTCCGCGGTGGGCCTCCCGGCCGGTGTTCGCGCGGTAGAAGCGCTCGAAGACGTGCGGGAGGCTCTCCGCGCTGATGCCCTCCCCGGTGTCGGTGACGGTGTAGGTGACCGCCTCGGCAGTGTGGTCGGTGCGCAGGACGATGACGCCCCCGGTCGGGGTGTGGCGCAGGGCGTTCTCCAGCAGGTTGCTCAGCACCTGGCCCATCCGCTCCGGATCCAGCGGCACCGTGGCGGTCTCCGGGCCGGTGCTCACCGAGGTGATCGACACGCCTCTGCCGGCGGCGTCGGGCTCGAGGGCCGCGACCGCCTGGTCCGCCAGGTGCCGGGGGTCCTGGAGGGCGAGCTGCAGCCGGGTCATGCCCTCTTCGGCGGCGGTGAGCTGGCGGATGTCACGGGTCAGGCGCTCCAGGCGGGTGATCTGGGCGTGGAGGATCCCGGTGGTGTGCTCGTCGAGGGCGACCACCCCGTCCTCGACGCCTTCCAGATGGCCCTTGAGGCTGGCCAGCGGGGTGCGCATCTCGTGCGCCAGATCGGCGAGCATCCGGCGCCGTGTGGCGTCCACCGCACTGAGCCTGGCCGCCATCTCGTTGAAGGAGCCGGCCAGGGCGTCGAACTCCGGCCCCAGCTCGGCGGAGGTGACGCGCACGTCGTAGTTGCCCGCGGCCACTTCTCCGGCCGCGGTACGAAAGGAGGCCAGGGACCGCCCCACGGTGCGGTAGAGGTAGAGGCTGAGCAGTCCGGCGATGCAGAGGGCCGGGATCCCGCCGATGGCCAGGGCCATCAGACTCACCGAGCGGAAGGCGTCCTCCAGATGATCCAGTCCGTCGGCCTCGTCGTAGTGACCGGCGTCGATGAGCTCTTCGTGAAACATGTCCGGCCCGACCAGGACCGCGGTGATCATCACGATGACCAGCCCGCTGAGCAGCACCGAGGTCTGTGCCAGCATCAACCGCACGGTCAGCGATCCCCAGGACCGGATCCGGGACGGGGCGGTGGTGCTCATCGTCCGGTCCCCATCCGGTAGCCGACGCCGCGGATGGTCTGGATGAACTTCGGGCCGGCGGCCTCGTCGCCGAGCTTCTTGCGGATCCGCCCGATGTGCACGTCCACCAGGTGCGCGTCACCGGTCCAGCCGGTGTCCCAGACCATCTCCACCAGCTGCCGGCGCGAGAGCACCAGGTGCGGGTGGGCCGCCAGCGCGGCCAGCAGATCGAACTCGATCCGGGTCAGCCCCACCGGATCCCCGCCCACGCGGACCTCCCGGGCGGCCTCGTCCACCACCAGGTCCCCGACCACGAGCTCCCGGTCCGGCCCCGCCGGACCGGGTGTGGGGCCGGTGCGGGCCCGGCGCAGCATCGCCTGGATGCGGGCCACGAGCTCGCGCGGGCTGAACGGCTTGGTCACGTAGTCGTCGGCTCCCACCGACAGGCCCACGATCTTGTCGATCTCGTCGTCGCGGGCGGTGAGCATCAGGACGTGGCAGTCGGAGAAGGTCCGCACCTGACGGCACACCTCGATCCCGTCGATCCCCGGCAGCCCCAGATCCAGCACGAGGACGTGCGGCGCGAAGTCCCGCACCGCGGCCACCGCGTCGGTGCCGTCGTTCCGTACCGCGACGTCGAGTCCCGCCGTGCGCAGATATCCGGCGATGAGCTGCGCCAGGCCGACCTCGTCGTCGACCACCAGCACACGACCCGCATGAGGTGAGGACATCGTGGCTCCTTCGTCAGCGGCGCCCGCTCAGGACCCGGCGGCGGGGCTCGGGTCCACTGCGTGGCGCAGAGAGCCGGCGCCCGGAGTGGTCCCCGTCGTCCTGTTCACGGTTCCCATTCTCCCCCACCGCGCCCGTGCGCGGTGGGGACCGCCGGATTCGTCTCGGGACGCTCCATCACCTCGCGGGCGTCCCCGGGCCCCGCGGAGGCAGCTGCGCAACCCTAGGCGCAGTCCAGCGCGGTGCGCAGCGCCTCGAGGTTGTTGCGCATGACCTGCTGGTAGTCGGCGCTCTCGTCGGACTGGTTCTCCACCGGGTCCAGGACCGCCGTCTCGATCCCGTGCTCGGCCGCCAGGGTCTCGGCGACCTTCGGGTTGACCAGGGACTCCGAGAACACCGTGGTGACGCCCTCGGCCTCGACCACCTCGCCGATCTCCGCGAGCCGGGCCGGGGAGGGCTCGGTGTCGGGGTCGAGCCCGGCGATGGCCACCTGCTCGAGGTCGTACTTGTCCGCCAGGTACCCGTAGGCGTCGTGGGAGACCACGATGGTGTCCCGCTCGCAGGTGGCCAGTCCCTCGGTGAACTCCTCGTCCAGGGCTGCCAGCTCCGTGGTGAGCTCCTCGGCGTTGGACTCGTAGGTCGCGGCGTTGTCCGGGTCGACCTCGGCCAGCTCGTGGGCGACCTCCGTGGCCACCGCGGCCAACCGGTCCGGGTCCAGCCAGAAGTGCGGGTCCTCGCCGTCGTGGCCGTGGCCGTCGTCACCGGCGGGCTCCTCAACGGGCTCCTCAACGGGCGCCTCCTCGCTGTGTGCCTCTCCGCTGTGGGACGCCTCGGCCGCCTCATGCTCCTCGGCGGAGTGGGCCTCCTCGCCCTCCACCCCGGCGTGCACCGCGTCGAGGGCGTACTCGGGGGCGGCCTGGGCCACGGCGTCGTCGACCGCCGGCTGGAACCCGGAGAGGTACACCACGGCGTCCGCGGTGCGCAGTCCGTCGACGGCGGCCGGGGACAGCTCCAGGTCGTGCGGCTCGGCCCCGGCGGGGGTCAACGACTCCACCTGCACGAGGTCCCCGCCGACGCGTTCTGTGACGTACTGCAGCGGATAGAAGGAGGCCTGCACGCTCAAAGTCTCGCCCGCTCCCCCGCCGGCGGTCGACGGGTCGCCCGAGCCGGAGGCGCAGGAGGACAGGGCGAGAGCGGCGGTCAGGGACAGCGGGACGGCGAGAGCACGCGACAGGATCATGAGATCAATTCTCAGTGAATCTGAGAATCATTGTCAAAACAGCCGCGGCGGGTTGACCCTCAGACGTCCCGTCGGCAGGTCTCGCAGGTCCCGTGGAGCTCGATGGCGTGGGAGACGTCCGTGAACCCGTGCCGGCGGGCGGCCTGGGCGGCCCACCGCTCGACCGCGGTCTCGGCCACCTCCACGGTGCGGCCGCAGCGGCGGCACACCAGGTGGTGGTGGTGCTCGGTGCGCCGGCACCGGCGGTACCGGGTCTCTCCGCCGGGGGCGGCGAGGGCGTCGACCTCCCCGGCCTCGGCCAGGGCGCTGAGGTTGCGGTAGACGGTGGCGAGGGAGACGGACTCCCCCTGCTCCCCCAGCATGGCGTGGAGCTGCTGGGCGGAGCGGAACTCGGGGGTCCGTTCGAGCAGCTCGGCCAGGGCGGAACGCTGCCGGGTGGTCCGGGACACGGTCACGCTCCTCGCAGCTGGAGGTCGTCCTCGACGGCGTGGAGACGATCCGGTCCGCCGTGGCGCCCGGTGCGCCCCAGGAGGGGGCGGAGGATCAGCGCCAGCACGTAGCAGGCGATGGCCAGCACCACGATCGTGGCCCCGGGGGACAGCGGGTGGAAGTAGGTGATGGACAGGCCGGTCACGCAGACCCCGACCCCGACGGCCATGGCCGTCCCCATGGTCCCGACGAAGGAGCGGGTGACCAGCTGGGCCACGGCCACCGGGACGATCATCACGGCGGAGACCAGGAGGACGCCGACCACGCGCATCGACACGGAGACGGTCAGGGCGGCCATGACGGCCACCATGATGTTCAGCGCCCGCACCGGCAGACCGGTGGCGAGGGCGAACTCCTCGTCGTGGCACAGGGAGAACAGCGCCGGGCGCAGGCCGAGCCCGAGGCCGAGGACCACCGCGGCCAGCCCGGCGGTGAGCCAGACGTCCAGGGGGGTGACGGTGGCGATGGACCCGAAGAGGTAGCCGGTGAGGTTCGCCGACGTGCCGCCGGCCAGCCCGATGAGCAGCACCCCGCCGGCGATGCCGCCGTAGAACAGCAGGGCCAGCGCCACGTCGCCGCTGGTGCGTCCCTTGGTGCGCATCACCTCGATGAGCACCGCGCCGATGATGGCCGCGACCACCGCCCCGGGCACGGCCAGGGCGTCGTGCGGTGTGAGTCCGGCCGCCGAGCCAGCCAGCCAGCCCATGGCCACCCCGGTCAGGGCGACGTGGCCGATGCCGTCGCCGAGCAGGGCCAGACGTCGCTGGACGAGGTAGGTGCCGATGACCGGCGCGGAGACGCCCACGAGGGCGGCGATCAGCAGACCGCGCTGCATCAGCGGACTGGCCAGCATGGCGGCGAGGGTCTCGAGCATGGTCACTGGGGCTTTCCGTGGAGATCGGGGGCTGTCGGGACGGCGGAGTGCTCGTCCCCGTGGGGGTGCAGGTGCTCGTGATCGGGGGCGTCGTGCCCGGGGGCCGGCAGCGGAGGGCTGCCGTCGTGGACGATGCGCCCGTGGCGCAGCACCACGGCGCGGTCCAGCAGGGGGGCCAGCTCGCCCAGCTCGTGGAGCACCACCAGGAGCGTGGTCCCGTCGGCCTGCAGCTGGGCCAGGATGCGGGCCATGGCCTCCTTGGAGACCTGGTCCACCCCGGACAGGGGCTCGTCCAGCAGCAGCAGCCGGGGCCGCCGCACCAGCGCCCGGGCGATCAGCACCCGCTGCTGCTGGCCGCCGGAGAAGATCGCCACGCTCTCGCGCGCCCGGTCGGCCAGTCCCACCTGCTCCAGGGCGTCGAGGCACGCGCGCCGGGCCGCGGGCCCCGGGCGGAGGCGCCGGTGTCCCGTCAGCCCCGAGGCCACGACCTCGAGCGCGGTGGCCGGCACCCCGGCGCCGACGCCGACGCGCTGGGGGACGTAGCCGATGCGCGACCACGGCACGGTCCGGCGCGCGCCGGTGACGTCGGCGCCGAACAGCCGGGCCTCGCCGGATTCGACGGGCACGATGCCGAGCAGGGACTTGATGAGGGTCGACTTCCCGGAGCCGTTGCCGCCCATGAGGGCCACGGCCTCGCCCTCGGCCACGGCGAGGTCCACCCCGCGCAGCACCGGAGTGGCACCGAGGACCACGGTGAGGTCCTCCGTGCGGATCGCCGAGCGGTCCGCGGGGGCCGGTGCCTCCGGCGTGGATCGAAGTTTCATGAGAGCCATTCTCAAGAAAATGAGAACGATGGTCAATTCGGCACCGGTTCCGCGGCGGATCGGTGCCGCCGGGATCAGCGCCGCGCCGGCTGCACGGCGGACCGCACGGCGTCCTCCCCGCGGCGCGGAACGGCCAGCACGGCAGGAGGCGCCGTGGCGGCAGGCCCCCGCCCGGGACGGGCCGTCCGCCTCGCGACGTCGGCGCTGGAGAGGGAGACCGCCAGGACAGAGGCGAGCACCAGGGCACCCGCGGGGCCGAGCACGGTCCAGGGGGCGCGTTCGACGTAGCCGATGCCCTCGGCCAGCAGCAGGCCCCACTCCGGGGCCGGCGGCTGCTGCCCCAGGCCCAGGAAGCCGAGGCCGGCGATGGCGAGGGCGGTGCCGGGCAGGCGCAGGACCGCGTGCCGGGTCACCTCCGGCAGCAGGGTGGGCAGGACGGTCCCGGCCAGGATGCGGGTCCGGCCCACACCGAGCAGGGGCAGCACCCGGACGTAGGGCCGGGCGGAGATCTCGGCCACGAGGGCGGCGGTGTGGGCGGCCAGCGGCGCCCAGCTCACCAGGGTGACGGCCAGGGCGGCCCCGGCCGCGGAGGGGCCGGCCACCGCCACGACGAGGATGCCGGCGATGATCGGTGGTGCCGCGTTGGTGACCTCGACCGGCCCGGTGGACCACGTCCCGGTCATCCCGACGGCCAGACCGATGACCAGGCAGGCGGCGACCACGACCAGGGCCAGGCCCAGGGTGTCCAGGGCGCCGTGGCCCACGCGGGCCAGCACGTCGCGGCCGGACGCGTCGGCCCCGAGCGGGAGCGCCCAGGAGGGCGCTTCGAGCCGTCCGTGGGCGGAGGCGTAGGGGTCCCGGAGCAGCCCGGCGACGACGAGCCCCAGCAGCAGGGCCCCCGAGACGGCCGGCACCGTCCACCACGCCCGGCGCCGCCCCGAGGGCGGCCCGGGGACGGGCAGGTCCCCGGAGCGGGCGGCCGGCCCCAGCAGCGCCCGGCGCGCCAGGGCGGCCAGGGCCCCGAACAGCGCGGCGAGCACGAGCAGGAGCAGGATCCCCGCCTGCAGGGCGGGGATGTCCTGGGCCGCCGCGGCCCCGAGCAGGGTCCGACCCAGGCCGGGGATCGCGAAGACCTCCTCGACCGGCACCGCCCCGCCGGTGAGCCCGACGACGACGAGGGCGATCTGCCCGATCACCCCGGGCAGGGCCCGGTGCAGCGCCGCGAGCGCGATCCGCGGCCGGGAGTGCCCGGCCACGGCCCAGGTGTGCACCCAGCGCTCGGTGAAGGCGCCGGCCAGGGCGGTCGAGAGCAGCCGGCCGATCAGCCCGCCCCCGGGCAGGCCGAGCGCCAGGGCCGGGAGCACCACGTGCTCGGGTCCATGCCATCCGTAGGGCGGGAGCCAGCCCGCCCAGACGGCCACGACGATCAGCAGCACCGCCGCCAGCAGGAACTCCGGCAGCGCGGTCAGCGCGGCGGCCGCCGCCCCGGCCCCGCGGGCGGGGCGCCCGGCGAGCCCGGCCCGGACGGTGGGCACGCAGGTCAGGGCGGCCACGAGCAGGGCGACGAGCAGGGCCGCGCCCATCAGCGTCAGGGACACCCCCATGGCCTCCAGGACGCCGGGCAGGACCGGGCGCCCGCTGATCCAGGAGGTGCCGAGGTGCCCGGTGAGCACGCCGGACGCCCAGTCGGCGAAGACGGCCACCGGGCCGCCGTCCAGACCCAGCTCGGTCCGGATCTGGGCCAGCACCTCCGGGGTGGCCGGCCGGTCCACGTAGCGGGCGCGCAGCACCGTGTACTCCGGGCTGTTGCCCGAGAGCCACGGCAGGGCCCCGATCAGCAGGACGACGGCGGTGAAGGCCGCGGCGCGGGAGATCAGGGCCGCCGCCCCTCCCCGTCCTGTCACTCGGCCCTTCACTCGGAGACGGCGGTCTCGGCCGTGATCAGCTCGCGCTCGCGCGGATCGCGGACCGCGCCCTCCACGCCGTCCTGCTCACCCTGGATGACGCGTTCATGGAGCATCGGGATCGCCGCGTCCTCGGCCAGGACCGCCGCTTCGGCGGCCATGATCGCCTCCTGGCGCTCCGCGCCGGGAGCGGCCTGCTCCGCGGCGGTCAGGGCGTCGTCGACGGTCCCGGAGCAGAACCGGGAGAGGTTGAACGAGCCCTCGCAGCCGAAGTCGCTGACCATGTAGGCCACCGGGTCGCCCGAGTCGAGCACCGTGGCGCGGGAGAGGATGAAGGCGTCGAAGTCGCCGTCCAGGGCGTCGGCCTCGATGTACTGGTACTCGCGCACCTCGAGCTCGACCTCGAAGCCGGCGGCCTCGAGCTGCTGCTGGAGCTGGACGGCGACCTCGGGCAGCTCGGCCCGGTCGGTGAAGGTGCCGATGGTGATCTTCCGCCCGGCCGGGTCCCCGGCCTCGGCGCGGTCGGCCAGCGCCTCGCGGTAGGCGTCGGTGTCCCGCCCCTCCGCGGCGTAGGGGATCGCCGGGCCCAGCAGTCCCGCAGCCACGTCGGCCCGGCCCTCGTAGACCCCGTCCACGATGCGCTGCGGGTCCAGGGCCTCCCGGGCGGCGGCGCGCAGGGCGGGGTCGGCGAACGGCCCGTCCTCGGTGTTGAGGTAGAGCGTGTTGGTGCGCGGCATCGGCACCTCCTCGAGGAGGTCCTCCTCGACCTGGGCGGCCTGGCCCACGGGCACGGCCTCGACGACGTCGGCCTCGCCGGTGCGCAGCGCGGCGGCCCGGGCGGTGCCGTCGGGCACGAAGGACACGTCGATGCCGGCCGCCGCCGCGGCGCCGGCCCAGTGGTCGTCGTAGCGCTCCAGGGTGGCTCCGGAGGTGCCGTCCACGGCGGTGAGCTCGAACGGACCCGTGCCGTGGCCCACCGGGGTCACGGCGGTGCCCTCGTAGGCGGCCGGGGCCAGGACCGACAGCTGCGGGCTGGACAGCCGCTGCGGGACCAGCGGGTCGGTCTCGGCGGTGGTGACCCGCACGGTGTCGCCCTCGGCCGCCACGCTCATCTCCACCCCGTCGAGGATGCGCGGGGCCGGCTCCGCCTCCACCGCCCGGGCCAGGGAGGCGGCGGCGTTCTCCGCGGTGAGCTCGGTGCCGTCGTGGAAGGTGACGCCGTCCCGGATCGTGAAGGACCAGGTGGTGTCGTCGAGCTGCTCCCACTCGGTGGCCAGCATCGGCTGGGCGTCCCCGGCCTCGTCCAGCCGGACCAGGGTCTCGGCGGTGGACCAGCGGGAGAGCTTGAAGGCGTCGTCGCTCAGCGGAGACAGCCCCGAGCGCGGCGGCTGCAGCATGGCGAGCTCGATCCGGGCGTCGGTCGGGCCGCCGGCTCCCCCGGCGGAGGAGGTGCCGGAGCCCTCGGAGAAGCAGCCGGTGAGCAGCAGCAGGCTGACCGCGGCGAGGCCGAGGCCGGTGCGGCGCGGGGCGGGACGGGGAGCGGAGGGGCGAGGTGGCATCGGGAGGCCCTTTCGGTGTGGTGATCGGTGGTGGGTGACAGGGATGGTGCAGCCGCCGGCTCAGGGGGCCAGGTGCGGAACCGCGTCCACCAGCTCCTGCGTCGTCGGGTGGCGCGGCGTCTCGAGCAGCCGGTCGACGGGACCCTCCTCCACCACCTGCCCGTGGTCGAGCACCAGCGCGCGGTGGCACAGGAAGCGGACCGCGGTGAGGTCGTGGGAGACGAACAGCAGCCCCAGTCCTTCCTGGACGTGCTGCTCCTTGAGCAGGTCCAGCACCTGGTGGCGCAGCGGCAGGTCGAGGCCGCTGACCGCCTCGTCGGCCAGGAGGATCCGTGGCCGGGTCACCAGGGCCCGGGCGATCGCCACGCGCTGGGCCTGACCGCCGGAGAGCTCGTGGGCGCGCCGGCCCAGGTGCTCGGCGCCGAGGCCGGCCCGCTCCAGGGCGTCCCGGACCATTCGGGCGTGGTCGCCCGCGATGCGGAAGCGGCGCAGCGGTTCCCGCAGCTGGCGTTCGACGCTGCGCCGCGGGTCCAGGCTGGACGCGGGGTCCTGCGGGACGTACTGCACGGCATGCCTGGCCCGCCGGATCCGCTGCCGGCCGGTCAGGGGAACGCCGTCGAAGAGGATCTCGCCCCGGTCCGGGCGCTCGACGCCCAGCAGCAGGGACAGCAGCGTGGACTTGCCCGATCCGGAGGGGCCGACCAGACCCAGCGACTCCCCCTCGCGCACCGCGAGATCGACGTTGCGCACCGCGGCCACCGCGCCGGAGCGCGTGCCGTAGTTCCTGGTGAGTCCGACACCGTGCAGTGCGGCGGGTTCCGCCGTCCGGCTCACGAGGCCACGCCCAGGGGGGCGGCAGCCGGCGGAGCCGCGGCGGGCCGGAGTCCGGTGCGGGCGGCCTCGACCAGGGCCGCGGTGAAGGGCGCCTGCGGCGATCGGACCACCTGCTGGATCGGACCGGACTCGATCACCCGTCCCCGGTCCAGGACGACGACGTCGTCGCACAGGTCGGCGGCGACCGCCAGGTCGTGGGTGATGAACAGCAGCCCGCCGCGGCCTGCGCCGGTGCACCGGCGCAGGGCCTCGACCACGTGGCGCTGACTGATCATGTCCAGCGCCGTGGTCGGCTCGTCGGCCACCAGCAGGTCCGGTGCGGCGGCCATGGCGAGCGCCAGGCACACCCGCTGCCGCTGCCCGCCCGACAGCTGGGAGGGGTGGGCCCGCAGGATCCGCGCCGGGTCCTCGAAGCCGACCTCGCGGAGCAGATCCGCCACGACCCGGCCGGCGGCCGCCGCACCGAGCCGGCGCCGGCGGGCCACGGCGGGCAGCAGCTGCCGGTCCAGGCGCACCACGGGGTTCAGTGCGGCCTGGGAGTCCTGGAAGACCGCGGCCATTCCCGGACGCCGCCCGGGAGCCTGCCGCCACGGCAGCTCACGGCCGGCGACCCGCAGGGAGCCCTGCACGTCGACGTGGTGCCCGAGCAGACCCAGCAGGGCCAGCACCGTCAGGGACTTCCCCGAGCCCGAGGCGCCGAGCAGGGCCACCCGCCGACCGGGCGGCACCTGGAAGCCCACACCCTGCAACAGCGGCCGTCCGGCCAGGGCCACCTCGAGCCCCCGCACGTCCACTCCGGTCGCACCGCGCATGCTTCTCCCTTGCCAAAACCGGTCTCAACAGGATCTCATAGTAATGAGTTTCATTCTCAACAACAAAACCGACGGCACCGCGTCCGGGAGCCGCCGGTCCGCCACCTCGTTCGCCGACCCAGGAGGGCATCCCATGACCCGCAAGAGCGCCCCGCGCAGGACCACCACCGACGCCAGCGGTCCCCTGGTCGCGGTCTGCCAGGGCCACCGGTGCGCCGGCCTCCGACGGATGACCGGGACCGCCGAGCAGGCGGAGGACCTCCAGGAGGTGGTCAGGGGCACGGCCGGGGCCGTCCTGATCTCGTCCCCGTGCCTGGGACGGTGCGAGATGGCCGCACTGGTCGCGGTCGCACGACGGGACGGGCCCAGCGGGCACGTGGGTCCCACCGTGTGGCTGAGCGGGCTCGAGGACGCGCAGCGGGCGGAGGCGCTGAACCGCTGGGTCGCCTCCGGCGGTCCGCAGCAAATCCACCAGCCCGAGCACGGCGCACCGCCGTCCTTGCGGGACGCCGTGAGCGGCTTCGGCCCGCCGCCCGCGGTGTCCCGCCGCACCCGCTGAGCCGTCAGCGCGCCGGAGACCGGGAGACGGCCCCGGCGTGACCGGCGGTGGCGGCCGGCGCCGACCGGTTCGTCCGCCCCCCTCCGTGGCCAGGGTTTCTTCACGGAATCTTCAACGCCCAGGGCTTCACTCCGCCGGATCGGCAGTTTACTGTCGGTTGCACGGCGGCCCGGTTCCGACCGGTCCGCACCACGGCAGTACGGACGAAGGAGCGAGACCATGACCCACGTGACCTCGATGCTCGAGACCTACCCGAAGGACCTGGGGAACATCGACCGGCAGAAGCTGGCCGAGTGCATCGCGGCGTGCTTCGAGTGCGCCCAGACCTGCACCGCCTGCGCCGACGCATGCCTGGCCGAGGACATGGTCGCCGAGCTGACCGAGTGCATCCGCAAGAACCTCGACTGCGCCGACGTCTGCGCCGCCACCGGCAAGGCGCTCTCCCGTCAGACCGGCAACAACGCCGAGGTCGGCCGGGCCCTGCTCGAGGCATGCCGCACCGCGTGCAAGGCCTGCGGGGACGAATGCGCCGAGCACGCCGAGATGCACGAGCACTGCAAGGTCTGCGCCGAGGCCTGCCGCCGCTGCGAGCAGGCCTGCACCGACCTCCTCGCTTCGCTGGGCTGAGCCCGGCGGAGCGCCGGCCCGGGCGCGGCGCGGATCCGCGCACCGGGCTCCCCCGCCTTCGCCGGAGTTCAGCGGGCCTCGAGGGTGCCCATCATGCCGAGGTCCTCGTGGTCGAGGATGTGGCAGCGGTAGACGCTGCGGCCGGCGAAGTCGTCGAAGGCCACCCGGACCGTCACCTCCCCGAAGGCCGGGACGTTGACCACGTCATGCCACCGCGGTCCGGAGACCTCGCGTCCCGCCTCGGCCACGACCTGCATCGGCCACACGTGCAGGTGCACCGGGTGGTCCATGGGGCTGGAGTTGGTCAGGGTCCACTCCTCCACGGTGCCCACCCGGACCCGCTGGTCGGTGCGCCCGGCGTCGAACTCCCGGCCGTCGATCGTGAAGGACATCATCTGCCCGGGGCCGCGCATGCCGCCCATCATCCCGCCCATGCCCATGCCCATGCCCATGGCGAAGTCCAGGGTGCGCCGGCCCTCGACCGGCTCCTCGCGCAGGTCCCGCAGCGCCGGCCCCACAGCGCCGGCCCCGCGGGCACGGGCCCGGCCTGCTCGACCGGGTCCCCGCCCGGGCCCGTCATGCCGTCCATCATCCCGTCCATGCTGCCGCGGTCCACCGGGGTGGCCCTCAGGGTGGAGGTGCCCGCCCGGGCGCCCACCAGCAGCTCCACCCGGTTGCCCGGCGCCAGGGCCACCTCGGTGACCTCGAGCGCCTCGGGCAGCCGGCCGACGTCACGGCCGGAGAGCCGCAGGCCCTGCCCGTCCAGGCTCAGGCGCAGGAACCGGGACGGGCAGGCGTTGACGACCCGCCACAGCTCCCGCTCCCCGGGTGCGGCGGTGGCCCCGAGACGGACCTGACCGTTGACCAGCACGTTCCGCCCCTCCCGGCCCATCATCCGCTCGGGCGGGGAGACCTCGGCCGGCTCCCCGGAGGCATCCAGGGTGAGGTCGGAGATCACCAGCACCCGCTCCCGCGCCACCGGGACGGGGTCGGGGTCCTCGACCACGATGGCCCCGTAGAGCCCGGCGGCGAGCTGGTCGGCCACGTGCCCGTGATGGTGCGGGTGGTACCAGTGGGTGCCCGGCGGGTGGTCGTCCGGGAGGGCGAACTCGTAGTCGAAGGAGTCCCCGGGGACGATGCTCACGAAGGGGTTGTCCCCGTTGTCCTCCGGGGAGACGTGCAGACCGTGCACGTGCAGGTTCGTCGGGTCGTCCAGGCCGTTGGTCATCGCCACCCGGAGCGTGTCGCCGGGGCGGACCCGCAGGGTGGGCCCCGGCAGGGAGCCGTTGAACGCCTGCACGTGCGCGGTGCGCGCCCCGATCCGCACCCGGGCGGGGGCGGCCTCCAGGGCCAGGTCCAGGGCACCGTCCCGGCTGGACAGCACCTCGGGCTGCCGCAGCTCCCGGCTGCCGCCGAGGGCCTCGCCCCAGCCTCCGGTCCACCACAGCCCGGCCCCGCCCACGGCCGCGGCGCCGGCCCCGGCGGCGCCCAGGGCCAGCAGCTGCCGGCGGATCAGCGGGCTCACCGGTCGCCCTCCTCCAGGGTCCGCAGCCGCTCGCGGTACTCCTCGGTGCTGATCTCCCCGCGGGCGTAGCGCTCCTCGAGGATCTCCCGGGACCGGCGCGGACCTGCGCCCGTCGGCGGCGGGGCGCTCCCACCCTGCCGGATCCCGCCGCCCGAGTTCCCGGTGAGCAGCTTCACGAGCACGACGACCAGGACGACCGTGCCCACCACGAGCAGCAGCCAGAACAGCCACATCCAGCCCATGCCCCCTCCCATGCCGTCGCCCCACATCATCGCGGTCCTCCTTCGATCGGTCGGTCGACTTCCGCCGGCGGCCGCCCGTGGGCGACGACGCCGGTCACCGGGACGGTCAGGAACCGTCCGGCAGCTCCTGGAGCATCCGCTCCATCTCGGCGATCTCCGCCTCCTGGTCCTCGACCACCTGGCGGGCGAGCTCGACGGCCTGCGGGTTCTGCCCCTGCTCGATCTGCTCCTGGGCCATCTCGACCGCGCCCTCGTGGTGGACGGTCATCTGCTCCAGGTACAGCTGGGCGGCCCCGGTGCCCCGGGCGTCCTCGAGGGCGGACATGTCCTCCTCGCTCATCATCCCGCTCATGCCCGCCCCGGAGCCGTGGTCCATGCCGTCCATGTCCTCGGCGTCGGCAAGGGGCTCGGCCTCCCAGGCGGTGAGCATGTCGTTCATGCGCTCGATCTCCGGGCCTTGGGCGTCGACGACTCCCTGGGCGAACTCGGCGACCTCGGCCGGGACGTCGTCCTTGGCCAGCAGCATCTCGCTCATCTCCACGGCCTGCTCGTGGTGCGGGAGCATCATCTGGGCGAACATCACGTCCGCGTCGTCGTGCTCGGCGGCGATCGGCTCGCCGGAGGCCGCACCGGTGCTGGTGACCGCGGGGGCGGAGGCCGCGGAGGCAGCGGTCTCCGAGTCCGTGCCGGCGCCCTCCTGGGCGCCGCTGGTGCCGCAGCCGGCCAGGGCGAGGGCCGAGGCCAGGGCGAGGGTGGTGAGGGTGGTGGAACGCTTCACGGAGGGTGTCCTTCTCTTCGGTTCGGGGGGTTGGGTCTCGGGGGTTGGGTCTCGGGGGGCAGGGGGGCTCAGCGGGCGGGGACGGTGCCGGCCTGCTCGGGGGCCCGGCGGCCCTCGGTGCCGACGGCGGCCAGATGGGCCGGGGCGAGGTCGAGGCGGCGCAGCAGCTGGGCGTTGAGCGCCACCACGATGGTGGACACCGACATCAGCACCGCACCCACGGCCGGGGACAGCACGATCCCGATCGGGGCGAGCACCCCGGCGGCCAGGGGCACGGCGGCCACGTTGTAGCCGGCGGCCCAGACCAGGTTCTGGATCATCTTCCGGTAGCTGGCCCGCGACAGCTCGATCATCGACAGCACGGACCGGGGGTCGTTGCCGGCCAGGACCACCCCGGCCGACTCCATGGCCACGTCGGTGCCGGCGCCGATGGCGATGCCGACCTCGGCCCGGGCCAGGGCGGGGGCGTCGTTGACGCCGTCGCCGACCATCGCCACGGTCATTCCCCGGGACTGGAGCTCGACGACCTTGGTGTCCTTGTCCTGCGGGAGGACCTCGGCGAAGACCTCGTCGATGCCCAGCTCGGCGCCCACGGCCTCGGCGACCTGGCGGGCGTCGCCGGTGATCATGGCCACGCGCACCCCCCTGTCCTGCAGGGCGGCCACGGCGGCGCGGGACTCGGGACGGACCTTGTCCTCCAGGGCCAGGGCACCGATGACCGCTCCGTCCCGGAGGACGTGGAGCACCCCGGCGCCGCGCGCCACCCACTCACGGGTGGTCCCGGCGATCGTCGCCGGCGTGGACAGGCCGAGCTCGCGCAGCATGTTGGGTCCGCCGACCGTGATCTTGGCGCCGTCGACCGTGGCGCGGACGCCGCGGCCGGTGGCCGACCGGAGGTCGGTGCCGCGCAGGCCCAGCCGCTGCGCCTCGGGGTCCTGGGTGGCCGCGGTGACGATGGCGCGGGCCACGGGGTGCTCGCTGTCGGCCTCGGCCGCCGCCGCCAGCGCCAGGAGCTCGCCCTTCGAGGTGCCGGGGACCGGGGCGGCGCCGGTCACGGCGTGGGCGCCCTCGGTGAGGGTGCCGGTCTTGTCGAAGAGCACCACGTCGATGGTGCGCATCCGCTCCAGGGCCAGCCGGTCCTTGATCAGCACCCCGGCCTTCGCCGCGCGCTCGGTGGAGATCGCGATGACCAGCGGGATCGCCAGGCCCAGGGCGTGCGGGCAGGCGATGACCAGCACGGTCACGGTGCGGATCACCGCGTCGTCCGGGCTGCCCAGCAGCGTCCAGGCGGCGGCGGTGAGGATGCCGGCGGCCAGGGCGAACCAGAACAGCAGCGCGGCGGCACGGTCGGCCAGGGCCTGGGCCCGGGAGGAGGACTCCTGGGCGGCCGCGACCATCCGCTGGATCCCGGCCAGGGCGGTGTCGGCTCCGACGGCCTCCACCCGCACGCGCACGGTGGTGTCGGTGGCCACGGTCCCGGCGACCACCGTGTCGCCGGGTGCCCGGCTGACGGCCTTGGACTCGCCGGTGATCATGGACTCGTCGAACTCGGCCGTCCCCGCGACGATCTCCCCGTCGGCCGGGACCCGGGCCCCGGGGCGGATGAGCACGACGTCGCCCACGGCCAGCTCGGCGACGGGCACGGTGACGGTGTCGCCGTCGACGACCTTCTCGGCCTCGTCGGGCAGCAGCGCGGCCAGGGCGTCCAGGGCGGAGGACGCCGCCCCGAGGGCGCGCATCTCCATCCAGTGGCCCAGCAGCATGATGACCACCAGCAGGGCCAGCTCCCACCAGAAGTCGAGGTCGAACCCGCCGATCCCCAGGGTGGTGACCCAGGAGGCGACGAAGGCGACGGTGATGGCCATGGCGATCAGCAGCATCATCCCCGGCTGCCGGCTCTTCAGCTCGGTGAGTCCGCCCTTCAGGAACGGGGCCCCGCCGTAGACGAAGATCACGGTGCCCAACACCGGGGGGATCCAGGCGGAGCCGGGGAACTCGGGGACGGAGTAGCCCAGCAGGTGCCCGACCATCGGACTGAAGAGCACCACGGGGATCGCCAGCACAAGACTGAGCCAGAACTTGTTCCTGAACATCGCCGTGGAGTGCCCGGCGTGCTCGCCGTGGGTGTGGACTTGGTGGTCCTCGTCCACCGCCGAGTGGGCGTGGGCGTGCGGCATGGCCTGCCCGTGGGTGTCGGCATCGGCGTGCTGCTCGTGGCCGTGGGCGTCCGCGGACTGCTCCGGGGCGGCGGGGCGGCCGTGGTCCTGGTGCGGGGAGCTCATGATCTTCCTCCTGCGAGAACTGGTGTCCGCTCGGTGGGGACCGAGGTGGTCCTGCTCCTTCCAGGTATATACCCCCAGGGGGTATAAGACAAGAGCTGTCATCGGCTGATCCCGGCCGGCGCCGGTCCCGCCCGCTGACGGGAGGGCAGCTCCACGGTGAAGGCCGTCCCGGCGCCGGGCCCGGGGGACGTGACGGTCAGCGTCCCGCCATGGGCCTCGACCAGGGCCCGGGAGATGGTCAGGCCGATCCCGGAGCCGCCGTGGTCGCGGCCCCGGGCGCTGTCCCCGCGCCAGAAGCGCTCGAACACCCGGGGCAGGTGCTCGGCGGCGATGCCGTCGCCGGTGTCGGCGACGGTGACGGCCACCTGCCCCGGACCCCGCCGGGCGACGCCGAGGGAGACCTGCCCGCCGGGCGGCGTGTGGCGCAGGGCGTTGGTGAGCAGGTTGCCCAGCACCTGCCCCATCCGCTGCCGGTCCACGTCCACCACCCCGGCGTCGTCGTCGACGTCCAGGACGAGCCGCACGCCCTTGGCGGCGTACGCCTCCCGGTGGGCCTCCGCGGCGGAGCGGGCCAGGTCGCCGGCCGGCTGCGAGGCGCGGTCCAGGTCGATCCGGCCCTCCTCGGCCCGGGAGACGTCGTGGATGTCCTCGACCAACCGGGTGAGGCGTCCGAGCTGGTCGGTCACGAGCTCGCCGGTGGCCTCGTCCCACTGCGCCACCCCGTCCTGCAGCGCCTCGCAGTAGACGGTGAGCACGGAGATCGGGGTGCGCATCTCGTGGGCCAGGTCCGAGAGCATCCGCCGCCGGAGCTCCTCGGTGCGCTCCAGCCGCTCGGCCATGGTGTTGAACGAGGCCGCCACCGCGTCCACCTCGACGCCGGCGCCGAGGGCCGGGACCCGGGTGTCGTAGCGGCCGCGGGACATGCCCCGGGCCGCCTCGGTGAGCGCGGCGAGGGGCCGCCGGAGGCGGCGGGTGAAGAGCCAGGTCACCGCCGCGGCGCAGACCAGCGCGGTGCCCAGGGCCACCCCCAGGACGATGAGCCCGGCGTCCCGGTAGGCCCGCTCCACGTGGAGCAGCTCGGGGGAGTTCTCGGCGTGCCCGGCCATGATCAGGTGCTCGTGGAAGATCGCCGGTCCGGCCAGGGACGCGACCACCACGGCGGCGAGGATGCTGGCGGCCACCACGATGGCCTGGGCCAGGAAGAAACGGGAGGCCAGGCCGCGGGGGCGTCGTCGTCGGGTCATCGGGCCACCATCCGGTAGCCGACCCCGCGCACGGTGTCGACGAAGGCGGCCTGGTCCTCCCCGAGCTTCCGGCGCAGGTGCCCGATGTGCACGTCCACGATCCGCTCGTCGCCCACCCAGGAGGGGCCCCACACGGTGTCGATGAGCCGGCGGCGGGTCAGCGCCTCGTGCGGCCGGGCCGTCAGGGCGGCCAGCAGCTCGAACTCGGTGCGGGTCAGCGCCACCGCCTCCCCGCCCACCCGCGCCTCGTGGGCCGCGAGGTCGACGGTCAGCTCGCCGAACTCCCGGGCGGGCTCGACCGGGGCCACCGTGGTGCGGGGCCGGCGCAGGACCGCGGCCACCCGGGCGACGAGCTCGCGGACGCTGAAGGGCTTCGTGATGTAGTCGTCGGCCCCGGCCGCCAGCCCGGCCAGCTTGTCCTCCTCGTCCCCGCGGGCGGTGAGCATCAGCACGTAGCACTCGGAGAAGCCCCGGATCCTGCGGCACACCTCGATGCCGTCCATCCCGGGCAGCCCCAGGTCCAGCACCACCACGTCCGGGCTCCGGTCGCGGGCGGCCTCCACGGCGTCGGGGCCGGTGTGGACGGTGGCGACCTCGTAGCCGCCGCGGGCCAGGTAGGTGGCGACCATCTGCGCCAGGGGCTTCTCGTCGTCCACCACCAGCACCCGCCCGGCCGCCGCGTCAGTGCCAGGATTCATGACTTCAGTGTCCTCCCCCGCCGCGGCGCGGCGGCGCCCGGGGACGGTCAGCGCGGGAATCTTCGCCAAACCTTCACGGACCGCGGCGGCGGGCGCCCGGGGGACCGGCGCGACCTGGGTGTGGTGGGACGCCCGCCGGGCCCACCGGGAGGGTCCGGAGGCGCTCCGCCGGCGGCAGCGGGAGCGGCTGGCCGAGCTCGTGGCCTTCGCACGGGAGCACTCCGCCTACTACCGGCGGCTCCACCAGGGCCTGCCGGAGCGGGTCGAGGACGTCACCTCCCTGCCGGTGACGGACAAGCGGCAGCTGATGGCCCACTTCGACGAGGTCGCCACGGACCCGGCCGTGACCCTGGCGGCGGTCCAGGAGTTCGTGGCGGACCCGGCCCGGGGTCGGGGAGCGGTTCGCCGGGAGGTACCTGGTGGCCACCACCGCCGGCACCACCGGCACCCGGGGTCTCTTCGTGCTCGACGACCGGTACCGGGCGGTGACCTCGGGGATGATGGCCCGGCTGTCCGCGGGCTGGCTGTCCGGGCGGGACCTGGTGCGGCTCACGGTGCGCGGGGGCCGGTTCGCCGCGGTCGTGGCCACCGGCGGGCACTTCCTGGCCGTGGCCACCAGCACCCGGGAGATGCGGGAGCGACCGCGGCGCCACCGCCGGCTCAGGATCCTCTCGATCCACCGGCCGCTGCCCGAGCTGGTGACCGAGCTGAACGCTTTCGGCCCGCTCATGCTCGGCGCCTACGCCAGTGTGCTGCGCCTGCTGGCCTCCGAGCAGGAGGCCGGGCGGCTGCGCCTGCGCCCGGTGCTGGTGCTCAGCACCGCCGAGGGCCTGCCGCCGGACGAGCGCACCCGGATCGAGCGGGCCTTCGGGGCGCCCGTGCGGGAGGTCTACGGGTGCACCGAGATCGGCTACGCGGCCTCGAGATGCGCCCGGGGCTGGCTGCACCCGGTCGAGGACTGGGTCGTCCTCGAACCGGTCGACGCCGAGCACCGTCCCGTCCCGCCCGGGACCGTCTCGCACACGGTGCCGATGACGAACCTGGCCAACCGGGTCCAGCCGGGTCCAGCCGATCATCCGCTACGACGTCGGCGACCGGGTCCTGATGAAGCCGGAACCGTGCGGCTGCAGGAACCCGGCCCCGGCCCTGCGCGTGCAGGGCCGGGCCTCGGACGTCCTCACCTTCCCCGACGACGACGGGCGGGGCCTGGTCGCGGTCCCCCCGCTCGCTATGGGGACCGTCATCGAAAGCGTCCCGGGCGTGGAGCTGTTCCAGCTCGCACAGACCGCCCCCGCCGGCCTGCGGGTCCGGCTGCTCCCGGCGGCCGGCGAGGACCCCGAGCAGGCGTGGGCCGCCGTGCTGAGCGGCGTCACCGGTCTGCTCGGCGACCTGGGCCTGGGGCACGTCGCCGTCGAACGGGCTCCGGAGGCACCGCAGCAGAGCACCGGCGGCAAGTACCGCACCGTCATCCCGCTCCCCGCACCATGACGGATCCGCCGGACGGCCGGCTCGTGGGCTTCGCCGGACGGACAGGGATCGAGCGGCCCGGTGCCCGTCGTGGTGGCCCGCGTGCGCTGGATCAGGCCCGCGGGCTGCAGGACACCGCGGGGTGCGGCACCGGGGTGGCGCGGGAGGACCGCGCCCCGGACCGGCCGCTCAGGGCCGGCAGCACCGCGAGGACCCCGAGCGCACCGGCCACGGCGAAGGCCAGGACCGGGGCGGCGGGATCGAACAGGACGCCCAGGAGGACCGAGCCGGCCGCCTGACCGACGGCGAGGGCGATGAACAGCACGGCGGTGCCCTCGGACACGCGATCGGGAACCACCCGCGCGGCCCAGACGATGAGGACGCCGGACAGGGCGGTGTAGCCGGCCCCGAACACGGCCGCGGAGACGAACGCGGCGAGAGGCGCCCCCGGCGCCGCGCCCAGGACGACGGTCGCGCCGGCCATGGCCACCGCGGTCGAGACCCACGCCGTCCGCAGGCTCCAGACCTGGACGATCTTCCCGGCGGCGGCGCCCAGCACGCCGAACGCCCCCAGGACCATCCAGGCCGCGATGGAATAGGACTCCTCGCCCGTGCCGGACTCGGCCATGGCCGTGCGCCCGAAGGTCCAGATCGCGGCGCTCGAGGCACCGGCGAGCGCCGCCGCGGCGATGGGCCGGGTCAGCGGCACCAGATCACGGACCCGCACCCGTGCGGGCCGCTCCGCGGCCGGAGACCGGTGCGCGGAGCGGTCCGCCCGGAGGGTGGCCACGGTGGCCGCTGCCACCAGGACGGCGATGGCCGCCCACCCCAGGCGCCACTGGTCGGTCGTGAGGAGCATGAGGAGGCCCGCGACGACGATGCCCGCCCCGGTGCCGGCGTTGACGACCGTCTGGGCGCTCTCCTGGCGCGCCGGTGCGAGATTGCGCTCGATGAGCGTGACCAGGCCCGGGGTGGCGAATCCGGCCCCGGCCCCGGCCAGCACCACGCTCACCGCGAGGACGACCGCGGTGGGCGAGGCGGCCACGCCTGCCGTGCCCAGCGTGGCCGTCACCCCTGCGCACACCACGACCAGGCGCGGGCGGGTCGCGAGGCGCGAGGCGAGCACCGCGGCGAGGCAGAAGGAGAGAAAGCTCCCGGCCTGGATGAGCCCCGAGACGGCCGAGCCCATCTGGAAGGTCTCGGTGAACCGGGGCAGGAAGAGCCCGTAGCCGAAGCGCGCCAGCCCGTAGGTCGCCGCGATCAGTGCCATCCCGCTGACCACCAGAGCTCGCATTGGATTCCCTCTCGCACGTCGCTGACCAGAACGGTCGTAACGCTACACCAAAACGCTCGTTCTGGAACGAGGGGTCGATACAGTGGTGGGGTGACCACCGTCCCGCGACTTCCCGCGCGCACCCGGCTGCTGCAGGCGGCCGACCGCGTGCTGTTCGACCGCGGCATCCGGGCCACGCCCGTCGACGAGCTGCTGCGCGAGGCGGGGGTCTCGGCAGCCACCCTGTACACGCACTTCGGCAGCAAGGACGCCCTGGTGGCCGAGGCGCTGCGGGTCCGGCTGGCGGACTGGCGGGCGGTCTGGGACCAGCACGTGGTCGCGGCCGCCGACGACACGGCGCGGCTGCTCGCGGTGTTCGACGCCCTGGCCTCCTACCGGCGGGACCAGCCCCACCCGGCGCGCTGGTGCGCCTTCCTGGCCGCGGCCACCGAGCTTCCCGAGGCCGCGGACGAGATCGGCGCCGTCCTGGCCGCGGACACCGCCCTCCTCACCGAGCGCCTCCTGCACCTCTGCCGGCCCCTCGCCGGGCATCGCGCGCAGGACCTGGCCGACGAGGTCCTCCTGGCCTACGGCGGGACCCTGGCCGCCTTCCTCCGTGGCACCCCGGGCTCACCGATCGAGGTCGGCCGGCGCCTGGCCTCCGCCGCGGTCCGAGCCCACCGCCGCGACTGAACCCCCCAGCGCGGGCGGCTCCGGGCCCCGATCCCGGCGAGGCCACCTCGGTGCGGGCGTGCAGATCGGGCCGTGGCGTCAGCGGTGGAGGCGGACGCTCAGCCGGGGCAGCAGGATCTGGACCAGCGGCCCGATGGCCAGGGCGTAGAGCACCGTGCCCAGCCCCACGGTGCCGCCGAGCACCCACCCGGCGAGCACCACGGCCACCTCGATCGAGGTGCGGACCACGCGCACCGATCCCCCGGTGCGCCTGACCAGGCCGGTCATCAGCCCGTCCCGCGGGCCCGCCCCCAGGTGCACCCCGATGTAGGCGGCGGTCGCCACGGCGTTGAGGAGCACGCCGGCGAGCACGAGCAGCACCCGCAGCGGCAAGGACTCGACCGGAGGCAGCACCGCCAGGGTCGCGTCGAGCACCAGCCCGACCACCACGGCGTTGCTGAGGGTGCCCAGCCCGGGCCGCTCGCGCAGCGGGATCCAGAGGAGGAGCAGCAGCACGCTGACCACGATGACCACCGTGCCCATGCTCAGCCCGAACTGCCGGGACAGCCCCTGGTGCAGCACGTCCCACGGGATGACACCGAGCTCCGCCCGCACGAGCATCCCCATGGTGATGCCGTAGAGCACCAGCCCGGCACAGAGCTGCACGAGCCGCCGGGGCAGTCGGCGCGACTCCGGCCCGTCGATCGAGCGGGCCAGGGCGCGCGGACTCCAGTTCATGCGGATCATCTTCGCACCGGCGAGGCGCTCCCTGCGCACCGGGCCGTCGCGGTCCAGCCGCGCACCACGATCTCGCGCACCCGCCGGAGGGCAGGGCCTGCGCGTCAGGCCTCGACAGGGGAGAGCATCGGCCGGTGCTCGTAGAAGGTCTGCAGCACCACGGTGGTGCGGGTGTTCACGGAGGCCACGTGACGCACCTCGTTGACGAGGGTCTCGAGCGCCTTCGGCGAGGCCACCCGGGCGAACAGCATGTAGGCGGAGTCCCCGGCCACCGAGTGGCAGGCCTCGATCGCCGTGATCGACTGCAGGAGCTCGGGGGCGTTGTCGGGCTGGCGGGGATCGAGGGGCGTGATCTCGATGAAGGCCGCGAGCGGCTTGCCGATGGCCTCGGGGTCGAGGATCGCCTGGTACCCGACGATCACACCGCCGCTCTCGAGCTTGCGCAGGCGCGCCTGCACGGCCGAGACCGAGAGGCCGACCCGCTCGGACAACTGAGCGAGGGTGGCGCGGGGGTCGTGGGACACCTCGGTTGCCAATCGCACATCCATGGGGTCGTCCATGGGCCGAACGCTACCAGCTGATCGCGCCGAAAGAGTTGACAGCCCCGCGACCAAATGTGAATCTTCCTGTATGTGATGACCATCACCGGAAAATTTCCGTTGATCTACGACAGGAGGGTTTCAATGTCCACGTCTCTGCAGGCGGTGCAGGCGGTGCAGGCCATCATTGGCGAACCCGAGGTCGTGGAGGATGCCGGCACCGTGGAGTCGAGCCGGGCCTGGCTCCGGCTCCGGTCGTCGGCCACCGCCCTGCAGGCCCTGCAGGTCAAGGACGGGTCGATCGCTGAGCCCGCCGACCACCCGACGGCGCGCGCGCACGTCGAGGTGATCGTGGCGTCGATCGCCGAGCTCGCCCCGCTGTTCCCGCACGACGCGGCGTACCTGGCGGCCCTGCCCCGCGACTTCTCACGCTGGGCGGACGGCGGCTTCGGGGAGCCGGACTTCCTCGACTCCATCGTCGAGTTCCAGCCGCAGCAGCACCGCGTGGACGGCATCCGGCACCTCGTCGTGTTCCCCATGCACACCCAGAACGGCTCGGCGAACCGGCACGTCGAGGCCCTGATCGTCGAGGCGATCTGGCCGGAGTTCATCGCCGAGCTCGAGGCCGGGCACTACGGCAACAAGCTGTTCGTGTCCCTGCGGCTGATCGACTTCACCCCGGGCTACGACTCGAACTCCGCGGTCCTGTTCCCCGAGACGGTCGCCGTGCGGGAGGTCCCGACGTTCACCTGGGGCGCCATCTTCCAGGACCGTGAGGCGGCACGCTACCGCCGCGTGGTCACCGCAGCCGCCGGCATCACGAAGCTGGACCTGCCCGAGGACGCCGCGGCCCTGCTCGCCGATCAGGATCTCGCCGAGAAGACCTTCGTGATGTGGGACATCATCCACGACCGCACGCACATGCGCGGCGACCTGCCGTTCGACCCGTTCATGATCAAGCAGCGGATGCCGTTCTTCCTGTACTCCCTGGAGGAGCTGCGCTGCGATCTGACGGCGTTCCGGGAGTCGGTGACGATCGAGCGTGCGCTCACGGCGCGCAGAGCCGCCGGTGAAGAACTCACCGGGATCGAGGAGCAGACCCGCCGGCACGGGAAGCTCGTGCAGTACGCGGTGATCTTCGACCGGATCTTCCGTTTCGCGATCACCGGTTCGCGGGTGCGCAACTACGACGGGCTGGGCGGGCAGCTGCTGTTCGCCTGGCTCCACAGGAAGCACGTCCTGCAGTGGCGCGACGTCGAGCTCAGCGTCGACTGGGACCGGGTCGCCGACGCGGTCGTCGAGCTCGGCGAGGCCATCGACCAGCTGTACTGGGAGTCGATCGACCGGCCGAAGACGGTGCACTGGATGAAGGCGTACGAGCTCATCGCCTCCGTGGTCTCTCCGAACCCCGCATCGGTGTGGGCGGAGGGGCTCCCCCGTGAGGTGCTGGCCGGGCCGCCGCGAGGCTACACGGACCTGGTGCTGGACGACGAGTTCCCGCTGTCGATGTTCTTCGAGGTGCTCGAGAAGAAGATGAAGAGCGTCATCGCGTCGACGACCGGCATCCGCGCCACGGACGATTGAGTCATGACCGAGCTGACCGGCCGCACCGTGCTGATCGCGGGCGCCACCAGTGCGTCCGGCCTGGCGGCGACGCGGACCCTGACCGCGGCCGGGGCCCGCGTCGTCGCCACGGGGCGCCGCGCGGAGAAGCTCGCTCCCCTCGCAGCCCTGGGGGCGCACACGGAGACGGTGGACCTCGCCGACGAGCGCGCCGTACGCGACCTCGCCCGCCGGCTGCACGACCGCGGCTGGTCGATCGACGGGGTCCTCCACCTCGTCGGCGGCTGGCGCGGCGGCGGTGGGCTCGCCGGGCAGACGGAGGAGGACTACCGCGTGCTGGAGACCTCCTTCTCCGCGCTGCGCCACCTGAGCCGGGCCTTCGACGACGACCTCCGGGTCTCGCCGGCGGGCCGGCTGGCGATCGTGTCCTCGACCGCGGTGAACCGTCCGCTGGCGGGCGGCGCCAACTACGCCGCGGTGAAGGCCGCGAGCGAGGCGTGGACCCGGGCGGTGGCGCAGGGATATGCGAAGGGCGCCCGCGAGGCCGGCGAGCCGCTGCGCGCCGCCGCGGTGATCTTCCGGGTGAAGGCCCTGGCCGGCCTGGAGGACCGGCTCGCGAACGCCTACGCCGGTCTCTGGGACGCCGAGGCCCCGGAACTGAACGACTCGACCATCGAACTCCAGGAGAAAGGACGAGGCACCACATGAAGAGGTCCCACGACGCCGAGCTGAGGGGATTCGCCTCGGACAACTACTCCGGGGTCCACCCGGAGGTGCTGGACGCCCTGGTCGAGGCCAACGGGGGTCACCAGATCGCCTACGGCGAGGACGAGTACACGGCACGGCTGCAGGACGTGATCGTGCAGCACTTCGGCGAGGGCGCCTCGGTGTGGCCGATGTTCAACGGCACCGGCGCCAACGTCGTCGGACTCCAGTCGATGCTCCCGCGCTGGGGCGCGGTGATCTGCGCGGACACCGCGCACATCCACGTCGACGAGGGCGGCGCGCCCGAGAAGTCCGCCGGCATCAAGCTTCTTCCCGTCCCCACGGGTGACGGGAAGCTCACGCCCGAGCTGATCGCGGCGGAGGCCTGGGGCTGGGGGGACGAGCACCGCGCCCAGCCGCTCGTCGTCCACCTCACCCAGTCCACCGAGCTCGGCACCCTGTACACACCGGACGAGATCCGGGCCGTCTCGGACTACGCGCACGCCCACGGCATGTCCGTCTACCTGGACGGGGCCCGGCTCTCGAACGCGGCGGCCGCCCTGGGACTGCCCCTGCGCGCCTTCACCGCCGACGTCGGCGTCGACGTGCTCGCCCTCGGCGGCACCAAGAACGGAGCCCTCGGCGCCGAGGCCCTGGTGGTCCTGAACGAGGCCGCGTCCCAGGGCCTGGTCTACCTGCGGAAGAACCAGATGCAGCTGGCCTCGAAGATGCGGTTCGTCTCGGCCCAGCTGCTGGCGCTCCTGGCCGGAGACCTGTACCTGCGCAACGCGGGCCGTGCGAACGCGATGGCCCGGCGGCTCCGCGACGGCATCGAGGTGGGCATCGCCGACGGGTCGATGCCGGGCGTCGCCTTCACCCAGGAGACCCAGGTGAACGCCGTCTTCGCGACCCTGCCCCCCGGCATCGCGGACCGCCTCCGCCGGCGGTTCCGGTTCTACGACTGGGACGCCGCGAAGGGCGAGGTCCGCTGGGTGTGCAGCTTCGACACCACGCCGGAGGACGTCGACGCCTTCCTGGCCGCCCTCCGCTCAGAGCTCGTCCCGGTCGGCTAATCCCGCCGGCCCGGCCCGCCGCCGGAGGCCGCGGCCAGCGGCCGCCGGAGGGCGCCGCCGGAAACCGGCGGGGACTGCTGCCGGGTCAGGCGGCCCCGCCGGCGGCCTGCGGCGCCCCCGAGCCATGGCCGTGCCCGCCGTCGCCGACGTGCTCCCGAGCCACGAAGTTCTCCAGGTCGAAGAGGTTCTCGGCCCGGCGCGCGACGTTCACCAGGGTGGTCATCGAGGCGACCTCCTCGACCTGCTCCTTCAGGAACCAGAGCATGAACTGCTCCCCCAGTGCGTCCCCCTCGGCCCGGGCTGCGGCGAACAGCGCCTTGATCTGCTCGGTGACCTCCTGCTCCTGGGACAGCGCCAGGGCCAGGGGCTCACGGACGTCGGTGAAGTCGTTGCGCACCTCCCCCACCCCGGGAATGGTCAGGGGCAGGTCCCGGTCCAGGATGTACTGGACGATCATCATGGCGTGGTTGCGCTCCTCCAGGGACTGCCGGTAGAAGTGCCGGGCCAGCTGGGGAAGGTCCTGGCTGTCGAACCAGACCGCCACGGCGATGTACTGGTGGGAGGCGGCGAACTCGTGGCCCACCTGGCGGGTGAGCAGCTCGTCGAAGGTCTCGGGGGCCATCAGGATCTCCTGGCATCGGTGGGTCCTCAGGGCGGACGACGCCCCGGCCGCTCCACCGGTGCGAGCCGGGGGCGGGGCCGGCTGGAATCGTCGCTCGGGTCTGGAGTTCGAGCCTAGCGCGGTGGCACGGCCGGGTGTAGGCCGGTCACCGGAAACCTCCCCCGACACGGCGCTCCGCGTCGTCCTCGGCCGGAGAGCCCTGCCCCCGGCCGCCCTGTCCCTCAGACGACGCGCACCGCGGTGAGCTCGTAGACCCTGGCCGAGCTCGTGGCCGGTCCGTGGCAGGTCAGCTGATGCGGCGGGGCGGCGTGGGACCGCAGTTCGACGTCGATGAGACCCGGCCGGGGTGGGCGGCCGGTGAGACGGACGCGCCAGCGGTCGCCGTCGCGAACCGACTCGGTGACCGTGTAGTCGTGGCGGCCGGCCGGGCCGAAGCGTTCGAGCGCGGCCGCGACAGCGGCCTGCTGCGGTGGGAAGAGATCGGTGTACCCGCGCAGGTGCTCCGCGTGCACACGGCCGGCGAGATGCTCCTCGACCGTGGTGACGGCGGACTCCGCGTCGAGTCCTCCGTAGTAGACACCGTCAGGGGCCACGACGACGTTGGCGGCGAACCGGTCACCGCCCACGTGCGAGCACTCCCAGACCAGATCCGGCCAGCGCTCGCTCAGGGCACGTCCCACGGGCCGTCCGCGCACAGCACAGCAGGGATCGTGCTGACCGTGGGCGCAGACCAGGAGGACCGGTGGGTGGCCGATCTCACCGGGGACGCCGAGGGCCGTGGCGATCTCCGCGAGGTCCTCGTCGCGGTGCCACGTGCCCCAGTGCTGACGGTCGGCGCCGGAGCTGTCCTGGCGCAGCACGGCCCACCGGCTGGGGCCCTCACGGCTGCGGCGGCCGTGTCGCCGGACCAGAAGCACTCGCGCCCGCGCTGCCTGCGCGGCGGAGAACACGAGGGCCTTGGCCTCGGGCTCCAGATCCAGGCCGTCGAACCCGTTGACGGGCCATGCGCCTCGGTACTCGATGAGGACCCACACCGCGCCGCGCGGCGCGGTGCCCGCCATCGGGTCGCCGCGCCCCCGGGCTCCGTCGGCGCACCAGAAGCGGCACGAGGAATTCACGGTGGCGGTGTCACTGGTCACAGGGAACAAGAACCCCCGCCCGCAGCAGTCGTTCGGCGAGCTCGACGCCGAGCTCGCCCGCGGTGTGGACCCCGCCGTCGAGCAGGCACGAGACGGAGGGCAGATCGGTCTCCGGGAAATCGAGCCACCCCACGCGCGTGCTCAGCCGCGGGCCCTCCAGCCGTGCCTCCAGGGCACCGCGCAGCCGCACGGGGGTCCCGGGGCCCAGGCCCTGGACGGCCGCGAGCTGGGCCAGCGGTCCCAGCGGGGCCGGGCGCCCCTGTCCTCGCCGGGTGCGGTGGAACCGCGGGGTGGGATCGGCCGCGGCGAGCGCGGCGACCAGGCGCTCCCGGACGGTGTCGAGCTCCCCGCCCGGTCCGTCGACGCCCAGGGGCAGGGACCGGCGCATCCCGGGGTCCTCGGCCAGCAGTGCCAGCGCCTCCTGGGCGAGCTGCTCGGCCAGGCCGTGGCGGGTCCAGGTGTGGATCCCGAGCGTGAGGTGGATGGAGACCGCCCCCTGCGCCTGGGCCGCGTGCAGCCAGCCGCGCGGCAGGTAGAGGGCGTCGCCGGGTTCGAGCACCACGTCGAGATGCGCCTCACCCTTCGCGGCCACGGCCACGGCGGAGCGGCGGTCGGTCCAGGGCTGGTCCCGCAGCGGGTCCGGGTGCACCGGCTCGTGCAGGACCCAGCGCTTCGTCCCCTCGATCTGCAAGACGAAGACGTCGTGGACGTCGTAGTGGTCGTCGAACCCGCGGTTCTGCGGTGGGGTGATGTAGGCGTTGGCCTGCACCGGATGCCCGAGCTCACCGCTGAGAGCGGCGCTGAGGTCCGCGACCGGCTCCCAGGTGCGGTGCAGTGCCTGCAGCACCAGCGTGGCGCCCTCGGCGAACCGGCGCCACAGCGCGGTGTCGTCGAGCTGATCCGCAATGGTGGCGCCGACGCCGGCGGGGGACGTGAAGGACGAGTCGGGGAACGTCGCCCCGTCCTTGGCGACGCGCAGGAAGGGCGTGCGCAGCCCGCGGCGCGAGATCAGCTCGTCGACGGCCTCGGCGGAGAACAGGTCGGAGAAGCCGTCCGCCCGGCGCGTGAGCAGCGGCGCCCGGCCCCAGACGTCGCGGGCGAACCGCTCCCGGCCGATGTCGATCAGGCGGGTCTCCAGGACCCCGGCGCCGCCAAAGGCGCCGGGGTCCTGCCCGTCAGCACGGACGGCGTCCACGCTCAGAGGCCTCGCGCTCCGGCTCCTCCGTCGGCGCCGCCATCGGCACCGCCGTCAGCACCACCATCGGCACCGCCGTCCGCGCCGCCGTCGTGGACACCCGGGGCGCCGGCCGCTCCACCGTCAGCGGGGCCCTCGGCGCCGCCGTCCGCGCCACCGTCCTGAACACCCTGAGTGCCTGCGGCTCCGCCGTCGGCCGGGCCCTCGGCGCCGTTGTCAGCACCGCCGTCAGCACCGCCGTCGGCACCGCCGTCCGCGCCGCCGTCGTGAACACCCGGGGTGCCGGCCGCTCCACCGTCGGCCGGGCCCTCGGCTCCGCTGTCGGCGCCGCCATCGGCACCGCCGTCCTGAATACCCGGAGCACCGAAGGCTCCGCCGTCGGCGGGACCTTCCGTCTGGTTCGGATCCTGCTGTGCATCAGTCATGTTGACCTCCCAGTTTCGAGTGACCGGGCCGTCGCCGGCACCGGGTCACCAGGACAGACGGTGCGTGAGCAGCACCGCCCAGCTCGAGGCTATCGGTGCGGGGCAGGTGAGGGAACAGCCCTCACGTCCGAAGCCCTCGGGGAACCCGGACGAGGAGCGGCGCGACGTGCGCCGTCTTCGCCGTCTTCGCCGGGTGCACGATCTCCGGACGGCCGCCGGAGGTGGAACAATTCACCCACCCCCTGCCCGCGACCGGGAGGTGCTGGATGACCGGCCTGGAGCTCGCCGTCGTCGCGCTCGTGGTGGGCATCGCGTCCTGTCTGCAGGGCGCGATCGGCTTCGGCGTGGCCCTGCTCTCCGCTCCCGTGATCGCCTTGTTCGACCCCACCCTGTTGCCCGGTTCCCTCCTCCTGGTGGTCACCGGGCTCACCGCGCTCGGCGTGCTGCGGGACCGCGCCGCCGTGGACGTCAAGGACGCGGGCTGGGCCGTGGCGGGGCAGATCCCCGGCACCGTGGCGGGAGCGCTGCTGGTGGCCGCCCTGTCCGCCCGGACGCTGGCCCTCGTCCTGGCGAGCACCGTGCTGCTGGCTGTGCTGCTCAGCGTGTGCGGCTGGCGGCCGCGGCCCCGGCCTGCGGCCGTCGTCGTCGCCGGGGCGGCCTCCGGGCTCCTGGGGACGGCCACGTCCATCGGCGGTCCGCCCATGGCGCTCGTGTGGCACGGGTCCTCGCGGGCCCGGATGCGCGGCACGATGAGCGCCTTCTTCCTGGTCGGCGCCGTGATGGCCCTCGTTGCGCTGACCGCGGTGGGGTCGATCGACCGCCGGACCGTGCTCTTCGCGGCCGCGCTCCTGCCGGCCATGGTCCTGGGCTTCGCGGTGTCCGGAGCGGTCAACGCGCGGATCAACCGGCTCATCGTCCGGCGGGTGGGCCTCGGCGCCTCCGCGCTGGGCGCCGTGCTGGTCCTGCTGCAGGCGCTCTGAAGCACGTCCTGCAGGGACTCTCCGGCCGGCCTCAGAGCTGGTCGATCCGTCGGTACCGGGACGGCGTGGTGCCCGTGGTGGCCCGGAAGTGCCGGTTGAAGTTGGAGAGGTTGGTGAAGCCCACCCGGTAGCAGATGTCCGAGACCGGCAGGTCGGTGCCGCGCAGCAGCCGGCAGGCCTCGGTGAGCCGCATCCGGGTCACCGTGCGGTTGAAGCCCACGCCCGTGGCTTTGGCGAAGAGCCTTGAGAACGCGTCCCGGCTCAGCCCCACGGCCTCGGCCACCTCGGGCACGAGCATCCGGCCGTCCAGGTGCTCGGTGATGTAGCCCAGCGCCCGGTTGAAGACCTCGGCCTCGGAAGCGTCCAGGCGGTAGGAGCCGCCGCGGCTGTCCAGGTAGCGGCGCTCGCTCTTCGGGGACTCGGCGAGGACGGCCAGCAGCTCGGCCACGGCGGCCAGCCGCCGGAGACCGAACGTGCCGTTCACCGCCTCCATCGCCTCCGCGCCCTGGACGGCGGTGCGGCCGGTGAACTCGATGCCCCGGGCCGCGGCCTCCAGCAGCGGGCGCAGGGCCTCGAGCTCGGGCAGCGCCCCGGCGGCGGCGAAGAACCGCTCCTGGTCGAACTGGAGCACAGCGTCCCGGTTGCGGACCACGGCGTCGTCGTCGCGGTGGGAGATCCAGTTGTGCGGCAGGAAGGAGCCCATGAGGCTGAGGTGGCCGGGGCCGAAGGGCCCGGCCCAGTCACCGGCCATCACCGTCCCGAAGGATTCCCGGATCAGGTGCACCTCCACCTCGGGGTGGTAGTGCCAGCGGGCCAGGGGGTGGGGCCAGTCGTGCTCGTGCCACCGCACGGAGCTCGACGGATCCGGGATCACCAGCTCCCGGACCGGGGAGGTGGGCTCCTCCGGCGTCGTGCTCCGTGCGGCAGCAGCCACGGTCAGGCTCCGGCCACGCGGATCTGGATCTTCGTGTCGGCGGGCCGGCCCTCGGCGCCGCGCTCGAACGCGGCCACGGCGTCGGCGAACGGATAGGTGGCGCTGATCAGGGCACCCAGGTCCACGGCCGGGGACGCAGCGAGCTCGATGGCCCGCTGGTACGAGTTCGCGTAGCGGAACACCGTCTCGATCCGCAGCTCGCGAGCCTGCGCGGCGGCGACATCCAGCGACACCGGGTCCACGGGGATGCCGACCAGGACCACGGTCCCGCCGGGCGCGGGAATCTCCCACAGGTTCCCGAAGACGTGCGGGCTGCCGCTGGCCTCGAAGACCACGTCCGCGCCCCAGCCGTCGGTGGCCTCCCGCACCGCCTCGCCGAGGTCCTGGCGGGAGACGTCCACGGGGTGGATGGTCGGATAGGCCTCGATCTTGGCGAACTTCTCGGGCGCCACGTCCGAGATGTACACGCGGGACGCCCCGCTCGCGGCGGCCGCGATCGCGGTGAGCACCCCGATGGTGCCGGCGCCCACCACCACCGCGACGTCGCCCGGCGCCAGACCGGCCTTGGTCACCGCGTGCACCGCCACGGCGAAGGGCTCGATCAGGGCGCCCTCCTCCAGCGAGAGCTGCTCGGGCAGCTTGTAGGTGAAGTCGGCCGGGTGGATGATCTCCGGCTGCAGGCAGCCGTCCACCGGGGGCGTGGCCCAGAACTGCACGTCCGGGTCCACGTTGTACATGCCCAGGCGCGCGGCCCGGGAGCGCGGGCTGGGGATGCCCGGCTCCATGCAGACCCGGTCTCCCACGGCCAGGTGGTCCACGCCCTCCCCCACCTCCAGCACCGTGCCGGAGGCTTCGTGCCCGAGGACCATCGGATTCTCGACGACGTAGGGCCCGATCCGCCCGTGCGTGAAGTAGTGGACGTCGCTGCCGCAGATGCCCACGGTGTGCACGCCGATGCGCACCTCGCCGGGGCCCACCGGGCGCAGCCCGGGGACGGGCCGGACCTGGATCTCGTGCTGGCGTTCCAGGACGACGGCGTCCATGGTGCTCTCCTGGGTGCTCGGGTTCTTCGCGGCGGTGGTCGTGGGGTTCGGGGTGGTGAGCGTGGTGCGGTTCATGATCTCAGGTCCTTTCAGGCGGCCATGGCGAGGCGGTCGCGGCGAGGGAGCATCCGGCCGTCCGCGGTGGTGAGGCCGGGCTGGGGCGGGTGGATGAAGAAGGTGGTGACGGTGCCGAGGAGCATCAGGCCGGCGAAGACCCAGCACACCCCGATCGGGCCGAGGACGGGCAGCAGCAGGGTGGCGATGCCGGGGCCGAGGAACGTGGTCAGCCCGGAGGCGAGGTTGTGGGCGGAGATCGCCGCCCCGCGGTGCTCGGGGGCCAGGGCCGGGAAGATCGCGCCCATCGGGACGAACGCGGTGACGGACAGGGCGAAGAGCACGGCGGCCCCGACCATGGCCGGGAAGCTGGGGCCGAACCACACCGGGACGTAGGCGAAGGCGAGGACCGCGAGGGCCATGCCGCCGAAGCCGAACCAGCGCATCTGGCGCATCCAGCCGTAGCGGTCGCCGAGCCGGCCCCAGACGATGTTGGCGCCGATGGTGATGGTGTTCATGACCGCCCAGAGCATCATCCACTCGGGCAGGGTGAACCAGGACTGCCCGCCGATCTCACCGGTGGTCAGGTAGAGCGGCATCTTCATCGGGAACGCGTACAGGGTGAGGTTGCACAGCACCCGGATGACCACGGAGAGCGCGATCTGCCGGTTCTCCACCAGGATGGTCACCCCGCGCAGCAGCTCGCGGGTGCGCTCGGCGCCGTGCAGCTTCTGGGAGAGGTCCGTCTCGGGCGGGGCGCCGGGGACGAGGAAGGCGCACATCAGGGTGCCGGCCGCCACGAAGGGCAGGGACATCCACAGGGTGGCGTACTCGCCGATGACGGGGACTAGCAGGCTGGGCACGTAGGCGCCCATCACGCCGATGCCCAGCGAGAAGGAGGCCCAGAACCAGCCCATGGCCGAGGCCAGGCGGCTGGGGTGCACCGACTGCGCGATGAGCACCACGAAGGAGTACATGAACAGCGGGTAGGCAACCCCGCGCAGGGCATAGATCAGGATCGTGCCGAGGACGCTCTCCAGCCCCACGGTGAGGAACAGGACGTGCAGCACCATCCAGAGGACGCCACCGAGGACCATGAGGCGCTTGGCGCCGACGACCTCGGCGAGCACGCCGGTGGTCCACGCCGAGATGGCGACCACCAGGCCGTAGACGGTGAAGACGAGACCGGCCTGGGTGGGCGTGAAGCCGTTCTCGACGAGGAAGCGGGACAGGAACGTGAGCTCAAAACCATCACCGGTCATGAAGATGGCGAGGGCGAGATAGCCGAAGAGCAGGCGGCGGGGCATGCCGAGCATGCGGAAGCACTCCTTCGTGGACACCGAGTGGAAGGCACCTAGCGAGCAGAAGAGCGATCAGCCGGTGCGCGATGTCCTCAAAGCTACGGCGGTGTGATGCGGGCCACTAGCCGATTAATCCGGCGCAAACTGGTACTTTTCCGCGATCGATCGGAACATCAAGCCATTACCTGACAAGAAAGGAGTCCCCGGTCGAGCAAACGGATGACTCACAATGTCACCACATCGCTTCGGTGGTGACCGCACCGGTTCTTCCAGGACTCCCACCTAATCCGCCCAGGGCGACAAGACCACCGGTCGAGTGTCGGTGCTGCCGCGCCGCAAAGTTGGTAAACGGTCAACCAAATCTGTCTTGCGTCCTTCGAGGGGCGCCCCATCTGGTTCCTGCCGAGTGGCTGGCACGGTAAATCGAAACCATGTGATTAGTCCGCATCACCTCATCAAGGTAGCGCAATGTTGTGCGCAGCCATCACAGCAAGCCTCATCACCGTCAGGAAGCCAGCGCGTCGCGAGCACTTGTGGCGTGCGGTCTAAAGGATTTGGCGACGCTCCTGGGCACTTCCCTGGCGTCCGGCGATGGCGCCGCCTGCCGAAAGGTTAATGAGGATGTGAAGTCTCTATGATGCAGGAGGTGAACCGGTCGGGAGATGAGTCGGATCGGTTCCGATTGATCCAAACCTCGCGCTGGCGTTGCTCCCCCAACCAGTTCGCGTGCAGCCCCCCATGCGACATGGAACAAGGAAAGCAGGAAGACACCCGTGACCGACACAGACGTCACCGAGACCATCCAGCTTGCCCCTGATGGTGGTCTCGTCAAGAGCCTGGGAGCCCACCACACTCTCGAGTCCGCACTCGCCGATCTGGTCGACAACGCGATTGACGCCGATGCCGGCAAGGTTCTCGTGCGGCTCCTGACCCAGAATTCCCGCCTGGCCCGTGTGGAAGTCCTCGACGATGGAGCCGGCATGGACCAGGGGGATGCGACCAAGGCCATGACGATTGGTCATCGACGCGATTACGTCACCTCCGACCTCGGGCACTTCGGTATGGGCCTGAAGGCCGCTTCGTTTGCGCATGCCGACATCCTGACCGTCTGGTCCCAGCGCGATGGTATGGAACCTGTCGGACGTCGCATTGTGCGTGCGGACTTTTCCCATGATTTTTCCTGCGAGGTTCTCTCCACAGACAGGGCCGCTTTCGCCTCCGAGGCACGGAGCATGCACACCGGCATGACTTCCGGGACCAGCGTCGTTTGGACCGGTATACGGCATGGTTATCGCGGCACCAGTAAGATGGCAGCCGTCGAATGGCTTGACGATCAGGAGAGCAAGATCCGCATTCACCTCGGTGTGGTCTTTCACCGCCTCATCGCCTCGGGTCTCCTTCAGATCCACATCTCCGTGGATGAGATCGACTCCAGCGGCAATTCGCTCGCCGTCCCCGTCTCGGCTATCGATCCGTTCGGTTATCCGATGTCGGGGCACCCAGACTATCCAAAGACCCTCGTAGCCTCCGTTGGCGACCAGAAGATATCGATGACCGCCCACGTATGGCCGGCAAAGAAGGACATTACCGGCTTCCGCATAGGAGATCGCAACGGCGAGAAGCTTCAGGGATTCTTCATTTACCGTAACGACCGGTTACTTCACGCAGGGTCGTGGGCAGATACTGCGGTCCCTGCCCGAGAGCGGCAGCTCGCCCGCGTGGTCCTCGACGACCCCGAAGCGATTCGAGGGTTCGTCACGATGAACTCGGAGAAGCAGGGAGTCCGGTTCCAACACGCCTTCCACGAGGCGGTTTCGCGCGCCGTCTCCGACGACGGTACGGGTTTCGAGGAGTTCCTAGCCGACGCCGAGCAGACGTACACAACGGCGAACAAGCGACGCGTGGCGCACAGGAAACCTGCGATTACTCCGGGAAGGGGTTTTGCCCCCAAACTTCGCAAGACGTTCGAGTCCGAACTCCCTCTGATTCAAGGTGAGGAGATGCACCTGCGTTGGAAAAATTTGCCCGAGGACGATTTCATCGACATCGACTTCCCGGAACGAGTTCTCTACCTCAACGCTCGGTATCGTGCCTTGTTCGCCCCCGCGCGAAGCAGCTTGAATGACGCTCCGGTCGTCAAAGCCCTTCTGTATTTGCTGACGCACGAAATTTATGAGGGCCAGATACTCGGCGCTCGTGATAAGGATCAAATTGAGCTGTGGAAAGTCATGCTCGGAGCGGCTGTCATGGAGGAGGCCAAGATGCGCGAGGTCAGACAATCATGACCGCTGCTTTGCCCCCGGATGCCCGGCATCTCAGCCTGAACACTCTGGACCTGATTTGGTCCAAGGGTGCACCGATGATGGTTCCGCTCTCAGGCTCCCCGTCAATTAGACTTCGGTTAGACCCAGCAAATGGTCGACTCACGCTGACCACCCCATACTCGCGTCCCGAACCCAATACCGCTCGACTCGCGCACATCGATTACCAGGCGGTGGTCACCGATGATGGCGACATCGGAGAGCTGACCGTAGCCGTGCCTGAGGGAAGCTTGCATGGCGTATACGGGCTTCTGACCACGGTCGCCGACGAGCTCCAAATCGAAGGACGCAGCCTGGCCGGTGCTCTGGCTATTGCACTTGAACGCCATAAGGACATGCTTTCCACCCGTGGCGCGCTGACCACCGAAGCAGAAGTTGGACTGGTCGGGGAGCTCCTGGTGCTACAACATGCGGTCGAGGTCTATGGTGCCGCGGCCGCAGTTTCCTCGTGGCAGGGACCGCTCAACGAGGAGCACGACTTTGCGCTTCCTGGCACCCACATCGAGGTGAAAACCACGACAAGTGAGGCTCGACGACATGTTATCCACGGTCTAGGTCAACTGGTACCTCTATCCATTGGCCTGCCGCTGCACCTCGTCTCCGTCCAGCTGACGCGCACAAACCACCATGATGGACAGACGCTTTCCGGGATCGTTGAATCGCTGCGCACCTCCGCCCCTGACGTTGCACGTGACCTGGACGAACGGATGGCCGGTGCCGGATGGCGGAATGAGGACGCAGACCTCTACACGACCGCTTGGGCGATGCGCAGTCGACCACGCGCCTATCTCGTTGATGACTCATTTCCAGCCCTGACACCGGAACGCGTGGCTGCCGTCGCGCCCAACCCTCACCTGATCTCGGCCGTCGCCTATCAGGTGGACGTAACCCCCCTCCCCCATACATCGTTGCCAGCCCTGACTGGGTTCGTCGAAGACAAGGAGCACTGAGCATGGTGCAGACCTATACCGCACCTTCGTGGACCCCTGCGCTGCGCAGTCTCATGACGGGCATGACTGATAACCAACCAATAGAGCTGTTGCCGACGCTGGCGCTCTTCAACAACAGCACGCCTGTCAGTGAGGATGATCTCGCCACCTGGGTCCGAGACGCCTACGAGAATGACTCGACGCTGACACAGATGCGGATTGCACTCGCGGGATGGGACGCGTCCCAGTCCGCCGACCTCGCGGGCACCCCGAAGACTCAGGATCGACGTCGTGCGGTGTACGAAAAGCTTGGTCTGGCCGGGCCTGCGCTGGTGGCGATCGACGGGCGTATCCCGGTCGCTGAAGAGGCAGACATCGTTATATCTGACGAATTCACCAGGTGGTATGACGCTGCCCGCGCTGAGCGCACCACCGTCTACTGGAACCACTACAGCAACTATCTGCGCGACAAGAAGGGTTGGGGAGGTGAAGCAATTGCCTCTCTCGACGAGGCCTCCACCCAGGTCGTCAAGCGGCTTTCGGACCCCTGCCGAGCTGATGCAAAGCGTTCGAAAGGACTTGTCGTCGGATATGTACAGTCCGGCAAGACGGCCAATTTCACCGGCGTGACGGCGAAGGCGATCGATGCTGGTTATCGGCTCGTGATCGTCCTGACCGGAACGATCGAAATTCTCCGCGCCCAAACACAGCGCCGCATGGACATGGAGCTGATCGGTGTCGAGAACATCCTCGCGGGCGGCGACGTGGACGACCCGAACGTGCAGAAGGAACAGGACTACCTGACCGACGAAGATTGGATCAGGGGCAACTTTGTCTCACACGGTCCTGCATTGGAGCAAGACAACGTTCCCGCTATTCGACGCGCGACGACGCTGTACAACGACTACCGTCGTCTGCCCCAAGGGATTTCGCAGTTCCGTTTTTCGCGCGCAGACAGGACCAAGCCCCTCAACGCCCGGGAGAACTTACCGGGGACCGAAGCTTACGTCGCGATCGTGAAGAAGGAGTCGAACCGTCTCGGTCAGCTGATTCAGGACCTCAAACCACTGAAGGATCGACTCAAAGAGCTGCCAGTGCTGATTATCGACGACGAAGCCGACGTCGCATCGCCCGACACCACTGACCGAAGGTCGCTTAAGGCCACCACCAACGCTGGTAAGCGTACGGCGATCAACAAGAAGATTCGCGAGATTCTCGACCTTTGTCCGCGCGCTCAGTACGTCGGTTACACTGCGACACCGTACGCCAACGTGCTCATCGATCCCGGCGACGAGATTGACCTTTTCCCCACCGACTTCGTGATCTCGCTGCGCCGCCCGCCCGGTTACATGGGCGTCCAAGAGTTCCATGACGTAGGCACCAGCTGGGACGGTGAAGATCCCACGGTAAAGACCTCAAACGAAAAAGCCCACATTCGATATCTCGAGGGCGATCCCGAGGACGATGTTCTCACACGAGATCACGAGCTGCGCGAAGCCATCGACGCGTGGGTCCTGTCAGGCGCCATCAAAAAATACCGTCAGGAGACCGAAGGGCTTTACTTCAAGCACCACACGATGCTGGTGCACGAGTCGGTGAGAACCACTGTCCACGCGGACGCTGCCTCGGCTGTGCGCGTCGCTTGGAAGCAGGCAGCTCACAGTACTAGCGCAGGACTCACGCGTCTGGAAAAACTCTTCCGCGAAGACTTCCAGCCTGTCATGATGGCTCGTCCGGATGGCCACCATGTCCCGAAGACTTTTGAGGAACTGGAGCCTTACATCGGCGAGGTTTTGCAGGAAATCAGAAAGGACTCTGATCCCGTACTCGTCGTGAACTCGGATAAGGAAATCCAAGCCAACCAGAAGGCTTTGGACTTTCAGGCCGACAAGGTGTGGAAAATTCTCGTCGGCGGCACACAACTCTCCCGCGGGTTCACAGTCGAGGGGCTCACCGTGTCTTACTACCGACGGAAGGCCGGCCAGGCCGACACACTAATGCAGGCTGGCCGTTGGTTCGGATTCCGCCATGGTTACCGCGACCTGGTCCGCCTGTACATGCCGGAGGAACTCTACCGCGCCTTCGAGGCATTATTGATCGACGAGGAGCATTTCCGGGCCGAGCTTCGCAAGTTCGAGGGACTCGATGAAAACGATAAGCCTCTGATGCTCCCGGTTAACATTCCACCGAAGGTGCAGCAGAGCCTCGCCTGGCTGAAACCGACCGCCCGCAACAAGATGTACAACGCAGTGATCGCGTCTGAAGCCACGACCGGCGGATTCAAGGACCTATATGGAATCCCCACCTCAACCACGGCCCTGCGCAAGAACCTCACCGATGTCGGCATCCCTTTGTTGCAGCAGGCGACGACTCTTATTGAGGTCCCGCGCCACCGTGGCCCGGCTCTGCCATTTCGCATTGGCACCATGAGCGGTTCGGCGTTTGTCGAACTGCTCGACAGGCACGTCTGGCAGAAGAAGTGGGCCGTTTCCTACTATCCAACTTTCAGATTTCTTCGCACCGCAACGGACGACGGCCGGATCAAAGAATGGGTGATCGTCTGGCACCAGCCCGAAGGAGTTGAGGACATGAAAATCGAGGGGCTCGGCATCGTCCCTGTAGTAAGACGTTCACGCCGCGAACGACTCGACTTCCCGGGTTCCGATCGCAAGCACGCCAACTCGGTGCTGCCGCTGGCCCAGGGCGTAGGTCTAGCGGGCCTGTCGCCCTTGGCAGGCCGGGGCGTTGTCATGGCTTACCTCGCTTATGATCCAAAATTGGCCAGCAAGCCAACGAGCGAGGATCTGTTCGTCCTGCTGTCTGTTGCCATGCCCGACGCGTCCGTCCGGCAGGCCAGTGACAAGATCTACTGGGCCGTGGAAGCCCCGCACGACAAGCTGAAAGTTCTCACCGCCGAGTGATAGGCCGGGTCCAGGGGGCCCGGTGGCTGCAGGGCCCCCTGGGACCACACGCTCATGTTTGCAGTTCTCGTGATGGGTTGCTGGTTGCGACAACACCTGTCCGGGAAAGCGAGAGCGGTTCAACAGTCAAAACGGGCGTGGCACGTGGGCCAGCCCGCTCACGAACAGTTGTGCAGTGCCTGCCCGTCGTTGGTTTACGCGCTTATGACTTCATCATGACATCCACTACTTGTTCTGTCCGACTTTCGTGGAACTATTGACCTAGCGGTAGCTTATGCAAATTGCACCGCCCCGACGCCGCCGTTGATCTGTGAGGTACACGTGAACTCCATTGACTGGAGCAGCCCCGAGAGCCCGCTTGCCGAGTTCGTCAGGGCGGAGACCGCCAGAAACATCGCAGCATTCAGAGCGCAGCCACGTCTCCTCAAGGAACAGTCGAACATTGAGCAGACTGTGGTCGAAGGCGGATACAACAAGAAACAGATCAATGAGCTGATCCAGAATGCGGCGGATGCCATGGACGGCCTGGAAGGACGAATCGAAGTCGTCCTGACCGACACCTACCTGTACTGCGCGAACGCAGGTGCTCCGTTTCAGCGAAGCGGTGTGGCGTCACTCCTCATGTCCCACTCCTCGGAGAAGACGGGCAATGAAATCGGCCGGTTCGGGCTGGGCTTCAAATCGGTGCTGGCTGTGACCGAGTCGCCTGAGGTCTTCAGCCGCTCGGTGTCCTTCCGGTGGGACAAGGAAGAACTGCGGAAGCGTCTCGAGGAAGACGGCGTACGAGCAGACCAGGTGCCGGCCCTGCGCGCAGCAGTCCCAGTTGATCCGACCGATGCCGCAGATAGTGACCCGGTACTCGGCAACCTCATGGAATGGGCGAGCACGGTTGTCAGGCTTCCTCTCTTACCGCATGCCGGTTGGCTTTGGTCGGAGATGCAGGCATTTCCTGGGGAGTTTCTGCTCTTCTCCGACAAAATCGGCACATTGGTGCTTTCGGACCGGCGCTCCGGTGAGCAAATCGTGTGGACCGCTAATCGCAACGGGGAGAACGGCATCGTCAGCCTCGCCCGCAACGGGGAGTCAGCCGATTGGCAAGTGTTTTCGTTGCGCCACGAACCTTCCGAGTCCGCCAAGGCGGAAGCCGGTCATCTATCGGCACGGAATGACATGACCGTCACCTGGGCTGTCCCTCGCAAGCGTCGAAACCGTCGCGGACAGTTGTGGACTTTTTTTCCTACCACGTCGGAAACGTCGCTGACGGGCATCGTCAACGCCCCGTTCAAGATGAATGAGGACCGGCACAATGTGCTGGCAGGCCTCTACAACAAGGAAATCCTGACTCGCACTCTGCCGCGTGCAGTGGCGGGCGCGCTCCCGTCACTCCTCGATCCGAAGGATCCGGGCAGTGTTCTGGATCTGCTCCCCGCGCGCGGAAAGGAAGCTCAGAGCTGGGCTGACGAGACTCTCAATCAGGCGATCATGGAGGCTGTGGCCTCGAGCCAGTCCATCCCGGATATGGCGGGCAAGGCCCAGCTACTGGACCGCCTTCGTGTGCCGGACATGGCCGCGCACGGGGACGACCAACCTCTTGTCGAAGAGTGGTATTCCCTCGCGGCAGCACAGGGCATCACCAACTGGATCCATCTGACCTGCATCAACCACAAGGACCGCAACGCCACCCTGACCCGTCTGCTCGGTATCCGGAACCTCGGCCGAAAAAATGTGCAGGTATGGCTGGAAACCCTTTCGGATCCTGATAACTTCGACGCGCTCGAAGCTGTCCTCGGACTCGCAGTAAAGATCAAGAAGAGTTATCCGGAGCACCTTGTCGCGATGCACCAGAGCCGCATCGTCCTGGACGCCTCAGGTGAACTGCGCCAGCCCATCGTCACGGAGATGTCGCTGCCGCTTGGCACCGCCGCCGAGGAGAAGGGCAACAAGGCAGTCATTCATCCCGCCTTCGTCGCCCACGGGCGCTCCCGTCGTCTTCTGATGGATCTTGGCTTCAACAACATGGATGCTGCAGGGCAACTTAAACGTCAGCTCCTCATCGCGGTCAGGAACTCGGACAATGCAACTGCCATGGAATCCGCTTGGCGAATCTCTCGTAATGTCCGTGAACGAGGACATGTCGCGGCACTGTTCACCGATGTCCTGCCGAGAAGCATCATTTTCGTCCGCTGTTCGGACGGACAGTGGCGGCCGATCGATCATGTCTGGGTTCGCGGTGGGCTCTTTCCCAATGGTCACGTCCATGACGCCGACTTGCTGGTGGACGAGCAGTTCCACCGCCACGACATGGACGTTCTACGCCGATTGGATATCCGGCAGCAGCTCGCCGCGGAGGCACGCACTCGTGATGCGAAGGATCCGACCTATGCCGTTTGGGCGGATTCCGTAGCCAAGGAGCTGATGAGCGAGTTAAAGGAGGAGGGCGTTCCTGTCGGCCGCCACCACATTTCCTTCGGGCAGGTGAGCCTGACACCGGGCCTTGAACGTTTGAGGGGCGCCAGCGCGCCCCTCCGCGCACGCGTCACTGAAACCCTTCTGGGGCGTCCTCACTTCCGGACCTCGCCCAACATTGCCGGGAACTACGTGTCCAACGTGGACGACGTGGACCAGCCGGATCTGTGGTGGATCCACCAGTACGGCGTTCTGCGGACTCCTTACGGTTTGGTTCCGGCAAAGACCTGTGTCGGGAATGTTGACGGCTTGCCGGCAGACGTGCTTCCGACGCCAAGCGATCCACGGGCTCACACGTTGTTGCGTTTGCCCACAACGATCGATGGAATCGACTGGTTGCAGCTTTTTGACCTCGCCGCCCGGGCTCTATCTATCGACAAGCTTCACGAGCTCTATGCACTGGCAGCTCAGCACGGGGTTCGTGCTCCGGCCGACATTGCTGTGGAGCACGAAGGGCAGAAAATGCTCGTCGCCATCGCCAGTTGTTCGGTGACCAGCTCCCGTCGCACGTACGACCATCTTCGACAGCCGCCGGCCGTGCAAAAAATCGTGTTGGTCGACTCCGCTTCGAAGGCTGCCGCCCTGTCGGAGAGCTGGGGTCTGGCCTTGCGCCAGATTTCCTTCACCACGGCTGTGGATTTCTCCCCGGCCGCGGCGTCCGAGGCTCTCACGGAAGTACTCCCCTACCTGCCCAAGATCGTCAAGGGCACTTCCCGCCTCCAGGTCCAATGGTGCGAGAAACTCGCGGTTGTGGAGTCGAACGATTTCGACGACGTGCAGGAGTCGACCGACTTGACCGAGCTGCTGGAGGACAAAGTCCTCTACATCCGGCGACGGCGGAACATCGACAACCTTCTCGCCGCACTGATCAAGACCAATGGACTGCGTGTCACGGTTACGGAGATCAAGCTGAAGCATGCTCAGATCGAGCAGGAAAGGAACCGCACGGACAAACCTCTGGACGAGCTCCTGGCGGATCTTCTCGGTCGAAACGCCCTGGAAAGCCTCGTCACCCCCTCTGTTCTATCCATGATTGAGAGCATGCGAGAGCATCCACTGACGCCGGGCGAGCTGTTCGAAGTGGCGCGCTCGATCCACGGCGTGGACCTCCTCAAAGAAATCAAGAAGCACTTCACGGGGCTAGCCACCAGAGAGTCCGAAATGATCCCCGCCGGGTCCACGGTCTGGGACTTCCTGACAGAAATCATTGGGACCGGCTCAGCTCCCAAGTCACCCCCGCCTCTTCCGCGGGAAGAGGTACTCGGTCCCGTTGTTCTCAATCCGCTGCACGACTACCAAAAAGACGTCAGCGAGAAAATCCGCGCCCTTCTGCGAGGCGAAACATCACAACGGCGTGGTCTCCTGATGCTGCCGACCGGCGCGGGAAAGACACGCGCCATGACGGAGTCTCTCGTCAGACATGTCGCCGAGACACCGGGGAATTTTGTCGTGGTGTGGTTGGCGCAAACCACGGAGCTGTGCGAACAGGCCATTGATTCATGGAAGTACGTGTGGCAGGCCATCGGCGCTGCCGGCGAACGAATGGTGGTCAGTCGATTCTGGGGCGGCATGGCGGACGCAACAGAGTTCGAGGATGTGAAGTTCCACCTTGTGGTCGGGACTCCCCACACCACCGTCCGCATCGCGGATGCGGCTTCGAAAACTACCAACTACGCATGGCTCTTCGGCGCGGACATCTTGATTTTCGACGAAGCACACGGAACCACGGCACCTTCTTACACGAAAATTCTCGAGGCATTCGGGCGAAGCCACCGTCAACGAACGAAGCCGCTCCTGGGCATGTCCGCGACGCCATTCAAGGGCACCAACGAAGAAAGAACAAAACAGCTGGTCAATCGATTCGGCGGCTACCTCATTCAGCCTTCGCAGTTCACTTCGGAGACGTCCCACGAGTATCTTCAAAATCTAGGGGTGCTTTCCCGAGTACGTCACGAGATGATCGACGGCATGGAGCTTAGACCCACTCCAATGAATACACCCATACGGAACAACGATGAGCCGATGGCGATGAAGGAATTGCAGTTGGATCTTAAGGCTGTGGCCGCCAATGAAGGACGAAACAAGGCCCTGATCGAGGACATCGTCGAGCGCAGAGCCCAAAGCTCTTCGATCGTCTTCGCAGCCTCTGTGGATCACGCCCAAGCTCTTGCCGCCACGCTGACATACATGGGCATTAAGTCCGCATCCATTTCGGGGGAAACGTCAGGAGCAGCCCGCCGCGCAGCGATCGAAGACTTCCGAAGAGGAAAGATCCGAGTCCTGACGAACTACAACGTCCTATCCGAGGGATTTGATGCACCGGGGGTGGACACCGTTTATGTCGCGCGCCCGACATTCTCACCCAACCGTTACCTGCAGATGGTTGGGCGTGGTCTTCGCGGCCCCAAGAATGGCGGCAGTGCATGGACCACGATCGTCAATGTGCAGGACAACGTCGAACAGTTCGGAACAGTTCTGGCATTTGGCCACTTCGACTATCTGTGGGACCCCGACTACGCCGATGTTTGAAGAGATCCCCGAGACGACGGGCCGGGCAACCGGGCGAGGGACCTCACCTCGCTCGCACACACCTCTGCAGCGGCTGGTACAGCGCAGACAGTCACTTCGGGCGAGGGAAGGTTCAGCTCTTTCGAGGTCTGTGCGGGTGCAGGCGGGCTCGCCCTAGGTCTTGAAGAGGCTGGGTTCGATCCCGCTCTCCTCATGGATATTCGAGAGGAGCCGTGCGAGACGCTCCGCATCAATCGACCTGATTGGAGCGTGCGCTGCACGGATCTCCTGACCTTCGATCCCGACGAACATCCCGAAATCCATGGGATCGACCTCCTTGCGGCCGGTTTACCGCGCGTCCAAGCGGCGGCCGCAGCCAATCGCCCTCGGGGCAACGACAAAGAGCTGGAGCTTGTCAGAACAACCATGAAACTGGTCAGTTCGATTCAACCTCGCGCCGTTGTTGTCGACAACGTCCCTGATCTCGCGACGGCAGACGTCTACGAACCGATCCGCGCACAAGTGCAGTCCGAGCTTCAGGAACTGGGCTATCAGTACAGATGGTTCAATTTGAACGCCGCGGACTTCAACGTTCCCCAGGATCGCAGACACGGTTTTCTCGTAGCGTTCAAAGACGCTCTCATGGATGCTTTCGAGCTCCCTTCTCCTTCAAATCGACCGCCGCAGACGGCCGGCGAAGCCTTGCTGAATTCGATGGCGTCCCGCGGTTGGCCAGACGCAGAGGAGTGGGCACGTCAGGCCGACAGAATTGCGCCGACTCTGGTCGGTGGCTCCTGGGAGCGCGGAGGTGCCGACTTGGGACCGACAGGATCGAAAAAGGCGTGGGCGCGCATGGGGGTGGACGGTGGGACGGTCGCGGATACCGTGCCGGGGCCTGATTTCAGGTGGCAACCCTCTGCGGGACGCCCGGGCATGATGCCGCTGACCACTTTACAGGCGGCCCGGCTCCAGGGCTTCCCCTCGGACTGGCACGTCGCAGGGCGCAAGACGGCCAGGTACCGCCAGGTCGCCAATGCCACACCGCCTCCCCTGGCTCGCGCTGTTGGTCATTCCATTGCGATTGCCCTGGCCTCCGCCTGTGGAACGCCGACTCAGCACCACCCAAATCGGAGATAACATCGGACATCATGACTCTTTCGCAGCCGGCAGTCTCCGAGCCGTCCCCGGTCCGCATGGTTGATCTCTTCGCCGGTCCCGGTGGCCTCGACGTGGCCGCCCATTGGTTGGGAATCTCGGTTATCGGGATCGAATGGGACGAGGACGCGTGTGCGACTCGCCTCGATGCTGGCCTCGAAACTGTACAGAAGGACGTCCGCCGTAGGTCTCCTGGTTATTTCCGGGATGCATCCATGCTTGCGGGGGGCCCCCCATGCCAGACCTACACGGTAGCCGGCACAGGCAGCGGACGTAAGGCGTTGGATCAGGTCTTGCACTTCGTCCGGCGAATGGGCGACGGAGAGAAAATTACCGAGGACGTCGAAAGGCTGGACGATGTTCGGACGGGATTGGTCTTGGAGCCGCTTCGCTGGGCATTGGCCGCTGACCGTCGTGGGTACCCCTACTCGACCATTGTTTTGGAGCAGGTACCGGCAGTCCTGCCCGTTTGGAAAGAGATAGCCCGGGTTCTTGAATCCATCGGCTACCACACTGCTACCGGTCTCCTTCATGCGGAAGAATTCGGCGTCCCGCAGACTCGTAGGCGAGCCATTCTGCTCGCCGCGAGGGATCATCCGGTCGAGCTGCCCCGGCCGACGCATCGCCGATACCGCAAGGGCATCGGACAGCGTGAGGGAGACCCAACGCTTCTGCCCTGGAAGTCCATGGGCGAGACGTTGCCCGATCGGGGTCCCTTCGAGGTCGTGTCCAACTATGGCACTGGAGGCAACCCGCAGCTCCGGGGCAGGCGAAAGTTCGATGAACCGGCGGCAACCGTAACGGGAAAGGTGTCCCGGAACCGTCTCATCGTGCCCGCAGATTCCAATCATCTCGTGTCCGCAGACCCCGATAATGAACTGGAGCGGTTCAGCCTCACCGAAGCAGGCTTGCTGCAGACTTTTCCGATCGACTATCCCTGGTCTGGCCGGAACGTTGCGCAGCAGATCGGAAACGCCATTCCACCCCGTCTGGCCGCACACGTCCTCGCGGCAGCGCTCGGCGGTGAACTCGAGGATCCATTCCTGGATGAAGTCGTCGTCGGAAAATGGGCCGAAACGAGAGAAGGCGCTCCCTTGGCGCGCGGATTCCGGAAAGTAAGCCGTTGCACATCTGACGGCGACCTCGCCGGCGATCAGTGCACGGACCTCGCGACAGTGTGAGCATGGCTCAAGCCATGCCGAAGACCGTGGCCTCTCCTACATCTCCACGTGCTCCCCTCATGGTGGAAGCGATAAGTGCCACGGCAGCATGGCGCGCCGGACGTTTCAGCTCCTGATCGGTGCGGAGTTGATTCACTCGATTATGGCTCCTGTTCAGTTGAGCAAGGCTGCCAACCCGCCCTGCAAGTCCCCGTGCTTGTCGTCGAACTTGCCGACGACGGACACACGGTCCAAGTAGATGTTGCGGTGCTCGCAACTGGTCTCGGGTAGCAGCAGGCAGGCGTGGCATGCGGCGAGATTCAATCCGTCGGTGCCGGAGGGGCCGGATTCGGAGCAGACAGGGTCGTTCGAGCACCACTCTGCCCGGGAGATGGCTGCAAGAAGGGCCTTCGCGAATCGCTCCTCTTCAGCGAGGCGCGCGAGTCCCCCGAGACTGCCCGCAGCATCTGACGATGCGGTGTAGATGAGGAAGCCCGCCTGCCCCGATTCGGCATAAATGCGCTCGCGCATCGAGCCGACTGGATAGCCTGCATTCAGGCTCAGTTCCTGTAGGAGGGCGTGCACGAGTGAGTGGATCGCGATGAACCGAGGTGTAGGCGACTCCACCGTCGGAGCGCCGGACTCGGTCGCCCTCCGCTCCAGCGACTCGGCTAAGATGCGCCGGCGATCCAGTGCGGCCTGACGCTTTTCCCAGTCGGCAACGGCTTCTTCCTGGAGCCGCACGAAGATGCCCTCGCCGAGGACTTCGGTTCCGGGAAGCCAGTTCTGGTAGGTCTCACTCAATTTCGCCAGCTGCGGGTTAATCGAATCGGTGGGCATCGGACTCACGCGTGAGAACCCGTGCAACGCGCGGACCTCACGCAGTCGCGTGACCTTCGAGATCTGTTGCACGAGGGACTCGACCGACGGTGCGACATCGGCTTCGATGCACTGGAACGTGTCGAGCGGTCCTCCGTCGTTGCCGGCGATCAGGGCCCGGTACTCCTCCTCGCGCAGGTCGAGGTCCGTGGCCTGCGCCGTGGTCTGGAGTCCTCGGCGTTGACGGATGACGTCGATGACGCCGTCGACCGACAGCCCGGCGTTAGAGGAAGAGACAATCATTCCCGGCAGTGCAGCTCCAAGGGCCGTCTCGGGAATGTGCTCGAGCACTGCCCAGTGCTTCGTGACGAACTGCGCACTCGGACTCGACCACGGTGGGATCGAGATGCTCGAGCGGACGGCGCTGAACCATACATTTGAGGATCCTCGCTGGAGAGCGCGGAGCGGCTTTTCGCACTCCTGATCGGCCGCTTCAGGTAGCCACGGGCGCTTGCCGCCACACCGCTTGATCTCGATCAGGGCGTGTCGGGAGACGGCACCGTCGAGCGAGAACGGCTTTACACCGCATGAGCACCTGATGACGATGTCCGCCAGCGACGATGACGCGCCTCTTGCTTCGAGGGTGAGTCGATGCACCCCGCCCGCCGCGATACCCGATCCGCGGTGCACCCATTGGAAGTACGGGAAGTCCTCGATGTGTCCGTTCTCGCAGCAGGCGACGAATCGCGATGGAGTCAGGTCGCGGAGGCAGTCCGCGCACTGCATCTTCTTGGCATCGAACTTCCAGAAACGGTCCAACCGTCGGCATTTCGGACAGTAGTGGTAAGTGGGAAATCGGACGACGGGCATGTCTCCCCTCCGCCGGCCTGTGGACGGCGCGCGGAATGTGTGCACACCCAATGATCGAGCGAGCCGCGGCTCCTCGACCGGAGGGCACCAATTCTCGTACCACTCGTCTGTCCCGCAGATCATGTAGCTCTGTTCGCCGGAGGGGAAGAGGGACCCGATGCCGTATGTCGTAACGAGCTGGCTCTGCCGAGCCCGGGGGAGGTCACTGGTTGCCATCTCCGGCCACCGCCTTCGTCTTCCTGGTGGAAATGATCTGCAGGGTGCTTTCACGATCGACGTTGCGCAGGCTGGTGAGCGTCGGCCACGGCGGGTCGAGCGGGGGGAAGATTTCGGCGAGCGGCTCGCCCGTCGTGTCGTCCATCCCACTCGCGCCGGCTGGGCTGATGAGGCCCCGGGCGTCATTCTTTCCGAGTGCCCACCGCTGATACTTGAGGACCAGTCCGTTCTCGGTCGCGTTCTGCCACGCCGCGATGAGCTTGTCGAGCGCCTCGCGGACCTCGGCTCCGGTGCCGGGCTCGACCTTTTCCGCCCGGGTCACGATGACGTCGACGATGCGCGCGAGCTCCCCGGACTCAAGGGGGACCTTGACCGACAGGTCATCAGCGGACCCGCTGATCGTGTGCCTTGCAAGGATTATCAGGAGGCCGTGTAAGCCGCGGTCGAGAGCCCGCGGGGCGAACGGTGTCACCCCGGTCGCTTCCACCTGCTTGTAGAGAGCGCGGTGATACGACGTGAATGCCTCGTAATGGGAAAGGTCACGCGAGCGTGAAGCGTTGTAAAGGGTAAACACCAGGCCTGGATATCGACGTCCGACCCGGCTCGTGGCCTGGATGTACTCCGAGGTCGTTTGAGGTTGCCCCATGACGGCCATCAAACCCAGGCGGTCCACGTCGACGCCCACAGAAATCATGTTTGTCGCGAGCACTATGTCCGGGCTTCCGGGGTCAGGGTATGCCGTCTGGAGAGCATCCAGTTCCAGAGGAATCTCGCTCGACTTCTTTCGGGAGGTCAGTTCACGTGGATCGCGGGTCTCACGTGCCCCGGATCCCAGGCGTTTTGCGACGACTTTGATGCGGTCACGGACGTCATCGATCGACTGAATGTATGCGGCGCCCAGGACTCTGAGGCTGTTGAAGTACCCGAGCAGCGTCCAGTAGGCGTCCCGCACTTCAGGCTCCGTGTCGAGATCCTCCGCGCCCTGGAGGAGAGCGGCATAGGTGCGCACGAGGAGCGTCGCATGGCTGGTGCTCGGGGCCATCAAACCCACGTAGCGGCGAGTGCCCTTGACTGCTGGTGGAGCGTCGACGGCGAAGAAGGAATCGCCGGCGTCGACCCCGGGTGGCGGGAACTGCCGTGCGTTTCGGGCGAACACGGCGTGCACCTGTTCGCCCGCGCGACGGATCGTTGCCGTGGATGCCACCAGCTTCGGGCGGGCGCCCGATGCAGTGTCTGTGGCCAGGTGGTCGATTGCGGTTTCATAGAGACCGACGAGCGTGCCCAGGGGGCCGCTGATCAGGTGGAGCTCGTCCTGCACGATGAGATCCGGGGGCGCGTCGTAGCCGGAGCCGAAGAGTTGACCGCTCTTGGCCCTCCAGGCGAGCATGGCGAACTTGTCGACGGTCCCGATGACGAGAGACGGACGCGCCCGGTAGACATCGGAGTCGACGAGGTGGACGGGGAGTCCGGTGCGGAACGGACACTGTGCGTCCGCGCATTGGACCGTCACTTCGTCCTTGTGGACGTCGGCGTTGTAGTTCCTCGTTCCGAGGCGGGTACCGCACCACGGGCATCGCAAGAGCTGAACCGGGTCCCCGCCGTCGCCGGGATCCTCATCATTCAACCGCTTCTTCAACGCGGTGGCGGCGTCCTTCGCGTTGTTGGGGGTGGCGCCCTGACCGACCCAGAGGCCGATGGAGAAGGGCTCCTTGCCGACCATGTCCTGGGCACTTCGCCGCCAGTCCTCCAGGGCGCAGATAAGGCCGGAGGCGCGCTCGAACTGTTGGAGGGTGAGCAGCCGGAGCGTGTAGCGCATGAGGACGCCGACGCCCGCACCGGCGCCGTCTTCACCTGCACCGCGGAGTCGACGATGCACCAGCGTGAATGCGATGAGACCGAGATATGCCTCGGTTTTTCCACCACCCGTCGGAAACCAGAGGAGGTCGGCGACATCTCGATCTTCGCTGGCAAGATCGACGAGGCCTTCGAGGTTGAGCAGAATGAACGCGATCTGGAAGGGTCGCCACTCACCTTCGATGTCGGGCGGGGTCTTCGCACCCTTTCGGATCATTTCCTGCCGCACGCGCTGCTGTTGCATCACGATGTTCATGACGCGGAAGGCGCGGTCGGCATTGGGGTCACGGGTCAGGAGATCGATGCCGTGCCGCATACGGACCGCGGCCTGGCGGGCCTCCTCGACGTGCTGCTCTGCGGTTCTTGCGTGCTGCTCTTCCGCTTCCGATGACTCCGGGAACAGCTCGGGGACCCTCTCCGACTGCTCTTCGATCCATGTCTCGTAGGTGTTTACGAGACGATCCAGCGGCTCGTAGACACCCGGCTCCGCGAGCGTCTTCATGCCCAGCCCGGTGACGTCGTTTCTCTCCGCCTGTGCGAGATGTAGATCGTGTTCGGGGAAGAATGTCGTCCCGACCGTCGTGACCTTCGATCCCTCGTCCCAGGTGACGGCCACACCATGCCCGACAGCCAGGTGCCGCTGGGAACGGTAGAGCAGCTCACCGCTGCGTTCGTCAGCATCCATATGGGTGAGAACACGATTCGGCCTCCGGTCCGCGAACTCGCCATCGAGAGCGTGTACCCGAAGCGCTGGTCGAAACCAGCACCACATGTCGGCCCGACCCTTGTACGGCTTGGTGAAGGTGTTGACCAGTACCAGCGTCGCATTCACAACCTCATCGCGAGCGGGACGGACGACGACACGCAGCTCCAGCCCGTCTGTGAGCTTCACGGTGCTTGTCGCACCCGGTACGACGTCCAGGTCCACATTTCGAGGGCCGAAAGGGATCCGATGCCAACGATGACTCCGTTTGCTGTGTCCGCGGTCAGCGACCTCTGGCTCTTCCTCGGTTCCGTCATCGAGATCGGCACTGTCCTCCGGCTCGTAACGGTCGGCCTCGACCTCGACCGTGATACCCCTGGTCGCCTCGGTCAGGCCGAAGGTCAGTCCGATTGTCGAGGGGTATCGGAGATTGGCGAACGAGACTCCCGGGTCGTAGTCCGCGTCGGGGGCCGCCCCTGCCTCGTCCTCCGGCATTTCATTGGCGGCCTCGATCTGCGCCTGCGTGCCGTCCGCAGCGCGGGGGTGAAGGATGCCGACGATGTACCGCTCCAGGGGCTCCTCCGTGAGGAGCTCATCGTCTGCCGAGCCGTGGAGGTCGGCGATGACGGACTCGACCATGCGTTCTCGTGCGGTGTACCAGGGATCGAAGTCAGTCTTCATCGTTTCTGCTCCAGTCGATTGTGAGAATGCCCGTGATGACCGGTGCGAGCCACAGCCCGTGGCGTCCAACGGCCCCCGGCTGAGGATCGCCCGCCACGGTCGCCACGGTCTCGACACGAGCGCCGCTCAAGCCGGGCCACGGCCTCTCTGTTTTCTCACGTGGGCCGATCCGCGCGGCAAGATCCTCGCCGTACGCCACGGACGTCCGAGCGATGACGACATCGTCGTGAACCACGTCATAGACCGGATATAAGGAGGTCGAAAGACACGGGTCCAGTACAAGCTGAAGGGGATCACCCGGTTTCACCCGTGTCGCGAGGCGCTCCTGGGCAAGCCTCGGATCAATGCCGCCCGGTTCGTCCCGGTCCACGTCACCGACCCGCATCTCGTATCCGAAGGTCTGCCACTTCTGCCACCCGCCGCGGTACCACCGTTCCGTGTGCAGATTACGTGCCTTGAATCGACGCAACGACCTGTCATCTGGGCCATCTGTTCGAACGATATGGTGGCGGGCCCGCGTGAGTGCCACGAACCTGGTGCGGGCGCTTTCGGAGGGGCTCTCATCGTCCTTCCACCAGGGCTTGTCGGGGAAATCGACGATGACAACGTTGTCGAACTCAAGCCCCTTGGCCCGATGCACTGTTGAGACGAGGACCGGGCCGGAGGGCTGGTCCAGGAGGTCGGGCAGCAAGGCACGCTGGGTGCGCAAACGTCTGGCGAGCTGCGGGATGTCGACCTCGCTTCCTTTGCCGCCAGCAGTGCTCCTGAGTACTCGCCAGACTGCCGCCGGACTCAGGTCAAGTGCCATTTCGGCGAGAGACGCCTTCAGCTCATCCTGATTAATGGTCTTGGCGGGCGCGTCTGCCAACAGTCGAGCGATCCAGCTGGCGAGCACCCGTTGCTGGACGGCTCGTCGCACGACGACGGGAAAGCCTGCCTCGGCGATCTCCTGTGCAACGAGCATGGCCTGTCCGTTGTTGGCAGTGAGGAATGCCGTGGTGCCGCCCCATGTGGGAGCAAACTTGAGGACGTGTCCAACGGATCCCATGAACACCACACCTGATTCGAAGTCATCGAGCTCTTCAAAACGAGCCTCATCGAGGACTGCAGTGCGGAGAATTGCGACATCGCGCGCATCATCACTTATGGCCCTGTACTGCCCTGCCAGCTCTTTCGTCTCGAAAGCACTTTCCTGGGAGACGCGGTGGAGCAGCTCCTGGAACGTCATCGCGGAAAGCGGTTTTCGACCTTTGGTCGGCGAGCGGAGTTGGAAGTCATAGATGCCCTGTGCGGGGTCGCCCAGAAGGCTGACGCCCCCATCCTCGGGGAGCGAGTCGATGATCGCCATCAGAAAGTCCGCGCGGATACCCACGACATCCTGCACTTCGTCCACGATCAGGTGTTCGATGTCGGCGAAGCGCTCCGTACTTTCGTCATCCTCGCGGAGAAGACGCACAGCTCGGTCAATGCGCTTGTCGAAGTCGAGGGTTTCAACCTCCACATCGTCCGTAGCGGCCAAAATCTCACCGGCCAGGGAATCCATCGTCTGGACGGTCACCGGGGCGATGCCACGGGCGCGCAATCGGGCGTCAACGGTATGCACCGCTGCGTTTGAAAAGCTGATGACGAGAATACCGTCCGTAGGGTCAACGTCCTCTTCGGTCACGAGGTGTTCGACGAGCGCCGACACCACCTCTGTCTTGCCGGAACCCGGTCCTGCGATGACGATCTGCTTTTCGTCGGCCTCGACCTCGACGGCCGCGAGCTGACTCTCGTCAAGCACAACGTTCTTCACATGGAGATGCTCTTGCTGAGTCGCCGCCATGGTCTACCTGCCTCCCGGATTCTCTGAAGACATAGTCACAGGACCCACTGCGCTCAGCCGGTCTTCCGGACGGGGAGAACAGGATCCCAAAGATTTCCGTTTTTCCGGGCACCGCGAGGACGCCTCATAGTGAACGTTTGCTACTCGCGCAGGCTCATACGTGCTGCAGGCGCCCCAAGTCACGCAACAATGCATCCATTCACTCTAGCGAAGTCCGTTCTGATGACTTCACATGCCACTCCGCCGGGGCACGCACTCCGCAATATGAAGTCGCTTTCCAAGATCGCCTTGACCGCGCCTTGCTTCACTGCACGAAAGTCACCCGCCAGCTCTGTCCAGCTGTCCTGCTGGGGGGGGGGGGAGAGAGCCATCCTGCAGGAAGGCCAGAGGGCCAGGCCTGAACAGAAAACGCTGGTCAGGTCGAATAATCGCACAGAGCGAAATTTCGCTGCACTGGCGTCTCCCGACTTCGGACGCCGTGCCCGGGACGCCAAAGGCTGGAGAAATCACCCTTCTGACCAAGTGAGCGCTCGAGCCGGAGAAAGCGTTTTATAGCTATCAGTCATCAGTAAAGACGTCGCGAACGACACCCGGTGGTGCTTGAGACCGCACCTGCGCCTCCACGGTGTCTGCAGCGCGCGACATGTCGTCATGCTCCCAAAAGCGCAGGACCGTCCAACCAAGCTTCCGGAGACGGAGGTCGGTGTCCCGGTCTCGAGCCACATTGCCCTCCAGCTTGGCCCGCCACCAGTCGGCATTGTTCTGCGGGCTTGTCGCGTGAAGAGGGCAGGCATGCCAAAAACAACCGTCCACGAACACCGCGATCTTCCGACGTGTGAACAGCAGGTCAGCACGTCTACGAGGTATGCCAGGGAGCTTCGCATCCACCCGATATCGAAGCCCTCGTCGGTGCAGTTCTTTCCGGAGAATAAGCTCAGGCGCGGTGTCTCGTCTTCGTTGACGGGACATCCGGTCTGATGCATTGGCGGAGCTGAGAATCGACTTGGAGGTCTGCCTCTGTGATGCCGGCGCGGGCTTTGCATGTCCATCACCCAATCCGGCGGGTCCATCCACCGCATCCACGTTCATATCGTCTCATTCAGCCGCTGTTCGAGGCTGCTCGACTGAACGCGCGTCTCCGCCTGGCGACCCGACCGGTCGACAACGAGACGATGTGAAGGAGGCGCTGAGCACCACGCGGCGCGACTCTGCGATGGTCAGAACTCGATCACCTGTCGCACTGCCCGCCCCGCGTCCAGCTCGTCCATCGCCTCGTTGATCTGGTCCAGCGTGATGTGGGAGGTGATCAGCTTCTCCAGGGGCAGCACGCCGTCGCGCCACAACTGCTCGTACTTCGGGATGTCCACCGCCGGCACGGCGGAACCGAGATAGCTGCCGATGATCTGGCGGGCCTCGGCGGTGATTTTCAGCGGCTCGATCTGGGACATGGCTCCGGGCGCAGGGAGGCCCACGGTGACGGTCACCCCGCCCACGGCGGTGGCGTTGAAGGCGGTCTCGAACGCCCGGGGGTGCCCGGCGGCCTCGATGACCACGCGCGGCTTGTCCTCGAGCGCCACGAGCTCGTCCGGCGTGAGCGCTTCGTCGGCGCCGAACTCCTTCGCGAGCTCCAGCTTCTCGGCCAGCGCGTCCACGGCGATCACCCGGCGGCAGCCCACGGCCTTGGCGACCAGCACCGCGGCGAGTCCCACGCCGCCGAGTCCGACCACGGCCACGGCGTCGTCGGGGGTGGCCTGGGCGGCGTTGATGACGGCCCCTCCCCCGGTGAGCACCGCGCAGCCCATGACGGCCGCGATCGCGGCCGGCACGTCCTCGCCCACGGGCACCACGGAGCGGCGGTCCACCACGGCGTGGGTGGCGAATCCGGAGACCCCCAGGTGGTGGTAGACGTTCCCGCGAGTCTCGGAGTGCAGGTGCTGGGAGCCCTCGATGAGGGTGCCCGAGGCGTTGGCCTTCGAGCCGACCGTGCACGGCAACAACCCCTCCGTCTTGCAGGCGACGCACTCGCCGCAGCGCGGCAGGAACGCCATCACCACGTGCTGGCCCACGGCCAAGTCGGTGACCTCGGCGCCCACGTGCTCCACGACGCCCGCCGCCTCGTGCCCCAGCAGCATCGGCAGGGGCCGCGGCCGGTTGCCGTTGACCACGGAGAGGTCGGAGTGGCACACCCCGGCGGCGGTGATCCGCACCCGCAGCTCGGTGGGCCCGGGCTCGCCGAGCTCGAGCTCCTCGACGCGCAGCGGCTGCGACTCGGCGTACGGGGCGGAGGCCTCCATGGTCTCCAGGACGGCTCCACGAATCTTCACGACGACCTCCGGGATCGGTGCACGGGTGTGACGCCGTTCACGGTACCGCCCGACTCTCCGATGATCGAGGACGTGCGCCCGTTCGCCCCGCCGCGGACGCGGCTCTCGAGGGCCAGTTCGACAGTCGGCTGAGTATGCGTAGGATCGACGAGCGACATTGCCCCGAGAACCCTCCCCCCGTCCCGTCCTCATTGGGAACCACGACAGAGAAGAGACATCACCCATGATCGGATTCATCGTTGCCGGCCTTATCATCGGCGCCCTCGCCCGGCTGATCAAGCCCGGCAAGCAGAACCTCAGCCTGATCGCCACGCTGCTGCTGGGCCTGGCCGGCTCGGTGATCGGCGGCGTCATCGCCAGTGCGCTGGGCACCGGGAACATCTTTGAGCTGAACGTCCTGGGCTTCATCGTGGCCGTCGTCGCCTCGGTACTGCTGATCGGCGTGGCCGAGGGCGTGGCCGGGCGCAACAAGGCCGTGCGCTGACCGCTCACCGGACAGCCCGGTAGCGTCCACGGACTTCTCCGAGACGGCTCGCGAGCCGGCCGTGCCCCTGCTGGGCACCGGTCGGATCGCGGGCCGTCGCTCTGTCCGGGCGGAGCAGGGGCGGCGACAGCCTCGCCGCCCGATCTGTGCGTTCTGTGACGGCGCCCAAGACCGTGTCCGGAAGAGTGCGGACAGCATTGCTGCTTGAGCAACTGCATTTTTTCGGGGGATCCATGTGGACCCCACCGTCTCGTTGCCCGAGCACAGGGTCGTCGCGGCCGCCGGCGGAGCGCTCGGCGCTCCAGGCCCCGCCATCGGGCGCGCCGCGTGACGGCCCTCAAAATTCACCAGTGCTCGACACCATGTCGACAGCCGTGCGGCGCATCTCCAGGTGAACTGTTCCGCATTCCCAGGTGAATCACTGTTGAACAGGTTACGAATGGGTACTAGGGTTCTATGGACCCGAGAACGGTTTGATGTCAAGGGCGTTCGGCGACCACGCGCGCACCTGGAACGCGAGGTGGTGCCATGTCTGATCGAAATCTTCACGTGATCCGACGGGTCGGCGCTGCCCTGGGACACGTCCTGGTCTACGTCCTGATCTGGGCGGGGCTCGCGCTGCTCATTGCCGCCGCCGGCATCCGCTACTTCTGGGGCGAGATCTCCGTGGGCCAGATGCTCCTGAACCTCGTCTCCGTGGAGATGGACGGCGGGGGCGGCGCCATCGTCTGGATAGGCATCCTGGGGATCGGCGTGGTGCCCCTGCTCCTCACCGCCGGGATCGCCCTGTGGCAGCACGTCCGGCGCCGCAGGCGCCGCCACCACGGCCACGACCCGCGCCCTCGGCGCACACGGTGGATCATGCGCACCCTCACCACCGCCCTGGTGGGCACGCTGGTCGTCGGCGGCACCACCGCCTTCGCCACTACGGTGGGCGTGCGGGACTACATCAGGGCGGGGAACTCCGAGTACGACCTCGGCGACTACTACACGGCGCCGGTCGTCACCGGCGACCAGGACCGGCGCAACCTGGTGCTGATCTACCTCGAGTCCGGCGAGCAGACCCTCGCGAACGACGAGCACTTCGAGAAGGACGCGTTCGCCCCGCTCAAGGAGGTCACCCAGGCCTCGGACGGCTGGCAGAGCGTGGAGGACTTCCAGCAGTACCGGGGCGGCGGCTGGACCATGGCCGGTCTCACCTCCACGCAGTGCGGCATCCCGCTGAAGGGCATCGGCTCCGCCGCGGACAGCGGCGTGCTCAACGAGCTCGGCGGCGACGTCGAGACCTACCTGGGCGGGACCACCTGCCTGGGCGACGTCCTGGAGGACCACGGCTACCGCAGCGTCTTCCTGGGCGGCGCCAACTCCTCCTTCGCCGCGAAGGACACCTTCCTGAGCAGCCACGGCTACGCCGAGGTCAAGGGCCTCTCCGACTGGCGCGCCTCCGGCGACCCGGAGGAGAGCTTCCGCGGCGACTGGGGCCTGAGCGACGGACGCCTCATGGACCACGCCGCGGACGAGATCGACGAGCTGCACGCCGAGGCGGAGCGGACGGGCCAGCCGTTCAACCTCTCCGTGCTGACGCTGGACACCCACGAGCCGGTGCACATCTACGACTACTGCACCGTGGACACGCAGAACGAGGTCACCTCCGCGTTCTTCTGCTCCATGACCCAGGTGGCCGGATTCGTGGAGCACATGGAGGAGCAGGGCTACCTCGAGGACACCGCCGTGGTGATCATGGGCGACCACCTCAAGCACATGAGCGCCGGCGACGCCTTCCACGAGCAGCTGGACCACCACGAGAACCGCACCATCTTCAACCGGATCTGGGTCCCGGGTGCGGACGGGAACAGCACGCCGCGCCCCCGCGTGGACCAGCTGAGCATGTACCCCACGCTCCTGGAGGCCGCCGGCCTGACCCTGCAGGACCGCGCGGCCGGGCTGGGCGTGTCCGCGTTCGCCCCGACGGTCCCGGAGGACTCGGCGCAGGCCTTGGAGCCTGAGCTCTACGCCGAGCTGCTGGACTCGCGCTCCGCGCCGTTCTACGCGCAGGCCTGGGCCGGCGAGGCGGGCGCCGAGTAGCGCTGTCCGCCCCCTGCCCGGCGGCGGAGCCCGGCCCCGTCATCTGCCCGCCGCCCTGGGTGGCCCGCCCGCCCCGGCCTAGACTGGTGGCCCGGGAGGGGTCGCATTCCAAGGAGCGTGCATGATGGCCTTCATCCAGCTGATCGAATACACCACCTCGCGGCCGGAGGAGGTGGCCGAGGTCGTCGCGGAGTGGGAGCGGGCCTCGCAGGGCAACCGCACGGCCCGCCGCGTCCTGCTGACGCAGGACCGCAAGGACCCGAGCCGCTACTACGAGATCGTCTCCTTCGACTCCTACGAGTCCGCCATGGAGAACTCCGAGCTGCCGCAGACCCAGGAGTACGCCCGGAAGATGCGCGAGCTCATGGACGGGGAGCCCGTGTTCCACGATCTCGACGTCGTGGAGGACCGCGAACTCTGAGTCCCCCGCGCCAGGACCGGTGGGTCTCACTCACCGGTCCTGCCCTTTCACAGCCGACGGGACGGCCTCAGGCGGTCGCCGGCGGCACGGCCCGGCGCTGCAGTCCCCGGCGCCGGCCCAGCAGGATCAGGATGGCCGCGACGGCGGCGATGACGAGCATCGGCGCCAGCATGAACGGACCGCCCACGCCGGCGGAGCGGTCGACCGCCTCGCCCATCTGCCCCGTGAGTGTGGACACGAGGAACAGCACCACGTTGTTCGCCGCGTGCACGAGCGAGGCCGCCTCGAGCCCGCCCGTGAAGTGGGTCAGCAACGACATCGCGACCCCGAAGACGAAGTAGTACGCGATGAGCCACCCGTCCGAGGCGAAGTGTGCGATCGAGAAGGCCGCCGCGCTCACGAGGGTGCCGAGCACGAGGGACGGGACCGCCCCCGAGACCCACGAGCCCGCCGCACGCTGGATCACCCCGCGGAACATGTACTCCTCGGCCGCCGCCTGCAGGGGCGTGGTCAGCAGAACGATCGCGAGGAAGGCCCACGCGGTCGCGTCCAGGACCACCGGCCCCGGGGCCTCGAGGAGCGCCACCACCGCCGCGTAGGCCACGAACAGGGGGACGACGACGACGGCCGCCCGTCCCAGCCAGCTCCACCGGAAGCGACCCTCCACCGCGTGCAGCGTGCCGACCGGCTGCCGGTGCAGGTACCGGTGCAGGACCACCGCGACGGCGGCCGAGGCGATCAGTGCCAGGTTGGTGGCCAGCAGCAGCACCGGGGTCAGGGCGATCTGTCCGCTCGCGATCTCCTCCGTGCTCATGGTGCCCCGCAGGAGCTCGATCGCCACGGCGCCGAAGGACACCACGACCGAGATCAGCAGGATCGCCGCGCTCACGGCCAGGATGCTGACGAGGCCCTTCCACCAGCGGTTGCGGGGCGTGCGGTAGAACTCCGAGTGGGTGAGCGGCGCCGTCGTCGCCGGACCGCCGGGGCGCGGAGGCCCGCCGTCTGGGCGGGCGGCCGCGGACGGGGCACCGGTCTGCCAGGGCGCCGGCCGGGGCGGAGGGTACGAGGTCATGTCCACAGGGTAGTTCTCGGGCCGTCCCGGGGAATCCACCCCGAGGTGGAGGCCGGTGGTTTCATCGCCGTGGACGTGGGTGCCGCCCCGGGATCAGGCCTGCTCCTCCCCGAGGACGTGGCCCCGCTGCTCGGCGTAGAACTCCGCCTCCGCGGGCTCGGGCCGGTCCTGGCCGTTGAGCAGCCGGTGCCAGAGCGGATAGTAGGCGGGCAGCTGTGACGCCGTGGTGATGCGGTCCCGGGCCTCCTGCGGCAGCGTCAGCTCGGCGGCGTCGAGGTCCTCCGTGAGGTGCTCGAACCTCCGCGCGGCGATCACGGTGCCGTCGATGCCCGGGCGGCCAAGGATCCAGGAGATCACCACCTGGGGGATCGTCCAGCCGAGCTCCCCGGCGATCTCGTCGAAGAGCTCAATCAGGTCGTAGGCGCGGTCCCGGTCCACCACGTGGGGCTCCGGCCAGCTGGTGCCCTGGCGGGTGTCGGCCGGGGTCTCGGCGCCGCGGCGGACCCTGCCGTTGAGCAGCCCCTCGCCCAGCGGGCTCCAGCCGAAGGTCGCGATCCCGAGGTCCCGGGCGGCCGGGACGATCTCGTACTCGATCTCCCGGGCCTCCGGCGTGTAGTACGCCTGGTGCGCGATCGGGCCCGCCAGCCCCGCCGCCCGGGCCTCGTAGACCGTCTTGGCCAGCTGCCACCCGTTGTAGTTGGACACGCCCCAGTACCGGATCTTCCCGGCCCGAATCAGCTCGTCGGCGGTGGCGATGGTCTCGGTGATCGGGGTCTGCCCGTCCCACTGGTGGATGTAGAGCAGGTCGAGGTGGTCGGTCCGCAGCCGCTCGAGGCTGTCCTCGACCGCGCGGGTGAGGTGGAGGCGGCTGGCGCCGCCGTCGTTCGGGCCGTCCCCGGTAGGGGTCCGCGCCTTGGAAGTGAGGACGATGTCGTCCCGCTTGCTTCCGAGGATCTCGCCCAGGACGCGCTCCGAGTCCCCGGCGGAGTACAGGTTGGCGGTGTCGATGAAGTTCACGCCGCGGTCCAGGGCCTCGTCGACCTGACGGCGGGCCTCGTCCGGACCGAGCCCCGCGATCTTCTCGAACCCTCCGCCGGAGCCGAAGGGGATGGTGCCCAGGGCCAGCCGGGAGACGTAGAGGCCGGAACTGCCGAGTCGGGTGTACTCCATGGGGGAACTCCTCTGGTCGTGATCGGTGCTGGTGGATCCAGCTGGTGCTCCGGAGGCGGCCGGCGGACCGGGCCCCGGGGCACGGTGTGGCACAACGACGAACCGGTGCTCAGGAATTCCTGGAGCGCGCCTCGGCGGTGGTCAGCGCGTGGGCCAGCGCGGTGAACTCGCGCACCACCCCGGTCCAGTCGCCCAGCAGCGCCCAGAGGTCCAGGCCCCCGTGCCGGCGCTCCTCGAGCCGGTCCGCCAGGGCAGCAAGGACCGCCGAGCGTAGCTCGGTGTTGATGTTGATCTTGCCGATGCCCGCCAGGGGCGCGCGGACCAGCATGGTCTCGGGGATCCCGGAGGCGCCGTGCAGCACGAGGGGGGTCCGGTCAGCGGCCTCGCAGATCTGCTCGAGGAGGCTCCAGTGCAGGCGCGGGGTGCCCTGATAGTGCCCGTGCACGTTGCCCACGTTCACGGCCAGCAGGTCCGCCCCGGACGCGGCCAGGAAGGCGGGGACCGCACCGGGGTCGGTCATGCCGCCGGCCGCGGAGGTCCGGGCCGTGTCCTCGTCGCCGGGGAGGCTGCCGAGCTCCGCCTCGACCACCACGCCTGGGCCTGCCAGCTCGCGGGCGCGGGCGACGAACGCGGCGTTCTCGGCGTGGGGCAGGGCGGAGCCGTCGGCCAGGACCGCGTCGGCACCGGCCGCCACGGCCTGCTCGACGAGCCCCAGGTCGACGGCGTGGTCCAGCTGCACGCACACGGGGGTGGCGGCGTCGTCGGCCAGGTGGCGCAGGGCGGTGACGAGGCGCCGGCCGCCGGTCCCGGCGGCCGCCTTCGGCGGGACCAGGAGGATCACGGGGCGGTCCGCGCGCTCGCTGGCGGCCACCACGGCCTGGGCCGTGGTGAAGTCGTAGGTGCTCAGGGCCGGCACGGCGGTGCGGGCGTCGAGGGCGGAGGAGACGACGTCGAGCAGGTTGGCGCGCACGGGCACAGTCCTTCGTCAGGTGTCGTTCAGCGGTCGGCCGGGGAGTGGTCCCCGAGCACGTAGGTCTTCAGGTCGGCGAGCGTCTGCTGCATGTGCTCGTCCATGGCCTGGCGGGCCCGCACGGGGTCGGCGGAGCCCAGGGCGGCGACGATCCTGCGGTGCTCGGCGATGGCGTGGGCCTGGATCTCGGGCACCCGGGAGGTCTGGGCCCGCCGCTCCTCCAGCACCCGGTGCAGCGGTGCGAACAGGACCGCGATGAACACGTTGCCGGAGGCCTGCAGGATACGCTCGTGGAAGCGCAGGTCGGCGGTCACGAAGGCCGCCACGTCCCGGGCGCGGTGGGCGTCCTCCATGGCGTCGGCGTCCCGGGCCAGCCCGGCCAGCTCCGCGGCGGACAGCCGTCCGGCCGCCAGCTCGCAGGCGCCGGTCTCCAGGAAGCGGCGCAGCTCGATCAGCTGCACGGCGGCCGCCGCGTCGTCCTGCCCCTCGGAGACCGCCCGGATGACCGCGTCCAGAGACGCCCACTGGGACACGGGGTTCACGAAGGTCCCGCGTCCGCGCTCCACGCGGAGGATGCGCTGGGCGCCCAGGGTCTTGACCGCCTCCCGCACCGTCATGCGGCTGACCTGGTGCTCCGCGCTGAGGTCGATCTCGCCGGGCACCACCGAGCCCGGGGGGAGGTCCCCGGCGACGATCCGGTCGAGGAGGGCGTCGGCGACCTGGTCGACCAGGGACGGGCGGGCCATGGTGCTCCTCTGCGGTGAGGTGGACGGCGGAGGGCAGCTCCTGCGCGCTCCGCCCGTGACAGGGGATCCTATCAACCACCGAATGTCAGATGTCCGAGCTGTCGACGGACGGCTCCGCGGGCAGTGCGCGGCATTCCTGCCGTTGACCACGTGTCCTACGACACATAGCATGTCTGACATCTTACAGGTGGAGTGTCGGTCCGGAACCGACGAGGACCTGAGGACCGTCCTGACCGCTCCCCGAGAGGAAGTCCCCGAATGACCGCTCCCCGGACCCTGCTCGTGCTCGACGACGACCCGACCGGCTCCCAGTGCGTCCACGACGTCGACGTCGTCCTCGAGCTCGACCCCGCCCCCGTGCTGGACGTCGTCCGGCACCCCGGGCGCACCTGCTTCGTGCTCACCAACAGCCGGGCCCGGCCCGAGGCCGAGGCCGTGGCGATCAACACCGAGCTCGTCTCCGCGGTGCTGGAGGCCCTCACCGCCGAGCGCCTGCCCCTGCCCCACCTCGTCTCCCGCAGCGACTCCACCCTGCGTGGGCACGTCATCGCCGAGCCCACGGCCCTCGCCGACGTCCTGGCCCGGCACGGGGTGGCGGTCGACGGGTTCCTCCTCGCCCCGGCCATGCTCGAGGCCGGCCGCTACACCGAGGACGACGTCCACTACGCGGTCCTGCAGGGCAGGCCCATGCCGGTGGGCGAGACCGACTTCGCCGCGGACGCCACCTTCGGCTACTCCTCCTCCGACCTCAAGGACTTCCTCGTGGAGCGCTCCGGCGGGACGCTGGACCGGGACGCGATCCTCTCCATCGGCCTCTCGGACATCCGCTCCGGGGGCGTGGACGCGGTCGCCGGCATCCTGCGGCGGGCCCGGGACCGGGCCTGGGTGGTCGTCAACGCCACGGAGTACGCGGACCTCGACACCGTGGCACAGGCCCTCGCCGTGCTCGAGGCCGAGGGCCGCACGTTCGTCACCCGGTGCGGCCCGTCCTTCGTGCGGCCCCTGGCCGGGCTGACCGGCTCGCGCGAGCTCGGCCCCGAGGACATCGTGGTGGGCCCCGGGCGTCTCCCGCACGGAATCGTGGCCGTCGGCTCCCACGTGGGGCTCACCAACCGCCAGCTCGCCGAGCTGCGGACCCGCCGCGACCTCTTCGAGGTGGAGCTCCACGTGCCCACCCTGCTCGACGACGACGCCCGCCCCGGCTACGTGGCCGACGCCGTCGCGCGGACCACCGAGGCGCTGAGGACCAGCGACGCGGTGGTGTGGACGAGCCGCGAGCTCGTGCGCACGGACGACCCCGACGAGTCGCTGGCCATCGCCCGGTCGGTCTCCGACGCGCTCGTGGAGGTCGTGCACGGGGTGGCGCAGGCCCGCCCGGCGTGGGTCGTGGCCAAGGGCGGGATCACCTCCCACGAGGTGGCCCACCGCGGTCTCGGCATCCGCCGGGCCACCGTGGCCGGCCAGTTCTTCCCCGGCCAGATCTCCATGTTCCAGCCCACCGACGCCCCGGACACCACCCGGGGCGGGCCCTACGTGGTCTTCCCCGGCAACGTGGGCGCCGAGAGCGCCCTCGCCGACGTCGTGGAGGTCCTCGACCGGGCGGCCGCACACACCCGCACCTCTGACTCCCAGGAGAACCCGTCATGAGCACACCCCTGTCCGTCGGCTTCCTGGGTCTGGGCGCCATGGGCGCCCCCATGGCCCTCGTCCTGGCCCGCGCCGGCTTCCCCGTCCGCGGCTTCGACGTCTCCCCCCGCGCCGGGGAGGTCGTGGGCGACGCCCTGGAGCTGCTGGCCGATCCCCGGCAGGCGGCGGCCGGGGCCGATGTCGTCGTCGTCATGGTCGCGACCGGGGCGCAGCTGCACGACGTCCTGTTCGGCGAGCGCGGCATCTCCGACGCCCTGGACCCGGACACGGTCCTGCTCGTGATGGCAACCGTCGGCCCTCAGGCCGTGGAGTCCGCCGTGCAGGGCCTCGAGGGCCGCGGCGTCCGGCGGGTCGTCGACGCCCCGGTGTCCGGCGGCACGGCGCGCGCCGCCACCGGGGACCTGCTCGTGATGGTCGGCGGCGCGGACGAGGACGTCACCGCGGTCCGGCCGCTGCTGGACGCGATGGCCGCCAACGCCCCGCTCGTCGGCCCCCGGGTGGGCGACGGGCAGCGGTTCAAGGTGGTCAACCAGCTGCTGTGCGGGGTGCACATCGCCGTGGCGGGCGAGGCGCTGGCCCTGGCGAACTCCATGGGCCTGGACCCGGCGCAGTGCCTGGAGGTCCTCTCGACCGGGGCCGCCACGTCCTTCATGTTCGAGGACCGCGGGCCTCGGATGCTGCAGGGCGAGCAGGCCGAGGTCCGCTCCGCCCTGGACATCTTCGTCAAGGACATGGGCCTGGTCACGGACGCCGCCCGGGCGGTCGCCCAGCCGGTGCCGCTGGCCTCGGCGGCCGAGCAGCTCTACGTGCGCGGCCGCCGCGAGGGCCACGGCCGGCACGACGACTCCTCGGTCTTCGACATCCTCCGCTCCCGGTAGGGAGCACCCCGCACGCGCCGCGCTGTCCCGTCGGCGCCGGCTGACCACACCCCCGACGGCTGACCCGCCGGCACCCGGTTGACCACGGGATCGCGTGGTCAACCGGGTGCCGGCGGGTCAGCCGGGACGGACGCGGTCAGTCGCGGGAGCTCGCCGGGGCGGCGATGAGCTCGTCCTTCATGTCGGCCACGGCCGCCCGGATCGCGGTCATGACCGCCTGCACGGCGGGCCGGCGCAGCAGGTCGGCGCGGGAGACCACCCAGTACTCCACGGGGAACCACAGCTCCTGGGGGAAGAGCCGCACCAGGCCCCCGGCCCGCTCGGCGAGATAGCAGGGCAGCAGCCCGACCCCGGCGCCCGCCCGGGTGAGCTCCACGTGCACCACCGAGGACGTCGCCCCCACGCCCTGGCGCATCCGCGGGAACCGCCGGCGCGGGATGTCCAGCTCCGCGACGTCCTGCATGGAGTCCACGAAGTAGATGAGCGGGTGCTCCTGCACCTGGTCGGGCGTGCGGATGGGCGGGTGGGCGGCGAGGTAGGCCCGGGAGGCGTAGACGCCCAGGGAGTAGTCGGCCAGGTGGAAGGCCTCCTTGCGGGAGACCTCCGGGCGCCCGACGACCACCTCCAGGTCGATGCCCACCGGATTGGTCTGCGCCCGCCGGGCCGCGTTGATCATCTCCAGCCGAACGCCGGGGTGCTCCTCGATGAGCCGCCGCATGGCCGCGCCCATCACCACGCCGCCGAAGCCGTCCGGGGCCAGCGCCCGCACCACGCCGTTGATCGAGTTGCCGCGTCCGCCCGCGCCGAGCGGGAGGGAGCCCATGGCGGCCTCGATCTCCTCGCCGGCGGCCACGAACTTCCGGCCGAGCTCGCTGGGCTCCCACATCTCCCCGGTGCGCACGAGCAGCCGGGCGCCCACGGTCTTCTCGAGCGCGGCCATCCGCCGCGACACGGTCGTGTGACTGAGCCCGAGGTCCGCGGCGGCGCCGGCGTAGGAGCCGTGGCGGACCACCGCGAGCAGGAGCAGGAGGTCGTCGGCACCGTGCGACAAGGGGGAACTCCTCCGAAGGACTGGACCGGCCCCCGGGGAACGCACACGACCGGGCGGTATGTGCATTTTTGCACAGGCACCGCGAGCGCATGGTCATTGTGAAGCGCACCACAGATCCGCAGACTGTAGGCAAACAATGTGACTACCGTCACCGTTTCCCCAGCAGGAGGAGAGTTCCATGAGCACTGAGGACAGGGTCGCCGCCTCGGCGGACCCGAACGACTCGCCCGAGAACCGGGGCGGGCTGAAGAAGGTCGTGGCGGCCTCGATGGCCGGCACGGTCGTGGAGTGGTACGAGTTCTTCCTCTTCGCCACCGCGTCCACCCTGGTCTTCGGCCAGCTGTTCTTCGTGGACACCGGCAACCCGCTGGACGGCATCCTCAAGGCGTTCCTGATCTACGCGGTCGGCTTCATCGCCCGCCCGCTCGGCGGTATCGTCTTCGGCCACTTCGGCGACAAGTACGGGCGCAAGCACTTGCTGCAGATCTCGATCGTGATGGTCGGCGCCGCCACGTTCCTGATGGGCTGCCTGCCCGGCTACGACCAGGTCGGATACTGGGCCGCGGCGATGCTCGTGGTGCTGCGATTCGTGCAGGGCTTCGCGGTGGGCGGCGAGTGGGGCGGGGCCGTCCTGCTCGTGGCCGAGCACTCCCCCAACAAGGAGCGCGGCTTCTGGTCCAGCTTTCCGCAGGCCGCCGTGCCGCTGGGCAACCTGCTGGCCACCGTCGTGCTGCTCACCCTGTCCTTCACCCTCTCCGAGGAGGCCTTCCTCTCCTGGGGCTGGCGCGTGGGCTTCTGGCTCTCGATCGTCATCGTGGCCATCGGCTACTACATCCGCACCCACGTGACGGACGCCGCGATCTTCAAGGAGGCCCAGAAGGAGGTCCTCGAGGAGAAGTCCGCCGCCTACGGCGTGGGCGAGGTCTTCCGCCGGTACCCCCGCGGCGTCTTCGGCGCCATGGGCCTGCGCTTCGCGGAGAACATCCTCTACTACGTGGTGGTGACCTTCTCGATCACCTACCTGTCCACCCAGCGGGACGTCGACACCAGCCGGATCCTGCTCCTGCTCCTGATCGCCCACGTGATCCACGCGATCTGCGTGCCGCTGGTCGGCCGGGCCACCGACAAGGTGGGCCGCCGCCCGATGTACGCCGCGGGCGCCTTCCTCGGCATCTTCTGGGCGTTCATCGCCTTCCCGATGTTCGACACCGACAACAGCTTCGTCATCCTGGCGGCCATCACCATCGGCCTGATGATCCACGCCCTCATGTATGCCGGGCAGCCGGCCATCATGGCCGAGATGTTCCCCACCCGGATGCGCTACTCGGGCGTCTCCCTGGGCTACCAGGTGACCTCGATCGTGGCCGGCTCGCTGGCCCCGATCATCGCGACCGCCCTGCTGCGCGAGTTCAACTCCTGGGTGCCGATCGCCATCTACATCGCCATCGCCTGCCTCATCACCCTGTTCTCGGTGTGGACGCTGCGCGAGACCAAGGGCATCTCCCTCCAGGACGTCGACGCCGAGGACCGGCGCCGGCTCTCCGAGGAGAAGTCCGTCCGGAACCGGACTTCCTGATTCCCGCCATCATCACCCACTTGCGCCCAGCGGCGGACCGGCTCCCCGGTCCGCCGCTGGGCGCGCTGTGCACGACCCCCAGCTCCCGACACTCCCGACACCTTGCAGAAGGGACTCCCCGATGACCACCATCACCTGGATCGGCCTCGGCCACATGGGCAACCCGATGTCCGCCAACCTCGCCAAGGCGGGCTACGACGTCCGCGGCCACGACGTCAGCGCCGACGCCATGGCGGCCGCCCGCGACAAGGGGGTGCAGACCTTCGACACGATGGAGGAGGCGTTGCAGGGCGCGGAGGTCGTCTTCACGATGCTCCCCAAGGGCGAGCACGCCCGGGCCGTCTACCTCGGGGACAGCGGCGTCATCGCGCTCGCCCCGCGGGACGCGCTGCTCATCGACAGCTCCACGATCGACGTGGAGACCGCCATGGACCTGCACCGGGCAGCGGCGGACGCGGACTTCCGCTTCGTGGACGCACCGGTCTCGGGCGGGATCAGCGGCGCGGCGGCCGGGACCCTGACCTTCATGGTCGGCGGGCAGCCCGGCGTCGTGGAGACCGCCCGGCACTTCATCGAGCCGATGGCCCGCAAGATCGTGGCCACGGGCGAGGCCGGCACGGGCCAGGCCGCCAAGATCGTCAACAACATGATGCTGTTCATCTGCCTCGAGGCCTGCGCCGAGGGCTCCGTGCTCGCCGACCGGCTGGGCCTGGACCCCCAGGTGTTCTGGGACATCGCCTCGGTGTCCTCCGGCAACTCGTGGGCGCTGCAGACCTGGTACCCGGTGCCCGGGATCGTGGACTCCGCCGCGTCCAACAACAACTTCGAGGCCACCTTCAGCGCCGCCCTCGCCGCCAAGGACGCCGGCCTGGCGCTCATGGCGGGCGAGCAGACCGGCGTGCACCTGCCCGCGGCCGCCCTCGTGGCCGAGAAGCTGCAGCAACTCATCGACGAGGGCCTCGGGGACAAGGACTGCTCCCTCATCACCAAGTACGCCGCTCCGGACGGGAAGATCCAGGGCTGGGACCCGGACCGGGCCTGAGCGGCACCCAGACCACCACGACCGAGGAGATCACCATGCAGGACACCAAGCAGAACGCCGAGCGCGCCGGACAGGACGCGGCGCGCGGCGGCGGCCAGGACCCCCGGACCACCGGGACGGTCATCGAGCACTTCATCGACGGGAAGCGCCACGGCGGGTCCGGGCGCACCGCGGACGTCTACAACCCCGCGACCGGGCAGGTGGCCAAGCAGGTGCTGCTGGCCTCCGCCGAGGAGGTCGCCACCGCGGTGGAGGCCGCCGAGCTCGCCCTGCCCGGCTGGCGGGCCACCGGGATGTCGAAGCGCTCGGCGATCATGTTCAAGGTCGAGAACATCATCCGGGAGCGCACCCCGGAGCTGGCCGCCATCATCACCGCCGAGCACGGCAAGGTCCTCTCGGACGCGGCCGGGGAGGTCGCCCGCGGGCTGGAGAACGTGCAGTTCTGCGCGGGACTGATGCACCACATGAAGGGCGAGTTCCTGGAGCAGGCCGCCACCGGGGTGGACGTGCACCAGACCCGCCAGCCGGTCGGGGTGGTCGCCTGCATCACCCCGTTCAACTTCCCCGCCATGGTCCCGCTGTGGATGATCACCACCGCGATCGCCGCCGGCAACACCGTGATCCTCAAGCCCTCCGAGCGGGACCCCTCGGCGGCGGTGTGGATCGCCGAGGCCTTCGCCGAGGCCGGTCTGCCGCCCGGGGTGCTCAACGTGGTGCACGGGGACAAGGTGGCCGTGGACGAGCTGCTGACGAACCCGCTGGTCAAGGCCGTGTCCTTCGTGGGCTCCACCCCGATCGCCAAGTACATCTACGAGACCGCGGCCGTGCACGGCAAGCGCGTCCAGGCGCTGGGCGGGGCGAAGAACCATATGGTGGTCATGCCGGACGCCGACCTGGACGGGGCCGCCGACGCCGCGATCTCGGCCGCCTACGGCTCCGCCGGGGAGCGTTGCATGGCGGTCTCGGTGCTCGTCACCGTGGGGGACGTGGCCGACCCGCTGATCGAGCGGCTGAAGGAGCGGATCGCGAAGCTGACCATCGGGGACGGCACCGACCCGGCCTCCGAGATGGGCCCGCTCATCACGAGGGCGGCCCTGGACCGGGTCAACGGCTACGTGACGGGGGCGGAGGCCGAGGGGGCGACCGTCGTCGTCGACGGCACGCGGCAGGAGTTCGACGGCGAGGGGTTCTTCACCGGCGTCTCGCTGCTGGACCACGTGAGGCCCGGCATGAAGGCCTACGACGAGGAGATCTTCGGCCCGGTCCTGTCCGTGGTGCGGGTCGACACCTACGAGGAGGCCGTGCGGCTGATCAACACCAACCAGTTCGCCAACGGGGTGGCGGTGTTCACCCGGGACGGCAAGACGGCCCGGCAGTTCGAGTTCGAGATCGAGGTCGGCATGGTCGGGGTCAACGTCCCGATCCCGGTGCCGATCGGCGCGTTCTCGTTCGGCGGCTGGAAGAACTCCCTGTTCGGCGACACCCACATGTACGGGCCGGAGGCGTTCAACTTCTACACCCGCCGCAAGCTTGTGACCACGCGCTGGCCCGAGCCCTCGGAGTCCCAGGTCAACCTGGGCTTCCCGACCCACTGACGGGCCCGCCCGGGGTCCCGGCCACGACGACGCCGGTCCCCGCCCTCCGTACGGAGGGCGGGGACCGGCGTGCGCGCCCCGGCTAGCTCTTGAGGCCGTCGCCGACGTTCCGGGCGGCGTCCTTCAGGTGCTCGCCAGCCTGCCTGGTGCTCCCGGCCGTCTTCTGCGCCTGGCCCTCGGCCTGCAGGTCGCGGTTGTCGGTGGCATCACCGACCGCCTCCTTGGCCGAGCCGACCGCCTTGTCGGTCGCGTTGCGGATCTTGTCGTCGAGTCCCATCGGAATCTCCTTTCGTGCCCGGTGTCCTCTGCCAGGGGGTCTGGTGCCTGGGATCTGGTGCCGGGGAACTTGTGCCGGCAGGGCCCGTGCGCGAGAGGCGACCTTCCGGTGCGGTGCCCGGCGGGGCGGGCGCCCGGCTCAGGCGGCCCCGGGACCCTGATGCCGGCGGTCCTCGACCCTCTCCTCGGGCTGGGTCTCGTCGACGGCCTCGACCGCTTCCGCCATCGCGTGCAGGAAGGCGATGACGGTGGCCGCCTCCTCGGCGGTCAGCTCGCGCGCGGCGCGCATCATGCGCTCGTGCACGGCCCCGAGGGTGGAGCGGACCTCGCAGTCGGCCTCGTCGGTGGCCACGATCACCAGCGCCCGCCGGTCCGTGGGATGCGGGCGGCGCGCCACGTGGCCGCTGCGAGTCAGCCGATCCAGCAGCGTGGTGGTGGAGGCAGAGGAGATGCCCAGCTTGCTCGCCAGGTCCCGCGGACTCAGGGGGGTCCCGGCGCGGTCGGCCGCGAGCAGGTAGCGCAGGGCCAGCACGTCCCTCTCCCCCATGCCCATGGACTCACGGGTCCGGAGGCGCATGGCCGTCTCGGCCGCGCGGTACGCGCGCATGGCCTCGAGGACCTGCAGCGCCGGCGGGCGCTGGCCCTCGCTGGCATACCAGTAGCCGGAGGAGGTCTCGGGGTGTGCACTCATGCTGACAGTTTAGACGATCTACAAATACGTAGCGCTGATAACTAGACAAGCTAGCGATCCTGCTGTTCGATGGGACTCGTGCGGTTCCCCGGAGCCCGCAGGCAGTCGCAGCGGAACACAGCAGGGCACGTGAGGAAGAGGTCGAGGAATGAGCCAGCAGCAGAAGTCCGGCAGCACCGACGAGAAGGCCGACCTCTCACTTCACCGGACAGTCCAGGACGATCCCGGGGATGTCTCCGCCTTTCCCGTGCACTGCGGGCGGCCCATGCCGGTGCGCGTCCTCGACTTCACCGAGGTGCAGGACCGCGTCAACCACGCCGTGGCCCAGGCCGCGGTCGAGGGCCGGCGGGTGCACGCGTGCAGTTGCGGCTTCCTGCAGGAGACCGCGCTGCCCGAGGGTACGGTGCCCTCGATCGTCCCCGACGGCGAGACGAGGCTGTTCCGCCCGTTCTTCACCCAGCGGGTCCTGGCCGCGGCCGGACGCGTCGAGACCGCCGAGTGGTCCTTCGACCAGGCCCTCGCGGACGCCGGGCCCCTCGCCTCCCGGGACGCCGAGGAGCCGGCACAGCGCCTCTGCGCCTTCGAGGCCGGCCTCGAGACCGAGCGCTGGCGGCTGGACCAGGCCGTCGAGGCTCTGCGCGACGAGCTCCGCCTGGCCGTGCGCCACGGCGTGCCGACCACGCTCCTCGCCCGCGAGGCCGCTCTCGACGAGGCGGGCGTGGCGGACCTGCTGCGCCTGGGCGACGTCCCCGCGCAGTCCCGCGCGGGTGTGCCCGGCCCCGCGCTCGCCGCGGCCTGCTGAGCCCCGGCCCCTCTCCGTCGGGCTGCTGTCATCGAGTCGCTGCCGCCAGGCCACCGTCACTGACCTGGTCCTGCGGGGCCGATGCCCCGGTCCACCGCCGCCGGGCTGCTCCTTCCGGCCCGTTGCCACCGGGCAGCTCCTGCCGGGCCGCTACGCTGGAGGGGTTCCGATCCACCCCCGCGCCCCGGAAGGACGCCCGTGAAGTCGATCGTCGCGAGCCTGCTCGTCCTGGCCCTGGTGCTGACCTCGGCCGGGGCGTTGCTGACCTCCGTGGACGCCCAGGAGTGGCTGCCCGTCGTGGTGCTCGCAGCCCTCGCCTATCTCGGCACGTTCACCCTGTACCGGCGCGCGCGGAACCGCTACGCCGGCCGTTACGCAGACCGCCGGGACTGATCCCGGCGGGAGCGGCGCCACGCCCGCCACGCCCCGGTGGACCACAGCGCCCACAGCACGAGCAGCGGCTGGAACAGCAGTCGCACGGCCCGGGCGCGGTCCGTGTCCAGACCGAAGGCGTCGGTGCGCGTGAGGTACTGCGAGACGTTGCCCGGGAACACGGCCACGAAGAACGCCGCGGCGAGCCACCCGAGCAGCACCCGCCGCCGGGGCAGGACCACCAGCGCGGCGCCGAGGAGAATCTCCACCACCCCGGAGCTGAGCACCACGGCGTCGTCGGGCACGGGCACCCACTCGGGCACCTGGGCCGTGAACTCCTGGCGGGCCACCGTGAGGTGGCTGATTCCGGCGCCGAGCAAGACGAGCCCGAGGAGGACCCGGGCGATCGTGCGCGGCAGGGAGGCGGCCGGTGCTGCCGGCCAGGCGGAGGAGGTCATGCCCGCATGACTAGAGGTCATGCCCGCGAATCGACAGGGCGGGCTCAGGAGCGGTCGAAGTCCGCCTTGCGGATCAGCCCGTGCACCCCCACGGTGCGGTCCACCACCTGGGAGATGGCGAAGTCCGCGGCGGCCGAGAGGTAGGCGTAGGCCACGGCGCGCTCCATGCCCTTGTCCTGCTCGAGGAAGTCCAGGGCGTTGACCACGGCCCGGCGCATGGCCACGTCCAGGTCGGAGTTCTGCTCCCCGCCGGCCGCGCCGTCCGGGTCGGAGAGCCCGATCGGGATCCAGTGCTCGTCCGTCTCCGCGAACGGGTAGGAGTGGGCCACGGAGGGCGCGTCCCCCTCCCCGGCCTTGCAGACCGTGAGCCGGAACGTGCCGCGCAGCGAGCCCTCCATCGCGGTGAGCGCCACCTCGCCGTCGCCCATGGCCATGTGCGGGTCCCCCATGTAGAACAGGGCGCCGTCCGTCTGCACGGGCAGGTAGAAGGTGGAGCCCACGCCGAGGTGGCGGATGTCGATGTTGCCGCCGCCCAGCGTCGGCGGGATCGAGTTGAGCAGGTCGTCGGTGGGCCCGGAGCCCTGCTGGTGGGCGACGCCCATCATGCCCATGAACGGCCGCAGCGGGAAGCGGACCCGACCGCCGCCCATCACGCCCTGGCCCTTCTCGACCGGGGTGAACACCGAGACGTTGCCGTAGTCCTCCGGCTCGCCCGTGGCGCGGCCGTCCGCGGCGACCGGGGGCATGACCTCGTCGAGCTCGATCCCGGCGGGGGCGCCGCCGTCCGCGGCCCGGGGCAGCGCGCCCTTGCCGTGGCGGCTCGAGACCACCCCGTACGGCACGCGCAGGTCGGCGTGCAGGGTCTCGATCTTCAGGACGTCCCCGGGGCGCGCCTCCTCGACGAACACCGGGCCGGTCACCACGTGCGGGCCGTCCCGGTCGAAGTCCCGCTCGGTGCGGTCGTAGTCGCGGGCGATCTCGACCGCGTCGTCCAGGACCCGGGCGCGGGAGACCCCCTGCGCGCCGAAGAACTCCACCGGGTCCCGGCCCTGGTCCTCGAGGATCCCCTCGTGGGAGACGGCGTCGATGGTGACCGTGCGCCCCGAGCGCATGCGCAGCGAGGGCTCGGCGTCCACGGACGGGACATAGCCCCACAGCACGCTGTCCACCTCCGAGGGCAGGTAGTGGTCCCCGGGGATCCTGCCCTTCCCGGGCTGCAGGACGGAGCCCCGGAAGCCGGGACGGCCGCCCCCCGGGTGCTGGGCGCCCATCGGGACTGCCGCGGAGGCCGCGCCCACCCCGGTGCCGGTGACCGCGCCGACGGCGGCCACGGCGGTGGCCGCCCGGAAGAAGGTGCGCCGCCCCAGACCCCGCTGGAGTTCGTCGGCGGCGCGGCGGGCGAAGTGCTCACTCATGGGTGTCTCCTGAGGTCAGGGCGGCTTTCTCGAACGCCTACGACCATAGGGAGAGCGTGTTTCCGGTTCGGGGTCCCCGTGTTTCCGCACCGTGACGGCGAGCGCCGAGGGCGGGAGCGGGAGTTGGACAGGTCACCGGGCGCCCCGGCCGTGGTGCTACCGGCGGCGACAGCCCGACCTCGTTGTCGGGACCGCGCACGGACGCCCGCGTGACCTGCATCACCCACAGTAGGGGGTTACCGGGGGGTCCGGCATATCCCATGCGAAATATGACGGTTACGAATGCACATCGATCGGGGCGGTGCGGAGGAGCCCGTGGCGAGGTGCTGGTTCAGCGGAAGTCGGCCTTGCGGATCCGGCCGTGGGCGCCCGCGGAGCTGTCCTCCAGCCGGGTGACGGCGAACTCCGCGGCGCTGGTGAGATAGGCGTGGGCGATGGGCCGGTCCATGCCGCGGTCCCGGGCCAGGAAGTCCACCCCGGCCCGCACGGCCTGCTGCATGGCCGCGGTCAGGCAGAACGTCTGCTCGTCGGCGTCCTCCGCCCCCGAGCGCCCGACGACGATCCAGTGCTCGTCGGTCTCGGCGAACGGTTGCCGGTGCGCCACGGCGGGCACGTCCTGGGCGCCGCTCCGGCACACGGTCACCCGGAAGGTGCCGCGCAGGGGCTGCCCGGCCGCTCCGAGCGCCTGGTGGAGCTCCCGGGGACAGAAGGCGGCCCCGTCCGCACGGACCGGCAGGTAGGCGGTGCACCCGGTCCCGAGCGGACCGTCGGACGCGCCGGGGTCCGCGACCTGGAGCACCTCGACCTTGAGCGCGTCGCCGGAGCGGGCGGCCGGCAGGAGCACCGGGCCCGTGACCACGTGCGGGCCGAGCCCGTCGAGGGCGGGGACGTCGCGCCCCTCCTCCGCCCGGGGTGCCGCGGGGGTCTCGGCCGCCGGGCGTCCGTCCTGCGCGGGACCCGCCGGCTGCGGGCGCTGGAAGCCCGGCACGCCCAGTCCGGACGAGGGGTGGGCGGCCCGTGCGGCCGCGGCGCGGGCCCGGGCGGCGGCGTCAGGGTCCGGTTCGGCGCGGAGGGGCTCGGGACGGGCGGGCGCGACAGCGGTGCCGCCGACCACCCGGAGGACCGGCCGCCGGGCGTGCGGCACCACGGGCGCGGGTCCTGGTCCGGCGTGCTCGGTCATGGGCTGCTCCTTGGGGGCGGGGCGAGCGGTTCAGCTCCGACGGTAGGAAGTGCGTGTTACTGCATCGGGCACGTCGTGTTTCCGGAGCATGACGATCCTCATAACGAGACGAAGCATGCCACGGACGGGTGGGCAAGCCCCACAAATGACAATTGCGACGCCGGCGCTCCCGTGCTGCCCCTCGCGCACGACCTAGTCTGGCCGGATGGAAGTCCACAAGGCCCAGGCGTTCCTCGCCGTCGCGGAGGAGCTCCACTTCGGCCGCGCGGCAAAGCGCCTGCACATGGCGCAGCCGCCCCTCAGCCGCCTGATCCGGCAGCTGGAGTCCGAGCTGGGCGCCACCCTGTTCGAGCGCAACACCCGTCACGTGACCCTGACGCCGCAGGGCGAGGCCCTGCTCGAGCCGGCCCGGGAGCTGGTCATGCTCGCGCGGCGGATCAAGGACGTGGTCCGCAAGTCCCAGGCGGGCGAGATCGGGCGGGTGCGGCTCGGCTTCGCCGGGGCCTCCGTGAACCAGGCGGTGGGCGAGCTGGCGCGCCAGGTTCGGCGACGACGCCCCGGGATCAGCCTGGAGCTCTACAGCTCGCAGTTCTCCTACCTGGGCCTGGAGAAGGTCCTGGACGACTCCCTCGACATCGTGATCGGCCGGTGGGACTTCCTGCCCGCGGAGATCAGCTCCCGGCTGGTCGCTCTCGAGGAGCTGCTCATCGCCCTCCCGGAGAGCCACCCGCTGGCCGACCGCGAGACGGTCGACGTCGAGGACCTCGCCGGGGAGGCGTGGATCGTGCTGCCCGGCGGGGCGGGGGCCACGCTGCCCAACCGGCTCAACACCCTGGCGATGAACGCGGGGTTCGTCCCGCGCATCGTCCAGGTGGCCCCGGACTCCTGGACGCTCGTGGTCCTCGTGGGCGCCGGGATGGGCATCTCCCTCATCCTCTCCAGCGTCCGGGACAACGTGCCGTCCCGCGGCGTGGTCTACAAGCCGCTGACGCAGGAGCAGAAGCCGGTCGAGGTCCGCCTCCTCTGGCGCCGCGGGGACGCCAACCCGGCGCTGCAGTCCGTCATCGAGATCTCCGAGACGGTGTTCCCCGCGCCCGAGGGCCCGCTGCCCGCCCCGGCGCCCAGCACTCCGTGACCCCCGCCCTCTCGCCGAAGGGGGGTGCTCAGCTGAAGGCCGAGATCCCGGTGATGTCCCGGCCCACGAGCAGCGCCTGGATGGAGTCGGTGCCCTCGTAGGTGGAGACGACCTCCATGTCCGTCATGTGCCGGATGACGTGGTTCTCGAGCAGCAGCCCGTTGCCGGCCAGGAGGTCCCGGGCCTCGTTGCAGATCCACTTGCCCTTCTGCGCCGTCGCCATCTTCACCATCGAGGCCTGCGCGTTGGACAGCTGACCGCGGTCGGCGAGCTCGGCCATGCGGTCGCAGAGCAGCTGCATGGTGGTGAGCTCGCTCAGCATGTTGGCCAGCCGCGACTGGACCAGCTGGTAGCCACCGATGGCCCGGCCGAACTGCTGCCGTGTCGCGGCGTAGTCGGCGGCGATCTCGAAGGCCGCCATGCCGTGGCCGACCGCCTCCCACGCGGCGCCGCCGCGGGTGGCCTGCAGCACCCGGGAGACGTCCTTGAAGGACCGGCAGTTCTCGAGGCGATGGGCGGCCGGGACCCGCAGGCCCTCGAGCACGATGTCGGCCTGCTGGATCGCGCGCTTGCCGACCTTGCCCGTGATCACCTCGGGCCGGTACCCGGCCGGGTGGTTCCCGTCGGCGTCCTTCTCCACGACGAAGGCGTTGACCTTCCCGTCCTCGGTGTTGCGCGCGAACAGGACGACGACGTCGGCCGCGTCCCCGTTGCCGATCCAGCGCTTGTGCCCGTCGATCACCCACTCCTCGCCCTCGCGGCGGGCGCTGGTCTCCAGGGCCACGGAGTCCGAGCCGTGCTCCGGCTCCGTGAGCGCGAACGCCCCGGTCTTCTCCAGCCGCGCCATCGCCGGCAGCCACCGCTGCTTCTGCTCCTCGGAGCCGAGCATGTTCAGCGCCCCCATGCACAGGTTGCCGTGCACGCCCAGGAACGTGTTGATGCTGCCGTCGGCCCTCGCCATCTCCCGGGCCACCATCCCGGCGGCCTTGCGGGACATCCCCGGGCAGCCGTAGCCCTGGATCGTGGTGCCGATGATGCCCAGCTCCGCCAGGCCGGGCACCAGCTCCCAGGGGAACTCGGCGCGCTCCCAGTAGTCGTTGATCACGGGCAGCACGCGCTGCTGGGCGAACTCGCGGACCCGGTCCCGGATCGCGATCTCCTCGGGCGTCAGGTCGTCGTCGAGCCGGAAGTAGTCGGAGGTCGCGGCGCCCGCGCGAACGGCGGCCGGGGCCTCGGTCGAGGGAGCGCTCGAGATGGTGGTCATGGTCGGTCCTTTCGTCGGCGGGTCCCAGGACCCGCGGTGGTCGGAGTGGTCGGTGCCGCCGGGCGTTCCCGGCGGGTGGCCCGCAGGATCGCGAGCAGTCCCAGCGCGGTCAGGGCGACCGCGGGGAAGACGAGGAGCGAGGCGCCGGTGGCCCACGCCAGGGAGACCCCGGAGTAGCCCACGGCCATCGCGAGGAAGCGGACCATGTTGTGGATGCCGATCGCGGTCCCGGACCCCCCGGCGGGCGAGAGCAGGAGCTCCGTGGCCGCCGCGCTCTGGGCGAAGGCGATGCCGGTCCCGGCGAGCACGAGCCCCAGGACCACCAGGGACACGATCACCCAGCGGGCCACGCCCAGACCGGACGAGACCATGGCCAGCGTGATCACCGGGGCGGCGACCACGAGGATCAGGACCCCACGGCCGAGCTGGACGCCGCTGCCGTGCCGCCGGCCCACCCGCGCCGCGACGGGCCCCGCCGCCGTCATGGCGAGCGCCAGGGTGAAGACCACGGCGCCGATCCGGGCCGGGCCGAGGTCCAGGTCCGAGGCGAGGAACAGGGGCACGGCCACGATGGCCACCGCCATGGACCCCATCGCCAGCCCCGCTCCGGCCGCGGCCGTGAGGTAGGCGGGGTCCCGCAGCAGGGCCGGGTCCAGCAGGGGCCGCGGGGCCGGCGCCCCGGACGCGGCCCGCCGGGCCCGGCGCCGGCAGAGGTGGGCGAACAGCCACCAGCCGAGCACCGCGCAGACCGCGCTCGCCGCCGCCCAGGACCAGGGGCCGGACTGCCCGGCCAGCACCACGGCCGCGGCCGTCGAGCCGCCGCCGAGGACGAGCCAGACCATCGCGGCCACGTGCATCGGCGGGCGCCGCCGCCCGATCCGGGGCATGAACGCCACCAGGAGGACCATCAGCACGAGCACCAGCCCGGCGTGCACCACGAAGACCCAGCGCCAGCTCAGCGCCTCGGTGAGGACACCGCCGAAGGGCGGGCCCACGGCCTGTCCCACGCCGATGGCGGAGGCCCACGCGCCCATAATCTGCGCGGTCCGCTCCGGCCAGGTGGTGACCAGGGCCGCCTGCACGCAGGGCGGGATCGCGCTGCACGCCGCGCCCTGCACCATCCGGGCGAGCACGAGCGACTCCATGCCGGCCGCCGCGGCCGCCGTGAGCTCCGCGAGGACCATGACGCCCAGCGCCGAGATCAGGAAGGTCTTGACCCCGAGCCGGTCGCCGAGCCAGCCGGCGAGCGGGACGGCGGTGGCCATGGCCACCGTGAAGGCGCTCACGGCCAGCACCGACTGCTGGGCCGTCATACCGAGGTCCGTCTGGATGACGTACAGCGGCGCGTTGATCACGTTCGAGGACATCGTGCCCATGGCCGTGGTGGCCAGCAGCGTCGGATAGGCGATCCGCCGCGCCCGCAGGGCGGGACGGCCCCTCCGGAACGCGGTCATGCACGCACGGTCACGGAGTCCGGCTCCGGCTCCGGCTCCGGGACGACGACGCCCTCCAGGGCGGCCCGCACCGACGCCGGCAGCGGGGTGGAGCGGCCCGTGGCCGGGTCCGTCTGCACGAGCACCGTCCGGGCGCGGACCGCGACCTGCCCGTGCTGGACGAGCTCGTAGGCCACCGTGTAGGACGACCGGCCGAGGCGGCAGACCCAGACGCGGGCCGTGAGCTCGGGGCCGTGGTCGATGGAGCGCAGGTAGTCGAGCGTCAGGGAGACCACCACGCGCGGCCGGGTGGGGTCCGGGACGCCGTCCTCCCCCAGCCAGGAGGCGACCGCCGAGAGCCGCGCCTCCTCGATCAGGGTGACCACGCGGGCGTTGTTGACATGCCGGTTCAGGTCCTGGTCGGACCAGCGCACGGGCAGCACGGTGGTGTGCACGGCGCTCACGACGCCTGCCGGACCGCGGGCTCGCCACGCTCGAGCCACGCCAGGACACGGTCCCGGTCGGCGTCGAGCCGCGGCGGGGCCTGCGTGTAGTCGACCGGGGTGCGGCTGAAGTCGACCGGGTGGCGGACCGTGGGGACCTCCCGGCCCCCCGTCCCGGCGAGCACCACCGGGTCCAGGCCGAGGCCCTCCGCGAACCGGACGCCCTCGTCCACCCCCAGGATCGGCGCGCAGGGCACCTTGACCGCCTTGAGCAGCTCGAACCAGTCCTCGGCGTCCCGGGCGGCGAGCCGCTCGATCATCAGCCGGCGCAGCTCCACCCGGTTGGCGTTGCGCGCGGACACCGTGGTGAACCGCTCGTCCTCGGCGAGCTCGGGCGCGCCGAGGCACCGGCACAGCCGCGCGAACTGCCCGTTGTTGCCCACCGCGATGACCATGTCCTTGTCCCGGGTGGGGAAGGGCTCGTAGGGGTAGAGGCTCGGGTGCTCGTTGCCCATCCGGGTGGGGACGCTGCCGCCGGCCACGTAGGCGGCGGACTGGTTGACCAGCCCGGACAGTGCCGAGGTCAGCAGGTTCAGCTCCACGTGCTGGCCCGTCCCGGAGGACTGCCGCTCGTGGAACGCGCCCAGGATGCCGGTGGACGCGTGCAGGCCCGTGATGACGTCGAAGAGGGCCACGCCGGCCCGGTACGGCTCGCCGTGCTGGCTGCCGGTGAGGCTCATCATCCCGGAGAGGGCCTGGGCCAGGAGGTCGTAGCCGGGCAGGTCCGCGCCCCCGGCGGTGCCGAAGCCGGTGATCGAGGCGTAGACGAGGTCCGGGCGCCAGGCGCTGACGCTCTCGTAGTCGAGGCCGTAGCGCACCAGTCCGCCGGGCTTGAAGTTCTCCACCAGGATGTCCGCCCGGGCGATGATCCGCTCCACGACCGCGAGCTGCTCCGGGTCCGAGAAGTCCAGGGCGATGGAGTGCTTGTTGCGGTTGACCGAGAGGAAGAACGTGCTCTCGCCGTCCCGGTGGGGCGGGACCCACGCGCGGGCGTCGTCCCCGGCGGTGCTCTCGATCTTGATGACGGTCGCGCCCATGTCCGCCAGCAGCATGGTGCAGTAGGGGCCGGCGAGCACGCGGCTGAGATCCGCCACCACCACCCCGGCGAGCGGGCCCGTGCCGGGGCGGCCGAAGATCTCCTGCAGGGCGTGGGCGTCCTCGAAGTGGCTCATGTTCTCTCTTTTCGTCGTCGCGTCTCGTCCGGGCTCAGCCGGCGTACTCGTACCAGCCGCGGCCGGTCTTGCGGCCGTACCGGCCCTGCTCGTAGAGCTTCTCCACGGAGGGGTGCGGGAGGTCGTCGGGGTCCCCGCTCTGCTCGTGCTGGGCCAGGCGGATCAGGTAGGCCACGTCGATGCCGACCAGGTCCATGAGCTCGAACGGCCCCATGGGGTGACCCAGGGCCGTCCGCGCGGCCACGTCGATGTCCTCGAAGCTCGCCACGCCGTCGGCCTCGAGGCGCAGCGCCTCGTCCCGCAGGGCCCCGAGGAGGCGGTTGGCCACGAAGCCGGGGACCTCGCGGTGGAGCCGGACGGGCTGCTTGCCGAGCCGGCGGGCGAGCTCCATGGTGGTCTCCACGGTGGCGTCGGAGGTCTGCGGGTTGCGCACCACCTCGACGCAGGCCATGACCAGCGCCGGGTTGAAGAAGTGCATGTTGCACACCCGGTCCGGCCGGCCGGTCGCGTCCGTGAGCAGGGACGAGGGGATGGTCGAGGAGTTCGTGGCCAGGATCGCGTGCTCGGGCGCCGCCTCGTCGAGGTCCGCGAACAGCTGCCGCTTGATGTCGAGGCGCTCCACGGCGGCCTCGAGCACGAAGTCGGTGGTGCGGGCCGCCTCGAGGGAGTCGGTCGTGTACGCCATCCGGGCGAGAGCGGCGTCGACCTCCTCCCGGCTCCGGCTGCCCTTCTCGGCGAGCCGGCCGAGGCGGCGGTGCACCTCGTCCCGGGACCGCTCGAGGGCGGCGGGGTCGAGGTCGCTCGTGGTGACGGTGTAGCCGGCGAGGGCGAAGACCGCCCCGATCTGGGTGCCCATGGCACCGGATCCCACGACCAGGACGTCTCGGACGGCGTCGATGCTCGGCTGGGGGTTCATGTCTGCTCCTCGGAGGATGTGGTGGGGCCCGTCGGTGGGGCCGCGGGGTTCGAGGCTGGGACCGGTGGTCAGTCGTCGTCGCGGAAGCGGGCGGGGCGCTTCTCCAGGAAGGCGCTCGCGCCCTCGGCCTTCTCGTCAGAGGCGTAGAGCAGGGACTGGGCCAGCCGCTCGAGCAGCAGCCCGGTGCGCTGGTCCGTCTCGGCGCCGTTGCGCACCACGAGCTTGGCCAGCCGCACCGCCAGGGGGCCCTTGGCGAGGATCATGTCCGCGGTGGCGAGCGCCGCGTCCATCAGCTCGTCCGCCGGGACCACGCTGGTCACCAGCCCGATGCGCAGGGCCTCCTCCGCGTCGACGATCCGGCCGGTGAGGATCATCTCCTGGGCCCGGCCGAGCCCGACGAGCCGGGACAGCCGCTGGGTGCCGCCGGCGCCGGGGAGGATGCCCAGGTTGGTCTCGGGCAGTCCGAACCGGGCGCCGGCGGCCGCCACGCGGATGTCGCAGGACATCGCCAGCTCGTTGCCCCCGCCCAGCGCGAAGCCGTTGACCGCGGCGATCGTGGGCAGCTCGAGGTCCTGGATCCGGTCCCAGAGGCGCTGCATCCGGGCCCGCAGGCCGTCCCGCAGCGTGTAGCCGACCAGCTGGGAGATGTCCGCCCCGGCCACGAAGGCCTTCTCCCCCGCGCCGGTGAAGACGACGGCGCCGGCGTCCTCGCGCCGCTCCAGCGCGTCGAGCGCCGCCTCGATCCCGTCCAGCACCCCGACGTTCAGGGCGTTGCGCACCTCGGGGCGGTTCACGGTGACGACGGCGACCCTGCCCCGCAGCTCGGCCGTGACGGTGCCGGTCCCGGTGTCGAGGCGGGTGCCCGCGCCGGCCGGAGCGGCGGTGGTGGCGCCGGTCGGAGCGCCGGTGGTGCTGCCGCTCGTGGCGGCGGTGGTGGTGCCGGTGGTGTCGGTCATGGCGGGTCCTTCCGGTCAGACGGTGGCGGTGGCGGGCGCAGGGGCCGGGGCGGGAGCGGCGTCGTCGTCGTCCGTGGGCCCGGTCCGCACGGTGAGGAAGGTCAGCAGCACGCTCCCGGCCACGAGGACCAGGCCGGCGACGGCGCTGAGCGGGGTGGGCAGGAACAGCAGGAACCCGCCGACCGCGGCCGCGACCCGGAACAGGGCGGGCATCCGGCGGTCGAAGCCGACCGTCCAGCCTTCGATGGCGGAGGCCAGGGCGTAGACGCCCACGATGCTCAGGGCGAAGGCCAGCAGGATCCGGCCGGGCGAGTCCTGGGCGACCAGCGCGGGGTTGAGGGCGAAGCCGAACGGGACGATGTACTTCACCGCGCCGAGCTTCATGGCCGCCACGCTGGTGGCCATGGCGGGGGCCTTGGCCAGGCCCGCCGCGGCGAAGGCGGCGAGGCCCACCGGCGGGGTGATGTAGGAGACGGACGCCCAGTAGATGACGAACAGGTGCGCCGCGAGCGGGTTGACCCCGAGGTCGATGACCGCCGGGACCATGACGATCGCCAGGAACACGTAGGCCGCGGAGATCGTCATGCCCATGCCGAGGATGAAGCAGGTGACGGCGCCGGCGATGAGGATGAGGACCACGTTGTCACCGACCAGCGAGACCAGCTCGCGGGCCAGGGACAGGCTCACGCCCGTGGCGGTGAGACCGCCGACGATCAGGCCCACGCCGGCGATGATGCCGATGATGTTGCCCAGCGTCCGGCCGGACTCCACGAGGAAGTCGGCGAACTCCCGCAGCCCGAACTTCTGGCCCGGGCGCAGCACGGCCACGACCAGCAGCACCAGGATCACCCAGTACGGCACCTGGGTCTCGGAGTTCGTGAGGAACAGCAGCCCGGTCAGCAGGGCCAGGGCCAGGACGTAGGGCCAGCCCCGGACGAGCGTGGCGAGGGCCCGGGGCAGCTGGGCCACGGGCACGCCCTTGAGCCCCTTGCGGGCGGCGTAGCCGTCCACCTGCAGGTAGATGCCGAGGAAGTAGAGGACCGCGGGGATGGTCGCGGCCACCAGGATCTCCGTGTAGGGCACGCCCACGAAGGAGACCATCAGGAACGCCGCGGTGCCCATGATCGGCGGGGTGATGGACCCGCCGGAGGACGCCGTGGCCTCGATGCCGCCCGCGTAGGTGGGGCTGAACCCGGAGCGCTTCATGGCCGGGATGGTCATGGGCCCGGTGGTCAGGACGTTGGAGACGGCGCTGCCGCTCATCATGCCCATCGCGGCGCTGCTGGCCACGGACACCTTCGCCGCGCCGCCGCGGTACCGGCCGAAGATCGACATGGAGAGGTTGTGGAAGAAGTCCGCGCCGCCGGTGTGCTGCAGGGCCACCCCGAAGACCAGGAAGCCGATCAGGATGGTCGCCGCGGTCTGGATGGGCAGGCCCAGCACGCCCTCGGCGCCCATGATGTGCACCTGCGCCAGGGTCGGCAGGTCGTAGGTGACGCCCTGCAGGACGCCGATCGGCAGGTTCTCGGCGACCAGCGGGTACAGGGAGAAGAGCAGCGCGATGATCGTCACCGTGAGCCCGCCGGTGCGGCGCAGGGCCTCGAGCACCACGAGCCACAGCACGAACGCGGCGACCGTGGCGGTGGTGGGCGCCATGTACTCCCAGCCGAAGTCCTTGATCCGCGTCCCGTTGACCGCGAAGTAGCCGCACACGGCCGCCGCGACGACCATGAGCAGGACGTCGAACCACTGGACCCGGCGCTCGCGGACCGGGGCGGTGCTGCCGCCGGATCCGTGCTCCTGCTGGGCCTCCACCTGCTGCGCGAGCGGGATCCTGCGCAGGGGGTTGACGATGAACACGACCGGCAGGAACACCGCCAGGACGAGGTACAGGTAGGAGTTGGTCAGCAGGGACAGCCCGCCCACGTTCCAGAAGAAGACCTGGTTCATGGCCAGCAGCACGCCCAGGACGGTCAGCACGATCACCACCGTCCGCCAGAACGGTGTCACCCGGGTCTCAGTTCGCATCGTCGGTCTCCTCGTCGTCCAGCTCGTCGGTCTTCCAGTCCGTCCAGTTCTGCTCGAGCTCCTCCGCGGAGGAGGAGGACTCGACGACGCCGGGCCAGGCCTCGCGCATCCGCTCGCCGCGCTCGATCAGCTCGTCGTTCTTCCGCTCGAGCTCCTCGGTCCACACGCCGCGCTCCTCGAAGTAGCGGACGGTGCCCTCGTGGAAGGGGACCACCAGCGGTTCCTTGAGCACGGCGTCGAAGCCGAACTGCTTCGTGTCCGGGGTGGTGCCCTCGTAGTGCTCGTAGTTCTCGACCATCGACTTCACGAGGTGGTAGACCTCGTCCGCGTCGCGGGAGCCCATCGTGGTCAGCGGGATCGTGTACTCGAGGACGCGGGCGCTCTCGCCCTCGTCCATCCCGGCGGCGTTCGTGACCTCGCCGACCGACACCATGGGCATGAGCTCCTCCCAGGTCTCGTAGCGGGCCGGGTCCGAGTCGTCGAAGCCCAGCCACTTGACGTCCGTGGAGGACGCGAGCTCGTCGATGTTGGAGCCGACCACGTTCTGGTACAGGGCGTCGATCTGGCCCGCCTCGAGGCCCGCGATCTGCTCGCCGTAGGAAATGGGGACCTTCTGGACGTCGTCCCCGGTCAGGCCGCCGTAGTTGAGGAAGCCCTCCATCTTGTTGTTGATGGACGTGTTGGCGGTCAGCTCGGGGAACCGCTTGCCCTCGAGGTCCTCGAAGGAGTCGATGCCGCTGCCCTCGCGCACCAGCAGGCCGTAGTTGCCCAGCGGCGCCCACACCATGCGGATGTCCTGGGGGCCCCACTCCTCGCTGGCGTACTCGTAGTCGCCCTCGAAGGCGTAGTAGTACTCGTCCCCGGCCCGTGAGTAGTCCACGGTGCCGTTCACGAGCGGCGCCAGCCGGCCGATGCCGGTGTCGGCCGTCATCAGCCGCACCTGCACCCCCTCCTCGTTGGTGAGGGTGTTCGCGATGGCGGCGAGGTCGTTGTAGGTGCCGGTGCCCACGTTGTAGGTGGACCACACCAGCTGCTGCGGCAGGCCGTTGGGGCCCACCGGCTCGTCCCCCTCGGCGCTCGCGCAGCCGGTCAGGCCCAGCACCGCGACGGCGCCCAGAGCGGCGAGCCGTGACTTCGTTGTCCTCATGATGACCTTTCGACGTGCGGTGGTGGCGCTCAGCGCCCGGAGAAGGAGGGGACCCGCTTCTCGAAGAACGACTGCTTGCCCTCCAGGAAGTCGGCGGTGCCGAAGAGCGCGGGCTGGTGGTCCCGCTCGAAGGCCAGGGCCTCCCCGAGGGAGCCGGAGGCCTCGCGGATCCCCCGCTTGACGGCGGCGACGGCGAGCGGCGCCCGGCCGGCGAGCTCTGCGGCGCGGGCGACCGCGGCACCGAGCACGTCCGGATCCGGCACCACGTGGTCGGCCAGCCCCGCGTCCAGGGCGGTGCGGGCGTTCACCGGGGCGGCCTCCAGCAGGATCCGCCGGGCGCGGGCCGCACCCGTGCGCTGGACCAGGGAGTGCACCAGCCCGCCGTCCGGGGCCAGGCCCAGGCGGGTGAACGGGAACAGGAACCGGGCGCTCTCGCCGGCCACCACCACGTCGCAGCAGCACACCAGGCCGACGGCCACACCGGCGGCGGGCCCGGTCACCGCGGCCACGACCGGCTTCTCCAGCTGCGCGAGCTCCTGTACGAGCCCGGCCACCTCGGCCATCCGGGCGGCGGACTCGGCGGGACCGGCGGGTGGCATGGAGGCGAGGTCGCCGCCGCCGCTGAAGCAGCCTCCCGCGCCGGTGAGCACCAGAGCGCCGATTCCGGGGTCCGCGGCTAGCTCCGCCAGCGCGGCCCGCAGCCGGGTGCGCAGCTCGGGACCGAGCACGTTGCGGCGCCGTTCGTCGTCGAGCGTCACCACGGCCACGGCACCGGTGCGCTCGAGGCGCACCCGGGGCGGGCCGTCGACGGCGGTGGGGGACGGTCGGGTCACAGGAGTCCTCCGAGGGGTGGGTAGGTGTCGTCCAGATCACATTCCCACGACCCACTGTGAAATCTCAAATACCTAATCCGCAGTTCAGTGATACCTAAAGCTCAAATATATGACGGGGTGTGTTGCCCAGGTCACGCATGCGTCATCCTCGTCAGAGGCATCCCCGCACCCCGATGATCCCCAGGAGGACCCATGAACGCCGCCGCGACCGACCTGCTCGACGTCGAAGCAGACCTCAGCGCCGAGGAGCTCGAGACCCGGGACACCGTCCGTGAGTTCGTGGACCGGCGGATCCGGCCGAACATCGCCGGGTGGTTCGCCGACGCCGTCTTCCCGCAGGAGATCGTCCCCGAGATGGCGCAGCTCGGACTGCTCGGCATGCACATCCAGGGCTACGGGTGCGCCGGGAAGTCCGCGGTGCAGTACGGCATCGCGATGCAGGAGCTCGAGGCCGGGGACTCCGGCCTGCGCACGTTCGTCTCCGTGCAGGGCTCGCTGGCGATGTCGGCGATCGCCAAGCACGGCTCCGAGGAGCAGAAGCAGCGCTGGCTGCCCGGCATGGCCGCCGGCGAGATCATCGGCTGCTTCGGTCTCACGGAACCCACCGCCGGTTCGGACCCCTCGACCATGGCGACCACCGCGGTGCGCGAGGGCGACGAGTGGGTCCTCAACGGCGCCAAGCGCTGGATCGGGCTCGCCTCGATCGCCCAGGTGGCCGTGATCTGGGCCAAGGCCGTCGACGAGAGCGGGCAGGAGCGCGTCCGCGGCTTCCTCGTGCCCACGGACACCCCCGGGTTCACGGCCACGCCGATCGAGCCGAAGCTGTCCATGCGCGCCTCCATCCAGTGCGACATCGTCCTCGAGGACGTCCGACTGCCCGCCGACGCCCTCCTGCCGCACAACCCGGGTCTGCGGGGACCGTTCTCGTGCCTCAACGAGGCGCGCTACGGGATCGTGTGGGGCGCCCTGGGCGCGGCCCGCGACAGCTTCGACGCCGCACTGGCCTACTCGCAGCAGCGCATCCAGTTCGACAAGCCGCTCGCGGCCTACCAGCTCTCGCAGGCGAAGCTGGTGAACATGGCCCTGGAGATCCAGAAGGGGCAGCTGCTGGCGCTGCGCATCGGGCGGCTCAAGGACGAGGGCCGCCTGGAGAACCACATGATCTCGGTGGGCAAGCTCAACAACTGCCGGATCGCGATCGAGGTGTGCCGGGAGGCGCGCACGATGCTCGGCGGCAACGGGGTCACCCTCGAGCACTCGCCGCTGCGCCACGCCAACAACCTGGAGTCCGTGCGCACCTACGAGGGCACCGACGAGGTGCACACCCTCATCCTGGGCCAGCAGCTGACCGGGCACTCCGCCTTCCGCTGACCACACGCCTGCCGGGCGGGCTGATGAAGATCACACCGGGAGGCATGGGAGACCGGGGCGAACGCGCGTAGCATCGAAAACCACCGCTCCCCTTTCGTTCGGGCTCGACGACGTGCTCGTTCCCCGTCCCTGCGCCCTCCCCGGAAGGACCCGCCGTGTCCGCACCCCGCACCGCCCTGCTCCAGGTGGTCAATGCCCCCGGTCCCGCCGGCACCCGCCTCGCCATCTTCGCCCTGGCGATGGGCGGCTTCGGGGTCGGCACCACCGAGTTCGCCTCGATGGGCCTGCTGCCGTTCATCGCCGAGGACTTCGGCGCTTCGATCCCCGCCGTCGGCCAGTCCATCTCCCTCTACGCCCTGGGCGTGGTGGTCGGGGCGCCGCTCATCACGTCACTCGCCGCCCGGGTGGAGCGCAAGACCCTGCTCCTGGCGCTGATGCTCACGTTCGTGGTGGGCAACGGGCTCTCGGCCGCCGCGCCCTCCCTCGAGTGGCTCTACGTGGCCCGGTTCCTCGCCGGCCTGCCCCACGGCGCCTACTTCGGGGTCGCCGCGGTGGTGGCCTCCTCCCTGGTCGCCCGCGAGCGGCGCGGCACGGCCGTGGCCCGGGTGATGCTGGGGCTCACCATCGCGAACATCGTGGGCGTGCCCTTCGCCGCGGCCCTGGGCGGGGCCCTCGGCTGGCGCTCCGCCTATCTCCTGGTGGTGCTCCTGGGCGTCCTGACCCTCGGGTCCCTGGCCCTGTGGGTGCCGCGCACCCGCAACGAGGGCATGGCCTCGGCCGCCCAGGAGATCCGCGCCCTGGCCCGGCCCCAGGTGGCCCTGACGCTGCTCGCCGGATCCGTGGGCTTCGGCGGCATGTTCGCCGTCTACACCTACATCTCCCCGACCCTGACCGAGCTCACCGGCCTCGACATCGGCACCGTGCCGTGGGTGCTGGCCGTGTTCGGCGTGGGCATGACCGTGGGCTCGCTGCTGGCCGGTCCGCTCATCGACCGCTCGATCGAGCGCACCGCCCTCGGCGCCGGTGCGGTGTCGGGCGTGGCCCTGGCGTTCTTCGCGCTGTTCGTCCACGTCCCCGTGGCGGCGGTGCTCGGCGCGCTGTGGATCGGCATCATGGGCTCGATCTTCACGACCTCGCTCCAGGTGCGTCTGCTGCGCGAGGCCAAGGACGCCCCGTCCCTGACCGCCGCCATGAACCACGCGGCGTTCAACCTGGCCAACGCCATGGGCGCCTTCCTCGGCGGCATCGTGATCTCCGCCGGCTGGGGCTACCGCTCCCCCGCCTGGGTGGGCGTCGGCCTGGCCGTGGCCGGCCTGCTCATCCTGGGCTACGCGGCGCAGCGGCGCCGGCACGCCGCGGTCGAGACCCGGTAGCACCCGCCCACCGGGCGGAGCGCTGGGCTCGGTCCGCACTGCTCGGCCCGGGCGCTGCTCGAGCCGCGCTGCCCGGCCGTGCGCTGCCCGGCCCGCATGCTCAGCCCGGGCGCTGCTCGCGGGCGAGCACACGCCGGCGGGTGGCGCGCACCAGGGCGGCCACCAGCCGTTCGAGAGGGCCCTGCCCCATGGCCTGGCGCCAGAGGAGGGCGAAGGCCATCGCCACGGCCACGTGGATGCAGAACCACAGCGGCTGGTCGTAGTGCACCTCGGCGGCCAGCGCGAGCAGGTGCGCCGAGTACACGGTGAGGGTCATCGCACCCATCGCGCTCAGCGGCAGCAGCCAGGAGGCCCAGCGTCGGGCCAGCAGGAGGAACACGCCCAGGGCGGCCACCGCGGAGCCCAGGCCCAGCAGCAGGGCCGGCGGGGTGTTCGTGTACGGGCCGCCGACCGTCAGCCACCACCACGTGGTCGTCGGCAGCGTCGGGTCGGGGCCGAACACGATGACCTCGGTGACGAGCTCCTCGTCGAAGCCGGGGGTGCGGGCCACGAGCTGGTCGAGGCCGCCGGCTCGGTCGAAGAGCAGCCAGGAGGCCAGCGAGGCCCCGGCGGCCAGCAGCGCCCCACCCAGCACCAGTCCGGTCTGGACCCGGATCCCGGCGAGGTCGAGCCGGCCGATGGCCAGGCCGGTCAGCAGGTAGGCCAGGTACGGCAGAGCGGGGAAGGTACCGGTCAGCAGCAGCCGGGCAGCGGTGGCCCCGGGGTCCCCGACGAGGTCGAGGTAGTCCGGGTTGTAGCGCTCGACGACCGGCAGGACGTCCCGCAGCAGGTGCACGAGCGCGGGACCGGCCAGGGCGAAGACCCCTGCCCAGACGAACAGGGCACGGGCGGGCAGGCGCAGGAACGGGATCGCCAGCAGGAAGAAGGCCCCGTAGTAGACGAGGATGTTGACGGCCGGGACCTCGTCGATCGTGCTCCCCGGCAGCACGTGGTTGATCGCCAGCCCCAGGCCCGCGATCAGCAGCGCACGGACGGCCACCCCCGCCCGGTCGGCGGTCATCGCCCGGCCGGTGTGCGGTGTCCGGCCACCGGTGCTGAAGGCCAGGCCCACGCCCGCCAGGAGGGCGAACAGCGCCGCGGAGCGGCCGGCGAAGACGGTCCACTGGGCGGTGGGCTCGAAGGTCTCGGGGTCCCACGAGGGCAGGATGTGGATCGCGATCATCCCGATCAGGGCCAGGCCGCGGGCGGCGTCCACCCCGACGAGGCGGCGCTTGGCGGGTGCCGCGGACGAGCTCGTGGACGAGCCCGTGGCCGGGTCGGCCGTCGCGCGGCCGGTCGAGGTCTGGTCCGCGAGCGGAGTGCTCGCCGGCCACGCGGGGACCGGCGCCCACGGCACGGTCCTCGGCGGGCGGCCCCGGGAATCGGTCATGACAGCAGCCCCCTCAGCGCGGCAGGACGGCGGGCCCCCTGCCCGCCGGACCGGTCGGAGGACCGGTGCACACCCCACCTTTGCTGGCGCACATGTGATGGGCTTTTCGGGATGCTGTGCTTCCGCTGTGACGCGGGACACGCGCCCGCCGGCGGGCGACCGGCCGCAGGGCCTCCCGAGGTCTACACGGCCTCGGGGCGCCTTGACGAACGGAGGGCGCCGAGGACGGCGCGCACCCGGCGCGGCGCCGCAGCGGGAACGGTGACCGGGGCCGTGGCCGTGGCCGACGACGACGGCACCACGACGGGGCGCTGGGCCGCCGTGTGCCGGTAGGCCATGGCCTGCAGCTCCACCACCGGGTACTCGAGGCTGCGCCGGGCGGACTCGCTGGGCCGGGTGGTGGCGAAGGCGGTGGCCGCGTCCTGCAGGGACCGCGCGGCGATGAACGGGGCGGCCGCCTCGATGTGGGGCCGCACCGCGTGGCGGTAGACGGCGCGGTCGGACTCGGCGCAGTCCTCCCACCGGGGTGCTCCGGGGTGGGCGGCCCGCTCGTACTGGGCGCGGGCAGCGGCCTCGACGGCGTCGGTGATGGTGATGGTGATGGTGCGCATGTCCGCTCCTGGGTGTCCGGTGGGTGGCTGGCTCGAGTGGTTCCACTGTCCGTCCGGAGTCTGTGCCGGAGCTGTACCGACCGCCCCGGCCTGTCTGAGAATCCCGGCGGCACGGCACAGGCTGCGCACAGCTTCCACAGGACGTGCGCCTAATCTGGTGCGCAACAGTGGCAGTGTCACGTCCGCCCGGCACCGGGAGCTCCCATGTCCTACTCCTCCAGCTTCTCCGTCCTCACCGAGGTCCTGCCTCGCCTGACCCACCCTGACGGCTCGCCGATCCGGGTGCTCGTGGTGGACGACGAGCCGGCCCTCGCCGATCTCGTGGCCATGGGCACGGGCATGTGCGGGTGGGACGCTCGGATCTCCCACGAGGGGTTCGACGCCGTCGCTCAGGCGCGGGATTTCGCCCCCGACGTGCTGGTCCTGGACCGGATGCTGCCCGGCCTGGACGGGCTGGAGGTCCTGGCCCGGATCCGCCAGTCCTATCCCGAGGTGCCGGTGCTGTTCCTCACGGCCAAGGACACGGTCCAGGACCGGATCGAGGGACTCGCCTCGGGCGGGGACGACTACGTGACCAAGCCGTTCTCGATCGAGGAGGTGCTCATCCGGCTGCACCGGCTCGTGCAGCGCTCCGGGGTCGCCGCGCAGGACAGCGCCACCCTGGTGGTCGGGGACCTGGTGCTCAACATAGACAGTCGCGAGGTCACCCGCGCCGGGGAGCCGGTCGAACTGACCACCACGCAGTTCGAGCTGCTGCGCTACCTGATGGAGAACCCGCGCCGGGTCCTGTCCAAGGCCCAGATCCTGGACAACGTGTGGCACTACGACTTCTCGGGCCAGGCCAACATCGTGGAGCTCTACATCTCCTACCTCCGCAAGCGGATCGACGCCGGCCGCGCCCCCATGATCCACACCGTGCGCGGCGCCGGGTACGTCATCAAGCCCGCGTCCTGATGCCGCACGGCCCGCTCCCCCCGCGCCGCCTGCGCCTGGCCACCCGGCTCATCGCCGGCGTGCTCGTCCTCCTGGCGGTGGTCCTCCTCGTGCTGGGCGCCACGATCGTGGAACTCACCCGCCAGGACCTCGTCGAGCGGCTCGACGGATCGCTGCGCCAGGCCACCGGGCGTGCGCTGACCTTCACCCGCGGAGACCCCGCCCTGGAGCGGGACCCCCTCGACGCCCCCGGCCAGCCGGTGGGCGTCCTGGTGGCCGTGGCGCAGGAGGACGAGGTGGTCACGGCGTCCTACCGCACCGAGTCCGGGGAGCCCGCGCCGCTGCCCGAGGAGGACGTCGCCGCCCTGCGGGAGGCGGGCGCCTTCGCGGCCGAGACCCCGGACGAGCGCGGCTTCGGGGACCCTCGGCGCTCCACGGGCACGGAGCAGGGGCGGCTCTCCGACGTGGACCTGTCCGTGGGCGAGTACCGGGTCGAGTCGGTCGCCCGGGACGGCCGCAACGGCAGCCAGGTGCTGGTGACCGGACTGCCCACCGCGTCGGTCGACGACACCGTGGCGGAGCTCGTCACCACCATGACCGCGGGCAGCCTGCTCGCGCTGGTGACCACGGCGGTGGCCGGGACCGTCGTCGTGCGCCGTGCCCTGCGGCCGCTGGAACAGGTCTCGGCGGCGGCGTCGCGCGTCGCCCGCCTGCCGCTGGCCTCGGGCGAGGTCTCCCTGGCCGACCAGCACGTGCCCGCCGGGCTGGCCCGTCCCGGCACGGAGGTCGGGGAGGTGGGCCACGCCCTGAACTCCCTGCTCGAGAACGTGGACTCGGCCCTGGCCGCGCGCCAGCACTCCGAGACCCGGCTGCGCGAGTTCGTGGCCGACGCCTCCCACGAGCTGCGCACCCCCCTGGCGGCCGTGCGCGGCTACACGGACATGCTGCAGCTCACCGAGCCCCTGACCGGCACCGGCCGCGCCTCTCTGGCCCGGGTGGAGCAGCAGACGCTGCGGATGACCGCCCTGGTCGAGGACCTGCTGCTGCTCGCCCGCCTGGACGAGGGCCGCCCCCCCGAGCTGCGGGACGTCGACCTCGGCGAGCTCGTGCTCGAGGCCCTCACCGACGCCTCGGCCGCGGGCCCCGACCACGACTGGGCCCTGGACGTGCCGGAGGAGCCGGTGCCCGTGCGGGCGGACGTCGCCCAGCTCCACCAGGTGCTGGCCAACCTGCTCTCCAACGCCCGCAAGCACACCCCGCCCGGCACCGCGATCACCGCCGCCGTGCGGGCCACCCGGGACGGCTGGGCGGAGGCCTCCGTGCTCGACGCCGGCCCGGGCATCCCGCGGGAGTTCCAGGCCAGGCTCTTCGAGCGCTTCAGCCGCCTGGACACCTCCCGGCAGACCCGGGAGGGCAGCACCGGGCTGGGCCTGTCCATCGTCCGCTCGGTGGTGCAGGCGCACGGCGGCACGGTGGACGTGGAGTCCCGCCCGGGTCGCACGCTCTTCACCGTCAGGCTCCCCCTGGGCACCGGCGCAGCGGTGCCCGCCGCGCCCCGGTGACCGACGGCCGCGGGCGCCTCAGCTCCGACGACGACGGCGGTGGCGGCCGAGCCAGCCCGCCGGGCCGCCGTGGACGAGCAGGTGCCGGGTGTGGGGGTCCAGGAGCATCAGGTAGGCGGTGAACAGCAGGGCGGTGACGAACGCGATCGTCGAGGCGTCGACCGTCAGCTCGATGAAGGGCCACACGGAGAGCTGGTCCTGGGCGCCGAAGATCACGAAGAAGGTGATCACGATGTACAGGGAGCGGATCTGCCAGTTGTCCCTGATGCCGGTCGCGGCGAGGAAGGGGAGGAACCACAGGATGTACCAGGGCTGGATGATCGGGGAGAGCAGCACCACGGCGGCGAACGCCAGGCCGAGCCTGCGGACCACCTGATGGTCGTCGCCGCGGAACATCAGGAGCAGGACCAGGCCGATGGCGGCGTACTGCAGGACGTCGCGCAGCACGGAGGCCATGGCCGCGCCCGGCAGGCCCACCGCGTTCGCGAGGTCGCGGACCTGCTGGCCCAGGAACCCGGAGGGCGAGTACCCGGTGTACCCCGGGGTGGGGTCGACCAGCGCCCAGACCCACCCGGTGCCCAGCTGGTAGGGGAGCCCGCTCAGCAGCAGCACCCCGAAGCTGATCGCCGCCGTGGCCGCCCACAGGGCGAACTTCCGCCGCCAGGACGCTCTCGGCCCCGCCCACAGGAGGCCGATGAACGGCAGCAGGAGGATGGTGATCGGCTTGATCCCGATCGAGGCGGTCACCAGGAGGACCCCGGTCACCGGACGGCCCGTGGCCGCGAAGTACGTTCCCGCCACGGCCAGTCCGAGCATCAGCGCGTCGTTGTGCGCGCTGGCCACGAAGCTGATGAGGAACAGCGGGTTGGCCACCGCGATCCACAGCGCACGGGCCGGGTCGACCCCGTGCAGCCGCGCGAGCCTGGGCACGTACACGACGCAGAGCAGGACACCGGCGCAGGCCAGGATCCGGAAGAGCAGGACGGAGAGATCCGGCTGCGCGCCCGTGAGGGCCACGACCGCGCGCGCCAGCCACAGGAAGTACGGCCCGTACGGCGTCCGGGCCTCGGCCCAGGTCGGGTCCGTGCCCAGCATGAACCAGTTCTCCAGGGCGGAGATCCCGGTCGTGTACGGGTTCTGCCCGGCCAGCATCAGACGGCCCTGGCCGACGTAGGCGTACACGTCCCGGGAGAAGATGGGCACGGCGAAGAACAGCGGCAGCGACCAGGCGCACACGGCCAGCACCACGGAGCGCTGGGCGCCCGCCGGCCCGCTTTGGAGCCGCTGCCCGAGCCGGAGCCAGGAGCGCACCAGCAGCATGGCGCCGACGGTCAGCAGCACGGTGCAGGCGTAGACGCCCCACCCCTCGACCCGCAGCGCGATGACCAGGGGGTGGCGGACCATGGGTGAGCCGTTGGCGATCCACCCGGTGCCGACCGAGCCGACGAGCATCATCAGGGAGCCGACGAACCCCTGCAGGACGGCGATGTGCGCTCGCGGGTCCGGCTGGACGCCGGGCGTGTCCTGGCGGAAGGGGACGGTGCTGACGGCCCGGCCCCCGCGGCTCCGCTGCCCCTCCGGATGCGAACCCCCTGCCGTCATGACGTGCGCTGATCCCCTACGTGAGTCGCTGCCGGGCGGACAGGTGTGCTGAGCGCTCTCCAGGAGCGTGTTCCAGCCATGATGCCACCTCGTGGCCCCGGCGTCCCGGGACGTCGCCGCGCCCTTCGGCCCGGGGTCGCTGCGCACGGATCATGACGCCCGGTTCCGGGCGGTCCGCGCCCGGCCACGTAGCATGGTGGGGCAGCGGCCCTGTGGTCCTGCGACCCCACCCCCTTGACGAGGATTGACCCATGTCCACGGACACGACCTTCAGCATGCTCACCCGGTTCCGGAACCGCCTCGCGACCCAGCGGTGGCACGCCTGGTCGAGATCTCCGCGGGGACTGCTCGCCGGCTTCGTCCTGGTGCACCTCGTGTTCCTGGGATTCGCCCTGTCCCTGTCCCTGTCCGGCGCCGCCTTCAGCGACACCTACATCTACCGCGCGTGGGCCGAGGCCGGCTTCGACGAGCAGAACCTGAACGGGGAGCCCACCCCCTGGGTCTATCCGGTGCTGGCGCTGGTGCCCGTCGCGCTGGCCGGCACGGCCGGCCCGGGGCCGTTCTTCTTCCTGTGGGTCCTGATGATCACCGTGCTCAACGGCTGGGCCGTGGGGAAGCTGACGGACTGGGGACGCGCCCGGCACGCCGTTCCCGCCGCGTGGTGGTGGCTGGGCTTCGTCTTCCTCATGGGGTGGCTGGGCTTCGCCCGCGTCGACGGGCTCACGGCCCCCCTGGTGCTCGTCGCCCTGGTCTACGGCGTGGCGCACCCGGTGGCCGCCTCGGTCCTGCTCAGTGTCGCCACCTGGATGAAGGTCTGGCCGGCGGCGGTCGTGCTCGCCCTCGTCACCGTGGTGCGCCGGCGGGTGGCGGTCGTCGTCGCGGGTCTGCTGGTCAGCGCGGCCGCGGCCGGGGTCGCCGCCGCCATGGGCGCGCTGCCGAGGCTCTTCGACTTCCTCACCCAGCAGGGGGATCGGGGCATGCAGCTGGAGGCCACGTTCACCACCCCGTGGCTGTGGTCGTCCGTGCTGGGTGTGGGCGGGTCCCGAATGTACATGAACACGGAGATCAACTCCATGCAGGTCGACGGCCCCGGCACGGCGACGATGGCGGTGCTGATGCAGCCGCTGCTGCTGGTGGCCGCCGCCGCGGTGGCCCTCCTGATCGCCCGGGGCCTGCGCAACGGCGAGCGGTCCGGCGACACCGACCGGACCGAGCTGCTGCTGGCCGGATCGCTGACCATGGTCACCGCCTTCATCGTGTTCAACAAGGTCGGCTCCCCGCAGTTCATGGTGTGGCTGGCGCCGGCCGTGGCCGTGGGGCTGACCCACCACTGGAGGGCGTGGCGGGTGCCGGCGGCCATGCTCATCGCCATCGCCGTGGCCACGTTCCTCGTCTACCCGATGTTCTACTGGGAGCTGAGCCACAACGACCCGGCCATGGCTCTCGTGCTGACTCTGCGCAACGCCCTGCTGGTGGTGCTCCTGTGGTGGTCTGCGCGCCGCCTGTACCAGCTGGGCACCCTGCGTCCCGCCACCGCGCCCGCCACGGCGCCCGCCCCCGCGGCGCCGGCGCCCGCCGCGAAGGAGGCCTGAGATCTCCGCCGCCCTCTTCGACCGGCTGACCGGCGTCCGCGACGCCGTCCTGCCCGCCCGCGCCGTGGCCTGGTTCGCCCGCCCGGCCGGCGTGTGGTGGGGCTTCGCCGTCGTCCACCTGTACTTCCTGGGCTGGATGATGTCCTTCGTCATCCACGGCGAGGCCTTCAGCGACACCGAGCAGTACCGCCAGTGGGCCATGGCCGGGTACGACCCGACCGATGCCGGGGACGGGATCAGCCCGTGGGTGTACCCGGTGCTGGCGCAGATCCCGATCCTCCTGGCGGGGATCGCCGGCCCCGGCCCCTACCTGCTGGTCTGGACGCTGATCGTCACCGTGCTCAACGCCGTCGCCCTGGTCTGCCTCACGCGGGGCCGGCGGGCCTGGCAGGGCATCGCCCCGGCCTGGTGGTGGCTGTTCTTCACCGTGTTCCTGGGCTACCTGAGCTTCGCCCGGGTGGAGGGCATCGCGGCCCCGATCGTGCTGATCGGACTGCTGTACGCCGCCGAGCGGCCCGTGCTCGGCTCCGTGCTGCTGAGCGTCGCCACCTGGATCAAGGTGTGGCCGGCCGCCGTCCTGCTCGCCCTGTTCATCGCCTGCCGGCAGCGCGTCCAGGTGGTGGCCGCCGGGGTGGGGGTCACCGCCGCGGTGGTGCTGGGCACCTACCTGACGGGCGGTCTGCCGCAAATCGCGGACTTCCTGGTCAACCAGGGAGAGCGCGGCATGCAGCTGGAGGCCACGTTTTCCACCCCGTGGGTGTGGTTGAGCGTCTTCGACGTGGCCGGATCGCGGATGGCCGACAACGTGGCCATCAACTCGACAGAGGTCTACGGGCCCGGCACCGAGGTCGTCGCGTTCCTGATGCAGCCGCTGCTCGTGCTCGCCGTCCTCGCCGGAGCCGTCCTGCTGGTCCGTGCGCTGCGGCGCGGGGCCGAGCGGGAGGAGCTCTTCTACGAGGGGGCGCTGATGATGACCGCGGTGTTCATCGTGTTCAACAAGGTGGGGTCCCCGCAGTTCATGATCTGGCTCGCCCCGGTCGTCGTGGCCGGGCTGGTGCACGACTGGCAGCGGTGGCGGACGCCGGCGGCGCTGCTGATGGGCATCGCGGTCACCACGTTCGTGATCTACCCGCTGTTCTACACCCCGCTCATCCACGCGCACCCGGCGATGGCGGCCGTGCTGACCACCCGCAACGTGCTGCTCGTCGTCCTGCTGTGCTGGTCCGTGCAGCGCGTTGCCCGGCTGCAGCAGGTCCCCGCCCGCCCCGCGGAGCTGGCCACCACCTGAGCCCGCGGCCCGTCCCCGCGGCGGGACGACGACGTCACCGGCCCACCGCCGCGCGCGGACCGGCGCCCAGGGCCAGACCGCGGGCGGCGCCGGCGGCCCGGGCCAGGAGCCGCTCCAGCGGGCCCCGGCCGAAGGCGCGCTGCCAGGCCACTGCGAACAGCGCCGCGACCGCCACGTGGATGAGGAACCACAGGAGCGGCACCTCGTAGTGGAGCATGGCGGCGAGGGCCAGCAGGTGCGCCGAGTAGAGCGTCAGGGTCATCGACCCCATGGCGCTCAGCGGCAGCAGCCAGGCACCGGCCCGCCGGGCCACGAGGAGGAGGAGACCCAGCACGGCGGCGCCGGAGCCGAGGTCCTGGAGGATCGCCACCGGGGTGTTGGTGTGCGGACCGGGGATCAGCAGCCACCACCAGGAGGTGTCGGGCAGGACCGGGTCCGGTCCCCAGACGATGATCTCGTCGATCAGGTCCTCGCTCAGCCACGGGGTGGAGCTCATGAGCTGGTCGTAGCCCCCGGACTGGAGGACCAGCACCCAGTACACCAGCCACGCTCCCACGGCCAGGGCGAGTCCCGCCCCCAGCAGCCGGCCCTGGACGCGCACGGCCCGCAGGTTCAGCCGGCCGATGGCCATCCCGGCGAGCACGTAGGCCAGGTACGGGACCGCGGGATAGGTGCCGGTGAACAGCACCTGGGCCAGGACGGTCCCCGGCTCGGCGAGCACGTCGGCGAAGGTCGGGTTGTACACCTCCAGCGCGGGCAGCACTCCCCGGAGCGCCTGCATCAGCACCGGCCCCACCACGGCGGCCGCGGCGGCGAGACCGAACAGCGTCCGCGCCGGCAGGTGCAGGAAGGGGATCGCCAGCAGGAAGAACATGCCGTAGTAGACGAGGATGTCGTAGGCGGGCGGGTCCGCCGGCATGACCTGGTTGATCAGCAGCCCCAGCCCGGTGATCACCACGGCCCGGACGAGCAGCCCCATGCGGTCCGCGGTCATCGTCCGGCCCCGGTGCGGGGTGCGCCCGCCGGAGGAGAAGGCCAGGCCCACCCCGGCCAGCAGGGCGAAGAGGGCCGCGGCGCGGCCCGCGAACAGCTCCCACTGCAGCGTGGGCCCGTAGGTCTCGGGGTTCCAGGCGGGCAGGATGTGGATCGACATCATCCCGACCAGGGCGAGGCCCCGGGCGGCGTCGACCCCCACGAGCCGGCGCCTGCGGACCAGCGGCAGGACCGGGTCCTCCTCTGCTGACCGTGCACCGGGTGCAGGGTGGTGGACGTTGACCATGGCGGCGGGTTCCTTCTGTCGGACGTGCCGACGAGCTCCCGCCCGCCGGCCCGGACCTCTCGGTCCTTCTCGTCCTCCAGCTGACCAGCCGGGATTGTGCCGCCGTTGTGGCGTCCCTGTGCCGGGGCTGTCGAAGTGGTCCCCCGCGCCCGGCTACCGCCGCACGGTCTTCTCCAGCCCGCTGACCAGCAGCACCGCGCACGTGGACCAGATCGCCCCGGCCGGGCCGAGCGGCGCGGCCACCAGGCCGGCCAGCAGCGGCATGGCGACCTGCCCCGCCCGGTTGCCGACCAACCGCACGGCGAGCGCCGAGCCCCGCCAAGAGGAGGGCACAGCGGTGGAGACCAGGGTCATGGTGATCGGCTGGCCCAGGCCCAGGCAGAAGCCGCCCACGAACAGGAGCACCGCGGCGAGCCACGGCACCGTGATGACGGCCGGCGGGACGGCCAGGGTGATGCCGGCGCCGTAGAGGCTGACCAGCAGCAGCGCCCGGCGGGACATCCGGTGCGCGAGCCACGGCAGCAGGACGCGCGAGACGATCGAGGCGCCGCCGCGCACGGCCAGCAGGACGCCGATCCACGCCGGGGAGACCCCGGCCCGCTCCCCCACCAGCGGCAGGAAGGCCGTGAGGATGTCGAGCATCGCGAGCAGGGCCAGGGACGCCAGCATGTGGGACGGGATGCCGGGGACCTTGAGGATCCGCAGCATCGACGCCCGCGGCGCCGTTGCCGGGACCACCTCGAGCTCACCGGTGGCGGGAGCCGCCTGTTCCGCGGCAGCGTCGTCGTCGCTCCGGGCGGGCGCCCCGGCGGCCCCGGACGCCGGCCGGCGCAGGAGCATGACGGGCACCACGAGCACCGAGAGCCCGGCCCCGATCCACAGGGACAGGGTGATGTCGGCGACCCGCTCGGGCGAGGCGACGTCGCTGCCCGTGCCCAGGAGCACCCCGACCAGCAGCGGACCCACCAGCTGCCCGGCGGAGAAGGCGGCGGTGAACCAGCCGAAGCCCTTGTCCAGCTGGTCCGGCGGGGAGAAGCGGGCGACCGCCGACTGCCCGGCGATGGTGAACACCAGGTGCCCCATGCCCAGCAGGGCGCTCGCCACGGCGACGAGCGCCACGCTGGGCGCCAGGGCCAGCGCACCCGCGCCGAGGGCCAGGACCAGGGCGCCGACGACCACCATGGTCCGCAGGTCCCGCACCCGGTCGGTCATCCGGCCCAGCCACATGGCCGTGACGAGCGGGACCACGGCGTAGGCGGCGGTGACCAGGCCGACCGTCACGGAGTCGGCGTCCAGGGACAGCAGCTTGTAGGTGGTGACCGGGCGCACCAGGTTCAGGGCGGTCTGCGTGAGCAGGGCCCCGGCCACAAGGAACCACAGCCACGCCCCGGACCGGGCCCCCGGAGCGGTCGAGGCCATGCCTCAGGAGCGCCGGGGCTTGACCGCGATCACCGGGGCGTTGGCCTCGAGGAGCACCTGCTGGGCGGCGCTGCCGAGCAGCAGCTTGCCCACGGGGCTGCGGTGCTTCACGCCGATCACCACGGCGGAGGCGTTCACCTGCTCTGCGGCGTCGAGGAGCTCGCCCACGGCGTCCCGGTTGCGGGTGTCGGGGGTGCGGAAGGTGACGGGCACGCCGTTCAGCTCGCTCCCCTCGGGGTCGAGCTGGGCACCCTCGAGGTTGAAGACCAGCAGGTCCTCCTGGCGGCGTCCGGCCTCCTCGACCGCGGCCGCGAGCGCGGCCTCGCCCTCGGGGGTGCTGGTTCGGGCAACGACGACGGTCATGGGAGCCTCCGCGGTGGGGTGGGGAAATCGGGTGGTGGGAAAGGGGCGTACAAAACGAGGTCCACCCTACGGCCGAACGTGTGAGGGACGTCTCTTCCGGCGTGAGCAGAATGCGCAGAACCAGCACAACGATCAGTACGCACGAAAGGTGGATCAACGGCCGTCGCGTGACCCGGGTCACTTATCGTCGTCAGGAGAGGCTCGGACCGAGCCATGCACCCGCACCCTCCGACCCAGGAAAGTGGATCCCCGTGAGTTCACCACCAGATCAGGCCCAGCAGGGCACGCGACGCCGGCACCCGATCGTCATGACGGTCTACGGCGTCGTCGCCGCCGCCGTGATCGGCTTGGCCTCGTTCACCTCGATCCAGGCCGCGAGCGGTGGGTCGGACCTGCGCGCGAACATGACCCTGATCGCCCCGGCCGGTGCCGGCGGCGGCTGGGACACGTTCGTGCGCGAGCAGCAGCAGGCGATGCGCACCAACAACATCGTCAACAACGCCCAGGTGGTCAACATCCCGGGCGCGGGCGGAACGATCGGTCTGGGCCAGCTCACCACCATGGAGGGCCAGGCGAGCACCATCATGTCCACCGGAACGGTCATGCTGGGCGGCGTCGCGCTCAACGACTCCCCGGTGGGTCTCGACGACGTCCGGCCGATCGCCCGCATGGCGGAAGAGTACGACGCGCTCGTGGTGCCGGCCGATTCCCCGTACGACACCCTCGACGAGCTGATCGCCGACTGGAAGAAGAACCCGAAGGCCTTCCCGTTCACGGGCGGCTCCGCAGGGTCGATCGACCACCTCATCATCGCGGACCTGGCCCTGCAGGCCGGGATCGACCCCGCGGACCTCACCTACATCCCCAAGACCTCCGGCGGCGAGGCGATCCAGACGATCTCCTCCGGCACCGCCAAGGCGGCCACCTCGGGCTTCACCGAGTTCGCCGACCAGGTCGAGGCCGGGCGCCTGAAGATCCTCGGGATCGCCGCGCCCGAGCGGCTCGAGGGCTTCGACGCCCCGACCTTCAAGGAGCAGGGCTACGACGTCGAGCTGACGAACTGGCGCGGCATGGTGGCGCCTCCTGGCATCACCGACGAGGAGTTCGCCGAACTGGAGGCGATCATCGCGGAGACCGTGGAGACCCCGGAGTGGCGCGAGGCCCTCGAGCGCAACCAGTGGCAGGACGTCTACCTGACCGGGCCGGAGTTCGAGCAGTTCATCGCGGAAGACCGGGCCGAGATCGAGGCCCTCATCGAGGAGTTGGACCTGTGAGCACATCTTTTCCCACGCCCCCGTCCGCCGAGGTCGCGGACGACGGCCACGGCGGCGTCCCCGCCGGCCGTGACGTGCCGCCTCGCGGAGGACGGATGCACGGGCGCAGCGGGCTGGTCGTGCCGCTGCTCCTGGCAGGCTTCAGCACGTACCTGCTGATCGGCATCCTCACCATGGAGGTGCCCGAGGGCACCGATTTCCCAGGCCCGAAGTTCTTCCCCGGCATCCTCATGGTGGCGGGCTACCTCCTGGCCGCCCTGCTGGTGCTGCACTACCTGCGCTCCCCCGAGCACCCCCAGGAGCTCTCGGAGAGCACGTATCGGACGCACTCGGACTGGTCCGCGGTGATCTGGTCCGTGGCCGGGTTCCTGGTCTTCGCCCTGACCATCGAGTTCCTGGGCTGGATCCTGGCCGCCGCCCTGCTGTTCTGGGCCGTGGCCCGCGGCTTCGGCAGCACCCGGGCCCTGTTCGACATCTCGCTCGCCCTGGTCCTGTCCAGCGCGATCTATCTGGCATTCTCCGCCGGCCTGGGCCTGAACCTCCCGTCCGGCATCCTGGGAGGCGGTTTCTGATCATGGAAGCACTCGAACTGCTCGCCGGCGGCTTCGCCGGCGCACTGACCCCGATGAACCTGCTGTGGGTCCTCATCGGCTGCCTCCTGGGCACCGCCGTGGGCGTGCTCCCGGGCCTGGGCTCCTCCATGGCGGTGGCCCTGCTGCTGCCCATGACCTTCGCCCTGGACCCCACCGCCGCCTTCATCATGTTCGCCGGCGTCTACTTCGGCGGCATGTTCGGCGACTCCACCATGGCCATCCTGATGAACACCCCCGGACAGGCCTCCGCGATCGCCTCCACCTTCGAGGGCCACAAGATGGCCAAGGACGGCCGCGCCCCGCAGGCGCTGGCCACCGCGGCGATCGGCGCCTTCATCGGCGGCATGATCGCCGCCTGCCTGGTCGTTTTCCTCGCCCCGGCGCTGGCGGACTTCTCCGCCAACTTCGGCCCGGCCGAGTTCTTCGCCCTGGCGATCTTCGCCTTCATCGCCACCTCCTCGGTGGTCTCCGACTCCGCGGTCAAGGGCCTGGCCGCCCTGGTCCTGGGCCTGGGCTTCGCGACCGTGGGCATCGACTCCATCTCCGGCACCGAGCGCTTCAGCTTCGGGGTCCCGCAGATGTTCGACGGCATCTCCCTGGTCACCGTCACCGTGGCCATCCTCGCCCTGGGCGAGGTGTTCTTCGTGGCCTCCCGGATCCGCCGCGACCCCGCCGCCATGCAGATCTCCGCCGCGGGACGCCCGTACCTCTCCCGCGCCGAGCTCAAGGAGGCCGCCCCGGCCTGGGCCCGCGGCACCGCGATCGGCCTGCCCTTCGGCGTCATCCCCGCCGGCGGCGCGGAGATCCCCACCTTCATCTCCTACGACGTCGAGCGCCGCATCGACCGCCGCCGCCCGAACCCCATGTTCGGCAAGGGCGCCATCCGCGGCCTGGCCGCCCCCGAGGCCGCCGGCAACGCCACCACCGGCACAGCGATGGGCGCGCTGCTGGCCCTGGGTCTGCCGGTCTCGGCGACCGCGGCGATCATGCTCGCCGCGTTCCAGCAGTACGGTCTGCAGCCCGGCCCGCTGCTGTTCGACCGCGCACCGGATCTGGTGTGGGCGCTGCTGGCCAGCTTCTTCATCGCGATGATCGTGCTGCTGATCATCAACCTGCCCTTCGCCCAGTACTGGGCGAAGCTGCTGCTGATCCCCAAGCCCTACCTCTATGCCGGGATCACCGTGTTCTGCGGGCTCGGCGTCTACGCCACCTCGGGGGCGGTCTTCGACCTGCTGCTGCTGCTGGGCATCGCCCTGATCGGTTTCACGATGCGCCGCCACGGCGTGCCTCTGGCCCCGCTGATGATCGGCATGGTCCTGGGCCCGCTGGCCGAGACCAGCATGCGCGACGCCCTGCTGTCCTCCAACGGCGACTACTCGGTCTTCGTCACCGGCCCCATCCCGCTGGTGCTCTACGGCCTGCTGTTCATCGTGCTGGCGCTGACCGTCCGGTCCAAGATCGTCAACCGCGCCCGGCAGGACGTGTAGTCCCTGGCCCCTCCGCATGCCGCAGCGCCCCGCCCCGGAAGTCCTCGGGGCGGGGCGCTGCGGTTAAACACAGACGTTACGGAGGAGAAACCACCGCGCCGCACCCCCCGGACATGCTTTACCTGTCAGATGACAGGAACTCCGCTCGGCGGAGCCCAGGCGGGGAGAAGCACATGATCATTCTCGGGGTCGGCATCACCGTGCTGGCGGTGCTCATCATCGGCGTGCTCATGGCGCGCAAGGTGGACGGCGACAGCACCAACTATCTCGTGGCCGGCCGGCAGCTGGGGATGCCGCTGGTCGCGGTGTCCCTGACCGCGGCGGCCGTGGACTCGAACGCCACCGTGGGCAACACGGACCTCACCTCCGGCTACGGCTTCTGGGCCGGCGCCTCCCTGGCCCTCGGCCTGGCGGTGTGCCTGCTGCTCGCCGGGCTGTTCCTGGCCAAGCCCATGAACCGGCTGCGGCTGTTCACCCTGGGGGACTTCTTCCGGATCCGGTACGGCCGGACCACCGAGACGCTCGCCTCCGTGATCATGATCTTCGCCTTCACCTTCCTGCTCGCGGGCAACCTGGTGGCGTGCGGGTTCCTGCTCGAGTACTTCGCGAACGTCCCGTACTCGATCGGCGTGGTCGTGGCCAGTGCCCTGGTGCTCAGCTACACCCTGGCCGGCGGGCTGTTCTCCGACGCCTACACGGCGGTGCTGCAGACCGTGATCACCGTGGTGGCCGCCGTGGCGCTGATCGTGTGGGTCGCCCTGACCTACGGCATCGTGATCCCTGAAGGGATGGGCCCGTTCGACCTCGAGCAGCTCACGAGCTCGGAGGCCGGCGCCCCGATCAACTGGGCCACGCTCATCGCCCTCGGCATCGGCGACCTCGTGGCGATCGACTTCATGCAGCGGATCTTCGGGGCCAAGAGCCCCAAGGTGGCCCAGCGCTCGTGCTTCGTGGCCGCCGGCACCACCGCGGTCATCGGCACGATCTTCGCCCTCGTGGCCCTCACTGCCTCCTCCGTGCTGGGGCTCTCCGCGGAGAACGGCCCCATCCTCTACACGTTGCTGGGCGAGTACGCTCCCCCGCTGCTGGCCGTGCTCGTGCTCTCGGGCATCGTGGCCGCGTCCTTCTCCACGGCCTCCGGGGCCATCCTGGCCACCTCCGCCGTGACCGTGCGCAACGTCTTCAACGTCCGCCGCACCGAGATCTCCGGCGCCCACGACCCGCTGCTGCGCTGGACGCGCCTGGCCATGCTGCCGGTGGTGGTCATCGGGATCCTGCTGGCCGTGCGGGTCAGCCAGACCGGGATCCTGCTGACCCTGGCCTTCGACCTCATGCTCGCGAGCCTGTCCGCCTCGTTCATCCTGGGCACCTTCTGGCGGCGCCCCGGCGCCCGGGCCGCCCTGGCCGCGGCGTGCGTGGGCCTGACCAGCCGGCTGGTGTTCCTCGCGCTGACGCCCACGATCTACGGCGCCCCGAACGACCTCTTCCACCTCGAGAACACCCTCGTCACCAGTGCCTTCGACGGCTGGGCCACCCTCGTGGCCGGGGCCCTGGGCTGGCTCACCTACGTCCTGGTCGGCCTCACCGCGGCTCGCGCCCAGGTCGAGACGGACACGCAGCGGCTCGAGCTGTACCGGCTCTACCGCGAGCAGACCCCCTCCGGCTTCACGCCCCGGGTCCGCACGGCCCCGGTCCCCGCGCAGCAGGCCGACCCGCCGGTCCCGGCCGGGGTCTGAGGACTCGGCCCGGCGGGTCCCGCCAAGGGCGGCAGCGGGTGCGGGTGCGGGTGCGGGTGGGTGCGTCAGGATGGAGGAGATCCGTCCGCGCCGATCTCACGTTTCGTCCGGTGCGGACGTCTACGAGGTGATGGACACGAAAGAGCCTTTCGAGACGCAGGTGACCCGGCACGGCCCCGTGGTGTGGCGGGTCTGCCGGGCCGTGCTGAGCACGTCCGCGGACGCCGAGGACGCGTGGTCGGAGACGTTCCTGGCCGCACTGCGGGCGTACCCGGACCTGCCGGCCACGGCGAACGTGCAGGCGTGGTTGGTGACGATCGCCCACCGCAAGGCGGTCGACGTCGTCCGGGCCCGGTCCCGGGCGGCGGTGCCCGTGGCCTCGCTCCCGGAGCCACCGGCCCACCGGGACGCGCCGCACGAGCACGACTCCCCGCTGTGGGCGGCGGTGGCCGCCCTGCCGCCCAAGCAGCGGCACGCCGTGGCCTACCGCTATCTGGGCGGGCTGCCCTACCGGCAGATCGCCGAGCTGCTCGGCGGCACCCCGGAGGCCGCCCGCCGGGCCGCCTCGGACGGCGTGGCCGCCCTCCGCAGGGCCCTCACCACGACCGCCCCCGCGAACGGCACCGGAACCCGCACCGGGAACCGCACCCAGCTCGACCGGACAGGAGAGGACCGATGACCACGAACACCCTCGGCTCGACCCCGCACTCCCCCCTGCGGAGCCTCCGCGCCGACCCCGTGCCGGAGACCGTGCTGCGCGGCCTGCACCGGCGCCTGGAGGAGGGGGCCGCCCGGGCGGGACTGCTCGACGTCGCGTACACGACCGTCAGCACCCCGGTGGGCGTGCTGCTGCTGGCCGCCACGGAGGAGGGGCTGGTGCGGGTGGCCTACGCGCGGGAGGACCATGAGGCGGTCCTGCAGGACCTGGCCCGCCGGATCAGCCCGCGGGTGCTGCACGCCCCGGCCCGCCTGGCACCGGCCGTCCGGCAGCTCGAGGAGTACTTCGCCGGGACGCGCACCGGCTTCGACCTCCCGCTGGACCGGTCGCTCTCGCACGGGTTCCGGCGCCTGGTCCAGGAGCACCTGCCCGAGATCGGCTACGGCCGCACGGAGAGCTACGGCGCGGTGGCCCGGTCGGTCGGGCGCCCGCAGGCCGTGCGGGCGGTGGGCACGGCCTGCGCCGCGAACCCGCTGCCGGTGGTGGTCCCGTGCCACCGCGTGCTGCGCGGCGACGGTGGCCTGGGCGGGTACGTCGGCGGCCTGGAGGCCAAGGCGGCGCTGCTCGAGCTGGAGACCGCGGCCTGAGCAGGACCGGCCGCCCCGGCACGACCCGGCGTGCCGGCTCCGCGCCGCACCTCAGAGGCGCGGCGCGGCGTCCGCGTGCCGGGTGGCGTGGTCGTAGGCGCGGGCGGTCCGGAGCAGCTCGACGTCGCGCCCGTGGGCGGCGACGAGCTGCAGCCCCACGGGCAGCCCTCCCGGGCTGAAGCCGCCCGGCACCGAGACGGCCGGGCACCCGGTGGCCGAGATCAGGCTCGCCGAGCGCATCCACTCGACATATGTCTGCATCGGCATACCCGCGACCGTGCGGGGCCAGCGCTCCGCCGACGGGAACGGCAGCACCTGGGAGGTGGGGGTCAGCAGCACGTCCCAGCGGTCGAAGAACGCGCGCACCGCCTCGTGCAGGCGCGTGCGCGCCAGGGCGGCGTCCATGAGCTGCCCGGCGGTCAGTGCCAGTCCCTTCTCGACGTTCCACACGATCTCCGGCTTCACGAGCTCGCGGTGCTCCGCGACCACGGTGCGCAGGGCGACGGCCATGTCGAAGGCCCGGGTCACGTCGAACACCTCGTCGGCGTCGCGCAGGTCCGGGACGGCCTCCTCGACCACGGCACCCAGCTCCTCGAACACCCGCGCCTGGGCGACCAGCACCTCGACGATCTCCGGCTCCACCGGGACGCCGAGGCCGAAGTCCGTGCTCAGCCCGATCCGCACGCCGGCCAGGGGGCGGGCCCCCGGGTCGGGCGGGTCCTCCGCCGCGAGCGCCCGGAACCCGGTCCGCGGCGCCGGGCAGTCCAGGGGGATCCGCGGGTCGGGGCCGGCCAGCACGGACATGGCCAGGGCGAGGTCGTCCACGCTGCGGGCCAGCGGACCGGAGCGGCCCAGCCACGCCCAGGCGTTGCCGGTGGGCGCCGAGGGCACGACCCCTGCGGAGGGCCGGAAGCCGGCGATGCCGCAGAACGCGGCCGGGTTGCGCAGGGACCCGCCCATGTCGGAGCCGTCGCCCAGGGGCTGGATCCGGGACGCGATCGCCGCGGCCGCCCCGCCGCTGGACCCGCCCGCGCTGCGGTCCAGCGCCCAGGGGTTGTGCGTGGTCCCGAAGACCTCGTTGAAGCTGTGGGAGCCCGCGGCGAACTCGGGCACGTTGTTCTTCCCGGTGCTGATCACCCCGGCCGCCGTGAACCGGGCGACGATCAGGTCGTCGTGCTCCGGGACGTGCTCGGCGAACACCGGGGAGCCGGACGTGGTGCGGATCCCGGCGGTGGCGTGGGTGTCCTTGTGCGTCATCGGCACCCCGTGCAGGGGCGGCAGCTCGTCGGCGGGCGTGGCGGCGGTGAGCTCGTCGGCGCGGGCGGCGGCCGCGTACGCCTGCTCGCGGACCTGCGTGACCACGGCGTTCACGGCGGGGTTCACGGCGTCGATCCGGGCGAAGTGGGCGTCGAGCACCTCCCGCGCGGAGACCGTGCGGGCCCGGACGGCCGCGGCGAGCTCCCGCGCGGAGAGCCGGAGCAGCTCCGCGGTCCCGGTGTCCCCCCTCATCGGGTGCCCACGCGGGAGAGGATCGCGCTGACCGCGGCCGTGACGCCGGTGCTCAGCGTGGGCTCCACGACGGGGGCGAAGAACGGCGAGTGGTTGGTCGGCACCGGCGCGTCGCCGTCGACCGCCTCGTCGGACATCCCGCCGAAGAACCAGTAGACACCGGGCACCCCGATAGCGTCGGGCAGGTGCCCGAAGTCCTCGCTGCCCATCTGCGCGGGGCGGTCCAGGACGTTCTCCGCGCCGAGGGCCGCACCGAGCACGGCGCGGAGGGAGTCCGTCTCCGCCGGGTCGTTGACGAGCAGCGGAAAGGTGTAGATCTCGTCGATCCGGGGCTCCGGCGCCCCGGAGGTCACGGCCTCCCCGCGGATGACCCGCCGGAGCGCTGCCAGCACCTGCTCCCGGACGTCGGCGTCCAGGTTGCGGACGTTGACGGTGAACTCCGCGACCGCCGGGATGATGTTCTCCTTGAGCCCGGCGTGGAAGCTGGCGATGGTGATCACCGCCGCCTGCTGCGCGGGGATCTCGCGGGAGACGATGCTTTGGATCCGCACCACCATGTGGGCCGCGAGCACCACGGGGTCGATCGTGTCCTCGGGCCGGGAGCCGTGGCCGCCCCGGCCGTGGACCGTGACCTTCCAGCCGTCGGCCATGGCCATGGCCGGGCCGCTGGTGAGCTCCACCTGGCCGGCGCGCCCGGGCCAGACGTGCTGGCCGTAGACGATCTCGGGGCGGGGGGCGCGGTCCCACAGGCCGTCCTGCAGCATGGCCATCGCGCCCTCGGCGGTCTCCTCGCCCGGCTGGAACAGGAAGACCACGGTCCCGGCCCAGGCGTCGCGGTTCCCGGCCAGCAGGGTGGCCGCGCCGACGGCGCTCGTGATGTGGGTGTCGTGCCCGCACGCGTGCATGACGGGGACCTCGGTCCCGTCGGGCAGCACGCCCCGGGCGGTCGAGGCGTAGTCCAGGCCGGTGTCCTCCGCCACGGGAAGGGCGTCGGTGTCCGCGCGGAAGCCGACCACCGGCCCCTCGCCGTTGCGCAGCACGGCCACCACCCCGGTGCCGCCGCAGACGAAGGTCTCGCAGCCGAGGGCGTCCATCCGCGCCCGGATCAGCTCGGCGGTCGTGTGCTCCTGCATGGACAGCTCGGGGGCGCCGTGCAGGTGGCGGTACAGGGTGTGCAGGTCCTCGCGCAGCTCGGCGGGGATCTCGGGCAGGGTCGTGGTCATGACGTCCTCTCGTGGGCGGGGTGCGGGGCGGGGGTCTCGGGGAAGGCGGCTCGTGTGGTCACGGCAGGCTCTCGTCCCCGGGCGCGGCGTGCTCGGCCTTCCGGTCGCGGAGCACCCACGCCAGGACCATGGTGGCCAGGACCACCACGGCCGTGGCGAAGTTCCGGAACGTGGTGCCCAGGACCGGCACGAGCAGCAGCTGGACGACCGCTCCCACCGCGAGGGCGATGAGGAGGATCCGCGGCTGCTTCACGTAGGCGGCGAGCTGGACGATCACCGCGCCGATGATGGCCGGGAAGATGTAGAGCCGGGCGACCTCGACGACGGGTTCGGGCACCACGCTGACCAACCAGGTGCCGAGGATGCCGACGAAGAGCAGCAGGGAGACGATGTGCACGACGGCCGCGCCGCAGATGGCCATGACGGCCGCGAGCTCCGCGCGCCGGGTCCCGGGCTTGGCGCCGATGGCCGCCTGGGCCACGATCGCGGAGGGCAGCAGCTTGTTCGCGATGTTCCCGATCATGAAGGCCTGGTACATCGCGGCGGGCCCCAGCACGGGGTAGTAGGTGATGGGCTCGACGACGGCGAGGATCGCGAAGACCGCCGCCACCGCCAGGAAGGCGGTCACCACGTCGGACAGCGGGATCTCCAGACCGGAGAAGAGCAGCAGGTAGACCGGGCCGGCGTAGGAGAACAGCAGACCCAGGATCATGGTGAGCCGTCCCCAGCGGGACGTGGTGCGGTCGTAGACGGCGTAGGCGGTGGCTGACGTGCCGGTCGGTGAGGCCATGACGACTCCTTCGGGTTCTGGGTGCGATCAGGCCGTGGCGCCCATGCCGGCGCCGTGGGCGAAGTAGGCGACGACCAGGCCGATGATGATCGAGAAGCCGAGGCCCCACTCCCGCAGCCACGGCGCCCTGAGGGCCCGCGCGAGCAGCAGGCACACGGCCATCACGATGGCGGAGACCACGACCGTCAGGATGTGCACGGAGCTCTTGGGGAGCTCGGCGATGCCCAGAGAGGCGAAGGCGGCCAGCAGCGCGGCCGAGGGGACGATCGCCATCAGGGCGGGGTTCACCGACCGGAGCTTGACGTCCCCCCGCTTCAGCAGGGGCGTGAGGATCAGCGTGGACAGCATCCACAGACCGCCGGAGAGGCTCATGGCCAGGAAGGCCACGGTGAAGACGTCCGGTGTCCAGCCCGCCCCGCCCAGTTCGGCGTCCAGGGTCCCGGCGGCGAGGTTGGCCGAGGAGGTCTCGGTCGCGGCCGAGCCGACCAGTCCGATGCGCACGAGGACGGCCGGGGCCCCGAACAGCGGGAGCAGGGCGACCGCGACGACGACCACGGCGAGGGACGGGCCGATCGCGGCGACACCGCCCGAGCGGAAGGACTGGCGCAGGTCCTGGCGGGTGAAGCCGACGTCGGGGCCCACGAGCCGGGCCGCGCGCACGTAGATGACAGTCTGCAGGATGATCACGGCGAAGACCGCCAGGGCGCAGAACCACAGGAAGGGCATGTTGACGTAGTCGGACAGCGTGTTCATGCGGAGCCTCCGTTCAGGGATGACGTGCTCGGGTCGTGGCCGTCCGGAGGTCCCGGCGGCCGGAGGTCACAGCGCCCGGAGGTCACAGCGGCGCGGTGTCGAGGGCCCGGAGGGTCTCGCCGAGGACGTGGACGCCCCGGCCGATCTCCAGGGGGTCGGTCCACTCCTCGGGGCAGTGGCTCCGGCCGTCGCGGGAGGGGACGAAGATCATCGCCATCGGCGCCAGGGCCGCCATGTGCACGGCGTCGTGCGTGGCGCCGCTGGGGATCGGCCGCCAAGAGTACCCGAGCCGGTCCGCCGTCGCGGCAACGACGTCGTGGGCGCGCGGATGGGCGTCGACGACGGGGTTGTCCGTCGTCCAGTCGAACTCGACGTCGACACCGTAGCCGCGGGCGGCGGCGAGCACGGTCTCCCCCAGCCTCCGGCGGGCCCCGGACAGCCACGACCGGTCGATGCTGCGCAGCTCGCCCCGCAGGTCGACCGCGCTGGGGACCACGTTGGGGGACGGCGAGAGGTTGTCGGCGTGCGTGGCGGTCGCCACCCCGTTGCCAGGCGCCCCGCAGCCCTCGCGGCGCACGGCCAGGACGGCCTCGGCGGCGGCCACCAGGGCGTCCTGCCGGTCGGCGACGGGCCTCGTGCCGGCGTGGTCCTCCCGGCCGGCGAAGTGGGCCACGAAGCGTTCGATGCCGCAGACGGAGGTCACCACGCCGAATTGCTCCCCGCCCTGCTCGAGCGCCGGCCCCTGCTCGATGTGGAGCTCCACGAAGGCGTGCAGCGGACCGGGATCGAGACGGGACGGCTGCAGCACGGCGGAGGGGTCGAGGCCGAAGTCCTCGTAGGCGGCGGCCAGGGTCCGCCCGGCCCCGTCGCGGCGGCCGAGGTCGGCGGCCGTCGTCTCCCCGGCCATGGACCGGCTGCCCAGGCAGCTGAGGCCGAAGTCGTTGGGCTCCTCGCCGAGGAAGTCGACGACCAGGAGGTCCCGGGACAGCGGGGTGCCCGAGGCGCGGATGCTCCGGGCGACCTCGACGGCCGCCAGCACGCCGACGACGCCGTCGAAGCGCCCGCCGCCGTCGACGGTGTCCGTGTGGGATCCGGTCATCAGTGCGGGCGCGGAGGGCCGGGAGCCGGCGAGCCGGCCGACGAGGTTCCCGGCGGCGTCCCGGTGGACCTCCAGGCCGGCGTCCCGCATCCGGGCCGCGACCCACGCGCGGGACTCCCGGTAGGGGTCGCTGAACACCTGGCGCGTCCACCCCCGGCGGTCGTCCCGGCGCAGCCGGGCCAGCTCGGCGACCTGCTCCTCGACCCGCTGGGTCGTCTCCTCCAGCTCGAACTGCATCGCGCACGTCCTTCCTGCCGAGCGGTCGGGTCCTGCGCTGCCCGCGCGGCCGGGCAGCGGCGCCGGGGAGCGACGCCGGGGAGCGACGGACGGCCCTGTCGGTCATGCCGCACGTTACCCAGTCCGGCGCCGTCCGACCAGGGCTGAGCGGTCCGGACCGCTCAGCCGGCGGCCGCCCGGTAGGCGGCCCAGCCGCCGTGGACCGTGATGTCCTCGGCGTCCTCGAGCGCCCAGGGCTCCACCAGGAAGCCGGGCAGCTCCCGGCCGTCGGCGAGCTCGACCCGGCCGATGGCCATCGGCGCGGGCAGCCCGGCGACGAACGTGCCGAACGCGGCGGCGTCCAGCGCCCAGACCTCCACGGCCAGGGCCGCCCCGCGGCCCGGGACGCGCACCACCCCGGGTTTGGCGGGCACGGTGTCCAGGGCGAACATCCGGTACGCGGCGGCCGTGGTCGTGGCCTCCACGAAGCGGGCGGCCAGGTCGAGCAGCTGTGGGTTGAGCGGCTGGCCGCGCAGGTGGGCGCCCGCGACCACGAGCAGCAGCTCCGGGGCGCCGGGAGCCGCCGTCGGGGACGGGGCGGAGGTGGACGCGGACACCGCGGGCGCGGGATCAGCGGCCATCGAAGCCTCCCTCCCGGGCGACGTCCACGAGCCGGTCGTCCTGGAACGTGTCCCCCACGAGCTGCACGCCGAAGGGCAGGCCGTCCACCCGGCCGGCGGGGACGGCGAGCGCGGAGAGGTCGAGCAGGTTCACGAAGTTGGTGAAGCGGCCCATCCGGCTGTTGGCGCCCACGGGATCGGCCGCGACCTCCGCGAGGGTGGGGTGGGACGTGGTGGTGGGCAGCACGAGGGCGTCGAGCGCGCCGAACACCTCCCTGGCCCGGCGGGCGCAGCCGTCGAGGAACTCCTGGTCGGCGAAGACCCGGTGGGCGGGGATGTCCCGGGCGCCGGTGACGATGCGCCCGACCGTGGGGTCCACGTCCTCCGGGTGGGCGTCCACGAACGCGCCGACGGCCGTCCAGCGCTCGGCGACGAACGCGCCGTCGTAGAGCAGGGCCGCGGCCGCGAGGAACGGCTCGATGTCCACCGGCACGGTCCGGAAGCCCCGCTCCCCGAGCCGCCGGACGGCGGCGGCGTAGGCCTCGGCCCAGCCGGGGGCGAGCTCCCCGAGCTGCTCCGGCTCGGCGAACCCGACGACGCGGTCCAGCCGGGCCGGCCGCGGCGCGGCGGGTGGACGGGAGCGGGCGTCGCCGTCGTCGACCCCGGCCATGACGTCCGCCGCGAGGCGGGCGAGGCGCAGCTCCCGGGCCATGGTGGTCACCACGTCCTGGCTCCGGCATGCGGGCACCACCCCGGTGGAGGGCACGGCGCCCTTGGTGGGCTTGACCCCGTACAGCCCGTGCAGGGCGGCGGGCACCCGCCCGGATCCGGCGGTGTCGGTGCCCAGGGCGAAGTCCGCGAAACCGAGGGCCACGGCCACCCCGGAGCCGCTGGAGGACCCGCCGGAGATGCGGGCGGGGTCCTCCGCGTGCCGGACCGCGCCGTACGGGCTGCGGGTGCCGACCAGCCCGGTGGCGAACTGGTCGAGGTTGGTGCTGCCCAGCACCACCGCGCCCGCCTCCTTCAGCCGGCGGACCACCACGGCGTCGCGCTCCGGCTCGTAGCCGAACGCGGGGCACGCCGCGGTGGTCGGCAGACCGGCCACGTCGATGTTGTTCTTCACCGCGAACAGGGTCCCGGCCAGCGGCAGGTGCTCGCCGGCGGCCCGGGCGGCCAGCGCCCGGGCGACGTCCTCGGCCACGTCCCGCTGGGGGCGCAGGCCGATCCACACCTCCGGCCGGTCCGCCTCCTCGATCAAGCGGTAGCGCCGTGCCACGAGCTCGTGGGCGGTGCGCTCGGCCGCGCCGGGGTCCGGGGATCCCGCCGGGGCCGGGGGTGCTGCGGTCTCTGCTGTCGTGGTCATGGGTGCTCTCCTCGTGCTGGTGGGGTCCGGGCCGCTGCTCAGACCGTCTCGGTGGCCGGTGCGGGGTCGGCCGGTGCTGCGCCGGCCGGTGCCGTGCCCGCCGGCACGGGGGCCGCCGTGCGGACCACGGCCAGGACGGCGCCCGGGCCCACGTGCGCCCCGGGCTCGACGACGATGCGGTGCACCACGCCGTCCGCGGGGGCCGTCACGGGGGCCTCCATCTTCATGGCCTCGACCGCCATCAGGGTCTGGCCCTCCCGCACCGTCTCGCCCACCCGGACGTCCACGCGGAAGACGTTGGCGGCGAACTGCGCCTCGACGCCCTCGCACCCGTCGGGGATCTCCACGGCCACCTCGTCCTCCGGGACGACCTCCGCGAGGGCGGCGACCCGCTCGAACTCGCCGGCCTCCTCCCACGCCTGGCGCTCGTCGTCGAAGGCCGCCTTCCGGCGGGCCTCGAAGGCGTCGATGCCCTCCCGGTGCTCGGCGAGGAAGGCCTGGTACTCGGCCATGGAGAACTCGCCCTCCTCGATCCGCAGGGGCAGCCGGCCCACGGCCATGTCCGCGCGCATCTCCGCCAGCTCCTCGGAGGACACCGGGAACCACTTGATCCGGTCGAAGAACCGGAGCAACCACGGGGTGCCCTCCTCGTAGGGCCCGCGCTGCCGGTGGGTGGACCACACCTGGGTGGTCCGGCCCACGAACTGGTAGCCGCCGGGGCCCTCCATGCCGTAGATGCACAGGTACGCCCCGCCGATGCCCACGGCGTTCTGCGGGGTCCAGGTCCGGGCCGGGTTGTACTTCGTGGTGACCAGCCGGTGCCGGGGGTCCACCGGGGTGGCCACGGGGGCGCCCAGGTAGACGTCGCCCAGGCCCAGGACCAGGTACTCGGCGTCGAAGAGCACCGAGCGGACGTCCTCGACCGAGTCCAGGCCGTTGATCCGGCGGATGAACTCGATGTTCCAGGGGCACCACGGGGCGTCGTCGCGCACGCCCTTCTCGTACCGCCGGATGGCCTCCCGGGTGGCGGGGTCGTCCCAGGACATCGGCAGGTGCACGGTGCGGCTCGGCAGCCGCAGGTCGTGCGTGGGGGGCAGCCCGGCGTCGAGGACCAGCACGCGCTCGAGCACCTCGTCCAGGCCGAGCCGGTCCGGGTCGAGGTGGATCTGCAGGGAGCGGATGCCCGGGGTCATCTCGAGCACGCCGGTCAGCGCACCGTCGTCGACCTGCTGCTGCAGGGCCCGGCGCAGCGCCTCGATCCGCATCCGGGAGGCGATGTCCAGGGTCATCTCGCCGTACTCGACCAACACGTTGGAGTCGCCGCTGCGCCGCACGGTCAGGGAGGGGCGGTCCGCGGTCGCGGGCACGGAGGTGACCACGCCGCCGTCGACCACGGCGTCCCGGCCCGGGGCCACCCGGGCCCGCGGGTCGCGGCGCAGCTCCGCGGCCTGGGCCTGGGTGATGGGCACGAAGCGCACCCGGTCCCCGGCGCGGAGCTGGCCCAGCTTCCACTTCTGGCCCTCGGCCACCGTGGCCGGGCACGTGAACCCGCCCAGGCTGGGGCCGTCGGGGCCGAGCAGGATGGGCATGTCCCCGGTGTAGTCCACCGCGCCCACCGCGTACGGGGTGTCGTGGATGTTGGAGGGGTGCAGGCCGGCCTCGCCGCCGTCACGGCGGGCCCACTGGGGCTTGGGGCCCACCAGGCGCACGCCGGTGCGGTCGGAGTTGAAGTGGACCTCCCAGTCGGCGGCGTAGAACTCCTCCATGTCGGCCACGGTGAAGAACTCGGGGGCGGCGTGGGGGCCCTCCAGGACGCCGACCTCCCAGTAGGCGCCCACCTGGGGGCGCTCGGCCAGCGGGACGTCGGCGACCTCGTGGGGCACGGCCGGGGTGCTGATCCCAAGGACGTCGCCGGGGGCCAGGGCGCGGCCGGCGGCGCCGCCGATCTCGCCCTGCACGAAGGTCGCGGCGGAGCCCAGCACCAGCGGGACGTCCAGGCCGCCCTCCAGGAGCAGGTAGGCGCGCATGCCCTGCTCGGCGCGGCCGATCGCGAGGACGTCCCCGGCGACCAGCTCGAGCACGGTCCACTGCGCCACGGGCTCCCGGTTGACCAGGACCTCGACGGGGGCGCCGGTCACCATGACCCGGCTGGGCGTGTGGAAGCGCAGGGTCGGCCCGGCCGCCGTCACCTCGAGGCCGGCGGCGCGCTCGGGGTTGCCCAGCGCCTCGTTGCCCAGCCGGAAGGACAGCTCGTCCATGGGGCCCGAGGGCGGGATGCCCACGGGCCAGTACCCGATCCGCCCGGGCCGGTCCTGGACGGTGGTCAGCAGCCCGGACCGCAGCACCTCGAGGCGCGGCTGGGCGCTGCGCACGCCCTCCAGCGTGGCGGTGGAGTGCTGCACGTCCCGCACCGCGGGCAGCCGCGGGATGGCCCGCAGCACGCCCAGGTTGGTGGCCACGCCGTGCACGCGGGCCTGCTCGAGGGCCGCCTCCAGCCGCGCCCACGCCTGCTCGCGGTCCTCGCCGTGGGCCACGAACTTGCTCAGCAGGGGGTCGTAGAAGGCGCTGACCTCGGTGCCGACCTCGATCCAGGAGTCCACCCGGATGCCGTCCGGGACCACGAGGCCGGTGACGGTGCCCGCGCTGGGCAGGTTGTCCAGGTCGGTGTTCTCCGCGTACACCCGGGCCTCCACGGCGGCGCCGCGGGCCGTGGGCTCGGCATCCATCATGGTGCGGTCCCCGCCGGCCAGCCGGAGCATCCACTCGACGAGGTCCACGCCGTAGACGGCCTCGGTCACGGGGTGCTCCACCTGCAGGCGGGTGTTGACCTCGAGAAACGCCGCCTCCTGGCGGACCGGGTCGTAGACGAACTCGACCGTGCCGGCGGAGCGGTAGGCGACGGAGGCGCACAGCCGCCGGGCGGCGTCGTGGATCGCGGCGCGCACGTGCTCGGGCAGGTCGGGGGCCGGGGCCTCCTCGACCACCTTCTGGTGGCGGCGCTGGAGGGTGCAGTCCCGGTCCCCGACCACGAGGACGTCGCCGCGGCCGTCGCCGAAGACCTGCACCTCCACGTGCCGGGCCCGCTCCACGAGCCGCTCCAGGAAGACCCCGGCGGAGGAGAAGTTCGCCCCGGCCACGCGCCGGACGCTCTCCCACGCCCCGCGCAGATCCTCGGCGTCGCGGCACTCCTGCATGCCGATCCCGCCGCCGCCGGCGGTGGCCTTGAGCATCACGGGCCAGCCGATGCCCTCGGCCTGCGCGAGCGCGTCCTCGAGCGAGTCGAGCAGGCCGGTGCCGGCGAGCAGGGGCACCTCGGCGGCCACGGCGGCGTCCCGGGCCGTGTGCTTGGACCCGAAGATCCGCAGCTGGTCCCCGGTGGGGCCGACGAAGGCGATCCCGGCCGCCTCGCAGGCCTCGGCGAACTCGGTGTTCTCGGAGAGGAAGCCGTAGCCGGGGTGGATCGCCCCGGCCCCGGTGCGCCTGGCCGCGGCGATGATCTTCCCGATGTCCAGATAGCTCTCCGCGGCGGGCGAGGCCCCGAGGTGCACGGCCTCGTCGGCCGCACCGACGTGCAGGGCGCCGCGGTCGGCGTCCGAGTACACGGCCACGGCCCGCAGCCCGAGGGCCTGGACGGAGCGGATGATCCGCACGGCGATCTCGCCGCGGTTGGCCACGAGGACGGTGTCGAAGGCGCTCATGCCCGGGCCTCCTGCCCGGCCGTGGTGACGGAGGTGCCGGCGGAAACGATCATCTCGGCGCGGGACGGGTCGAAGCCGTTGCACGGGTTGTTGATCTGCGGGCAGTTGGAGACGACGACGAGCACGTCGCGCTCCGCCCGCAGGCTCACCGACAGCCCCGGCGCGGAGATGCCGTCCACGATGCCGAGCGCGCCGTCGGGGTCCACCGGGACGTTCATGAACCAGTTGACGTTGGAGACCTGGTCCCGCTTGCCCAGGCCGTACTTCGAGAGCTCGGTGAGGAAGTTGTCGGCGCACCCGTGCTGGGACCAGGTGTGGTGGCCGTAGCGCAGGGTGTTGGACTCCTTGGAGCAGGCCCCGCCGAGGGTGTCGTGGCGCTCCACGTCCGTGCCGACGACGGTCAGCAGCGGGTCGTGCTCGTTGCTGCGCAGCACGGACCCGGCGGTCAGGTAGACGCTGTCCTGGCCCTGCAGGGTGGCCTGCGCGCTGTAGGCCCGGGCGGTGTCCACGGCGTCGTAGACCAGGAAGTCGACGGCCTGGTTGCCGTCCACGTCCACGATGGTCAGCACCTGGCCGGCGGTCAGGACGGCGGACCAGGGGGCGAGGGGCGCCACGGTCTCGCGGCGGAGCTCCGGGCCGAACCGGGACGCGAGGGCTCCGGCGGCCGGGGTGGTGGTGCGGGCGGTGGTGGTGGCAGCAGTCATGGCGGGGTTCCTCGTTCTCGTCGCTGGTCTCGTGGCTGTTCTCTGCGCGCGGGGCTCAGGCCAGGCCGCGGGCGCGGAGGTACTCGGCGGTGTTCTGGTAGGCGCGGCGGCGCTCGGGGGCCGAGTTCCAGGCGGGGGCCTCGGGCGAGGTGGCCCGGGCGCGCCAGGCGACGACGTCGAGCGAGGTGCTCACGTACTCCTCGCGCGGGTCCAGCGGGTGGGCGGCGTTGGCGAGCAGCAGCACGCACGGCATCTCGGTGACGAGGGTCAGGGACGCGCCCGCCCCGGCGGAGCCCGTGAACACCGGGTGCCCGGAGGGGGCGATCTCGACGCCCTGGAAGAAGGAGACGCAGGGCGGGACGTCCCGCCGGGCGAGCCCGTGCTTGGCGCCCGCGAGGACCAGCAGCTCGCGGCCGGCGGGGCTGGGGCCGTGCGGCTGGCCGTCCCCGTAGCGCTCCTCGTTGCGGGCCCGGGAGCTGGTGCCGTAGAGGGCGTCGTGGCGGCCCGAGCTGTCCTCGACCACCGTGGCCATCGCGCGGCCCTGGTCGGAGAGCAGGACCTGTCCCGCGCCGGAGTAGACCTGCCACTGGATCTTCACGGTGTCGGCCACGTTGAGCCGCTCGAAGGGCTCGAAGGCGTTGTAGAGCAGGACCGAGGCGCAGGCGTCGCCCCGCACGTCGGTGAGCCGCACGGCGGTCCCGCGGTCCAGGACCTTGTGCGTGTAGTTGCCGCCGGCCACGCGCTCGGCCCACACGAGGTCCTGCGGGGCCACCCGGGCCGGGGCCCCGGTGGAGGTGGTGGACGGGACGGTGGGGCGGCACTCGACCGCGGTGCCCTCCTGGGCGCGGGCGTGGGCCCGGGCCCCGGCGGTGGTCCCCGTGGAGGACGTGGTCTGGGTGTCGGTCATGGCCGGCTCCTTCTGCCGAGAGGCTTTTCTGTCGCTTGACAGATATAGAACCAGGGCCGGGTTTCCCCCGGGTTCGGCGCCTGTTTCGGCCGTGTAACCGCCGTCCCGGCACCGGGCCCGGCGGGGATTGGTAGGTTCGGTGGCGTGACGAAGAGCCGAGGACGCCCGCGCAAGAGCACCACCTCCCCCACCGGGCGCGGCGCCGAGCAGGACATCCTCCATGCCGCCGGAGAGCTCTTCGTGCGCCACGGCTTCGGCCGCACGAGCACCCGGGCCGTCGCCGAGGCGGCCGGTCTCCAGCAGGCGAGCGTCTACCACTGGTTCCGCTCCAAGGAGGACGTCCTGCTGCGCCTCGTGCTCGGCACCGTGCTGCCCTCGCGCCGGCTGGCCGAGCGGCTGCTCGCGGCGGACGCCCCCGGGCACGTGACGCTCTGGGCCCTGTGCTTCGCGGACACCCGGCTGCTCCTGGAGGACCCCCAGAACCTCGGGGCCCTCTACTTCGCCCCGGAGCTGCGCACGGAGGGCTTCGAGGAGTTCCACGAGAACCGGGACGCACTGGAGCGGATCTACGGGACGCTGCTGGAACGGACCAGCGGGCACCCCGCCACGGCCTTCGACGCCGCCGTGGTCATGGGGCTCGTGGAGAACGTCATCCTCCAGCGGCAGCGGACGGACCCGCGGCTGCCCGGGGACGCGGCCGCCCGGATCGCGGACGCGGCGCTGCGGCTGGCGGAGGCGCCCGGCCGGGTCACGGAGGAGACCCGGAGCCGGGCCCTGGACCTGCTGGAGCGCCTCGACCGGGCGGACTGACCCCCTTGCCGGCGGAAGGCCGCCCGCCTTCGCAGGGCCGCCGGGGCGGCCGGACCCCGTAGCATGGGGGGATGCTCTCGCGTCACGGATCTCCGGTCCCGACCAGCCCTGCGCCCCGGAGCGGAGGTGAGCGCTGATGTGCGGCATCGCCGGTGAGGTCCGGTTCGACGGCGCCGGCGCGGACCCGGGCACGATCCACCGCATGACGTGCGCCCAGGCCGGCCGCGGCCCGGACGGGCAGGGCGCCTGGGCCCAGGGGCCGGTGGCCATGGGCCACTGCCGGCTGAAGATCGTCGACCTGAGCCCCTCGGGCGGGCAGCCGATGGTCGACTCCCGGCTGGGGCTGTCGATCGTGTTCAACGGGATGATCTACAACTACCGGCAGCTGCGCGAGGAGCTGCGGGGAATGGGCTACGAGTTCTTCTCCACCTCGGACACCGAGGTGGCCCTGAAGGCCTACCACCGCTGGGGCCGGGAGTGCGTCTACCACTTCCACGGCATGTTCGCCTTCGCGATCACCGAGCACACGAGCGGGCGCACCGTCCTGGCCCGCGACCGGCTGGGCATCAAGCCGCTCTACGTCGACCACACGGGGGCGCGGCTGCGGTTCGCGTCCACGGTGCAGGCGCTGCTGGCGGCCGGGGACGTCAACACCTCGATCGACCGCACGGCCCTGTCCTACTACCTCACCTTCCACTCGGTGGTCCCGGCCCCGCGCACGGTCCTCAAGGGCGTGCGGAAGATGCCGCCGGCGACCGTGCGCACGGTCGAGCCCGACGGCTCGGCCTCGGACCACGAGTACTGGAATCCCCAGTTCACCCGCGACGAGGACCGCTCGGGCTGGTCCGAGCAGGACTGGCAGGACGGGCTCGTCGAGAGGCTGCGAACCGCGGTGAAGCGGCGCATGGTGGCGGACGTCCCCGTGGGCGTACTGCTCTCCGGCGGCATCGACTCGAGCCTCGTCGTCGCCCTGCTCGCGGAGAGCGGGCAGGAGGACCTGCAGACGTTCAGCATCGGCTTCGAGTCCCGGGGCGAGGAGTCCGGGGACGAGTTCGAGTTCTCGTCCCTCGTGGCCCGCCGCTTCGGCACCAACCACCACCAGATCGCGATCGACGACGCCCGCCTGGTCCCGGCGATCGACCGGACCGTCGCCGCGATGAGCGAGCCCATGATCAGCCACGACTGCGTGGCCTTCTACCTGCTCAGCGAGGAGGTCTCGAAGCACGTCAAGGTGGTGCAGTCGGGGCAGGGCGCCGACGAGGTGCTCGGCGGCTACCACTGGTACCCGCCGCTGGCCGACGTCGCGCGCGACGACGCCCGGAAGACCTACTCCCAGTCGTTCTTCGACCGGCCGTGGTCCCGGCTCGCGAAGGTCCTCTCCCCCGAGTGGATGGCGACCCACGACGCGCCGACCGCGTTCATCGAGCGCCACTTCGGCCGCCCCGGCGCGGAGACGGCCGTGGACGCCGCCCTGCGCACCGACTCCACGGTGATGCTCGTGGACGACCCCGTGAAGCGCGTGGACAACATGACCATGTCCTGGGGCCTCGAGGCGCGGGTGCCGTTCCTCGACCACGAGCTCGTGGAGTTCGCCGGGCGCATCCCGCCGGAGCTCAAGCTCGCCGACGGCGGCAAGGGCGTGCTCAAGCGCGCGGCGCGCGGCATCGTCCCGGACGAGGTGATCGACCGGAAGAAGGGCTACTTCCCGGTCCCGGCGATCCGCACCCTGGAGGGCGGGACCCTGGACCGCGTCGAGGCCGCCCTGACCGACCCGGCGGCGGTGCGGCGCGGGCTCTACAACTCGGAGGTCGTGGAGACCCTGCTGGCCGACCCGAACCAGCACCACACGCCGCTGCGCTCGAACGTGCTGTGGCAGTTGGGCCTGCTGGAGATGTGGCTGCAGGAGAACGGCATCTCCTGACGGCACGGGACCGGACCGACGACGGCGCGCCCCGTCACCCGCAGCGGGTGACGGGGCGCGCCGTCGTCGCCGGAGACCTCCGCCTCCGCGTCAGTCGCGCCGGCCGGCGCCGACCAGCTCGCGCTCGGCGTCCGGGCCCGGCGCCGCGTCGCCCCAGCCGCTCGGGCCGGCCGCGGCGGCCGGGTCCTCGGGGGCGGGGGTGCGGTCGCGGCGCAGGGAGTCGCCCTCCACGTCCACGTTCGGCAGGATCCGGTCGAGCCAGCGGGGCAGCCACCAGGCCCGGTCGCCGAGCAGGTGCATGACCGCGGGGATCAGCGTCATGCGCACCACGAAGGCGTCGACGAGCACGCCGAAGGCGAGGCCGAAGCCCAGGGGCCGGATCATCGCCATGTGGGAGAACATGAAGCTGGCGAACACCGAGATCATGATGATCGCGGCGGCGGTGACCACGGCCCGCCCGGCCTGGAGCCCCTCCTGCACGGCGGCCCGCGCCGAGCGGCCGTGCACGAACGCCTCCCGCATCCCGGAGACGAGGAACAGCTGGTAGTCCATGGCCAGGCCGAACAGCACGCCCACGAGGATGGTGGGCAGGAAGCTGAGCACCGGACCCGGCGCGTGCACGCCGAGCAGACCGCCCAGCCAGCCCCACTGGTAGATCGCCACCACCGCGCCGAACGCGGCGAAGAGGGAGAGCATGAACCCGGCGGTCGCCACGACCGGCACGAGGATCGAGCGGAAGACGAGCACCAGCAGCACCAGGGACAGCCCGATCACCACGGTGAGGTACAGCGGCAGCGCGTCGGCCAGCAGCTGGGAGACGTCGATGTTGCCGCCGGTCTGGCCAGTGACGCCGATGGTCACCCCGAGCTCGTCCTCCAGGGCGGGGGACAGGGCGCGCAGGTCGTTGACGAGCTGCTCGGTGGACTCGGCGGCCGGGCCGTCCACGGGCACGACCTGGAACGCGGCGGTCCGGTGGTCCTCCGACAGCCCCGCCGGGACCACCGAGACGACGTCGTCCTCCGCCATGAGCTCCTCGCCCACGGCGAGCTGCAGATCGGCGGCCCCGGACCCGTCCGTGCCCTCCGGCAGGTCGGCGACCACGAGCAGCGGGCCGTTGGCGCCGGCGCCGAACTTCTCGTCGAGGACCTGGTAGGTGCGGTACTGGGTGGAGTCCTCGGGCTCGGAGGAGGCGTCCGGCAGGCCCAGGCGCATCGAGGCCGCGGGGAGCGCGACGACGGCGAGCGCGAGCACGCCGGCCACGAGGGTCAGCACCGGGTGGCGGGTGGCCACCCCGGGGCGGGGCTCCCCGAGGTGGGCGGGCCGGCGGGCCGCGCGGGTCCGGGCGCGGGCGGAGAGCAGCCGCTGCCCCACCAGGGACAGCAGCGCCGGGGTGAGGGTCACGGCGACCAGCACGGCCACGGCCACGCAGACCGCCGCCGCGGTGCCCATGACGCCCAGGAACGGGATGCCGGTGACGTTGAGCGCGGCCAGGGCGATGATCACGGTCAGCCCGGCGAAGACCACCGCGTTGCCGGAGGTCCCGGTGGCCAGGCCGATGGACTCGTGCAGCTCCGTGCCGGCCAGCAGCTGCTGGCGGTGCCGGTTGAGGATGAACAGCGAGTAGTCGATGCCCACGGCCAGTCCGAGCATGACGCCCAGCATCGGGGTCACCGACATCATGTCCAGCACCCCGGAGAAGGACAGCACGCCGAGGGCGCCGACGGACACGCCGGTGAGCGCCATCAGGATGGGCAGGCCGGCGGCCACGAGGGTGCCGAGCATGACGAGCAGCACGATCCCGGCGATGACCACGCCGATCACCTCGGCGGGGCCGACGAGCTGGGAGATGTCCTGGGCGATCTCCAGGGAGTAGTCGACCTGCACGTCCTCGATCTCCGTGCCGTCCACGGCGGCCTGGAGGGACTCCTTCTCCTCGGCGGTGACCGCCTGCTGCTCGGCGGTGAAGGTCACCACGGCCATCGCGGTGGTCCCGTCCGCGGAGACCGTGCGGGTCTCCTCGGCCAGGGCCATCATCCGCTCGCCGCGGTCGAGCTCGGGCAGACCGTCCGCGAGCTGCTCCCGGTTGCGCTCGAGCTCCGCGCGGCCGTCGTCGAGGGCCTCCTGGCGGTCGTCGAGCTCGTCGAGGACCTGGTCGGGGGCGTCGGCCCGCTCGGCCTGCTCCCGGGCGGCGTCGAGCTTCTCCTGGTTCTCGTCGAGCGTGTCCTCGGCGGCGTCGAGCTGCGCGCGGCCGTCGGCGGCCTGTTCGCGCCCGTCCGCGAGCTGCTGCTCCTGCGCCTCGCGCTCGTCCTGGGCGGCGAACGGGTCCAGGACGCCGTCGACGCCCGGGGACGTCTCCGCGGCGGCCAGCGCCGCGCCGACCTGCTCGCGCTGGTCCGCGGTGAACGGGTCGCCGTCCTCGGTCTGGAACACGATCCGGCCGGTGCCGTGGCCGGCGTCGGGCAGCTCACTCTGCAGGCGGTCGGCGAGACGCTGGGTCTCGGTGCCGGGAACGGTGATCGCGTTGGTCAGCTGCCCGCCCAAGGCGGCGAAGGCGCCGCCGGCGAGGAGCAGGACCACCGCCCAGGCCGCGACCACGGCCCAGGCGCGGCGGGCGGCGAAGCGCCCGAGTCGGTACAGCAGATGTGCCATGTCTCTTCTCTGTCGGTCGTGTTCTGTCGGTCGTGCTCTGCGGGTCGTGCTCTGGGGGTCGTGCACTGTCGGTTGGGTCAGTCCGCGAAGCCGTGGCGCAGACGGTCCACGGCGGTGCGCAGCAGCCGGCGCCAGGTCTCGCGGCTGTCCGGGGTGTCCACCGCGCCGGTCTCCTCGGCCCACCGCTCGAAGGACACGGCCAGGGCGTGGAGCAGCAGGCTCGCGAGCAGGTCCACGGTGAAGGAGGGCGCGCCGGGGACCCGGTCGGTGATCTCCGCGGCCAGCCGGGCGGTGAGGGTCTGGAACACCTCGTGCGCCCACATCGCGGTGATGGGGCTGTCCCCGCTCGCGCCCATCAGGTGGGCGATGTGGCACATGGCGGGGACGAGCTCGGTCCGCTCGATGACGTCGGCCAGCTGCTCGAGGACGGCGCCGGGGCTGGGGTTCGCTGGCGGCGGGGTGGCCTCCACGACGCGCGCGAAGTTGTCGACGAACACGCCGAGCAGCTCGCTGAAGCGCGCGTAGACGGCGTCGTCCGCGGAGGCGAAGTGGTTGAAGATGGTGCGCCGCGAGACCCCGGCCCGCTCGGCGAGGTCGTTGACGGTGAAGCGTCCCAGTCCGCGCTCCGCGGCCAGGGCCGCGGCGGCGTCGATGATGGCGCGGCGGTTGTGGTACTTCACGGCCTCCCGCCGGTCCTCCGGTGGGTGGTGCCGGGCAGGCTCGGCGGGCAGGTTCGTCACGAGTGCTGACACTAGGTGCAACCATGCACTCCGTGCAACATTGCACTATGTGCAATCTGCCATACCGGACGCGGCCCGCCGGCACGCCGACCGCGGGGAGCGGAGGGGAGTGACGGGTCACGGCCGGGTCACGATCCGCGGCGAGAACCCTGCGGGAGGGCCCTCGGGGGTGGCCGCACGGTGATCCTCCCGCGTACGGTCGTCCCCGTCCTGCCAGAACGGCACCGAGCACAGCACGACGACGAGGAGACCACCATGCACCGCTTCCCCCGGACCGCAGCCTCCGCGGCGGCCGCGCTCCTCCTGGCCGGCACCGCCGCCGGCTGCGCCGAGGAGACCGAGCTGACCCGCGCCGACCAGTCGGGCGTGCCCACCGAGGAGCTCGTGGGCGAGACCATGACGCTCACCGGCGAGGTGCAGGAGGTCCTGGCCCACCAGGTGATCGCCATCGGCGCGGAGGACACGCTCGTGCTCGCCGACCGGCTGCCGGAGGGGCTGTCCGTGGGCGACGAGGTCGAGGCCACCGGCACGGTGGAGGAGCGGGACGTCTTCACGGTCGACGACTACGAGGCCCTGCAGGCGGTCGCCGACGAGGAGACGGCGCAGCTCTACGTCGACCGCGGCGAGGAGCTCATCCTCGTCGACGCGACCGTGACGCGAACGGACTGACCCTCCGCACCCCCCGCCCGGACGGGCGAGCGCCCGCGCCCCGGGCGGGGTCCGCGGCGCCCGTGCCCTACCGTGGGCCCAGGAGCAGACCGGCGCGACCGAGAGGACAGCAGTGGCGAGGAACGACGGCACCCGGCGCGAGCACCGGCGGCCGGTCGACGAGGCCGAGCAGCTGGGCCTCGCGGAGGGGCTCGCGCGCCGGCTCGACCGGCCGATGGGCGTGCTGGGCGTCCTGTTCCTGTTCGTGGTGCTCGGGCAGCTGCTCGCCGAGGACCCCGGGCTCGTGGCCCTCCTCAACGTGGTCGGCTGGCTCTTCTGGGCCGTGTTCGTCGGCGAGTTCCTGCTCCGGGCCTACGTCGCTGGGTTCTCCGCCCGGTTCTGGAAGCGCAACTGGTGGCAGGTGCTGTTCCTGCTGCTGCCCTTCCTGCGCTTCGTCCGCGCGCTGCAGGCCGCCCGGCTGCTCCGGCTCACCCGGCTGACGCGGGCGGGGAGCGTGCTCTCGGCCGGGGTGCGCGGCTCCCGCTCGGCGGGGAAGCTGCTGTCCAGCAGGATCGGCTGGCTCGCGGCGGTCACCGGCGTCGTCGTGCTGGTCTCGAGCCAGCTGCTGTACGTCCTCGGCCACTACGCGGGATACGGCCCGGCGCTGTCCGACGCGGCGATGTCCACCGTCACGGGCCGGGAGCTCGGGGCGCAGGGAGGCTTCCCCCGCGTGCTGGAGGTGGTGCTCGCGCTCTACTCGGTGGCCGTCTTCGCGACCCTGGCCGGCTCGGTGGGGGCGTACTTCCTCCGGGGCGAGACCGCGGCCGAGGCCCCGCACTATGCGGGTCCGGACACCGCCGAGTAGGCTGGGCCGGACCGAACAGATCAGCATGCTGTCCTTCCGCACCGGAGGGGCCGTTCTGAGAAGGAGGATCGATGAAGGCTCTGACATGGCAGGGAAAGCGCTCGGTGAGCGTCGAGGAGGTCCCGGATCCGCGGATCCAGGAGCCCACGGACGCGATCGTGCGGATCACGTCGAGCGGGATCTGCGGGTCCGACCTGCACCTGTACGAGGTGCTGGGCCCGTTCATGGACAAGGGCGACATCATCGGCCACGAGCCGATGGGCATCGTCGAGGAGGTCGGCCCGGCCGTCACCCACATCAAGGCCGGGGACCGCGTGGTCATCCCGTTCAACGTCTCCTGCGGGCACTGCTTCATGTGCAACCAGGGGCTGCAGTCGCAGTGCGAGACCACCCAGGTCCGGGAGTACAACAGCGGCGCGGCGTTCCTCGGCTACTCGCGGCTCTACGGCTCCGTGCCGGGCGGGCAGGCCGAGTACCTGCGGGTGCCGCACGCCGACTACGGGCCCATCAAGGTCCCCGAGACCGGTGAGGACGAGCGCTACCTCTACCTGTCCGACGTGGTGCCCACCGCGTGGCAGGCCGTGAAGTACGCCGCTCCCCCGGAGGGCGGCTCCCTGGCCGTGCTGGGGCTGGGCCCGATCGGCCAGATGTCCGCCCGGATCGGGCGGCACCTGGGCTACCGGGTGCTCGCGGTGGACCCGGTCGCCGAGCGCCGGGCCATGGCCGAGCGCCACGGCATCGAGACGCTGGACTCCGCGGGCGACGTGGCGGAGCGGCTCAAGGACCTCACGGACGGCCGCGGCCCGGACTCCGTGGTGGACGCGGTCGGGATGGAGGCGCACGGCTCCCACGTGGCCGGGGTGGCCCACGCGGCGGTGGGACTGCTGCCGTCCCCGCTGGGCCGCAAGGCGATGGAGACCGTCGGGGTGGACAAGCTCGACGCGCTGTACACCGCCATCGACGCCGTCCGGCGCGGCGGCACGATCTCGCTCAGCGGCGTGTACGGCGGCATGAAGGACCCCATGCCGATGCTCACGCTGTTCGACAAGCAGGTCCAGCTGCGCATGGGCCAGTGCAACGTGAAGTTCTGGATCGACGAGCTCCTGCCGCTCGTGGACGACCCCTCGGACCCGCTGGGCGTCCTCGACCTGGCGACCCACCAGGTGCCGCTGTCGCAGGCGCCGGAGATGTACGAGAAGTTCCAGAAGAAGGAGGACGGCTGCATCAAGGTGGTGCTCAAGCCGTAGTCCCGCCCGCAGCGGTCGTGCCGCCGGCCCCCGTCCCTCGCGAGGGACGGGGGCCGGCGCGCGCCGTCCACGGTGTCCGGTCCGCGGTGCTCAGCCGACCGTGATGCGCACCCGGGCCGGGAGCAGGGCGTCGAGGTCCCCGTCCAGGGCCAGGGCGGGCGTGCTCGAGCCGAGGGCGGCGGCCGGGACGCCGCGCACCGCCATGCGCAGGGCGAGCTCCGTGGTCAGCCACGGGGTGGTGCCGTAGCCGGGATTGCCCTGCGCCTCCAGCACGGCGGGGAAGCTGCTGCCCTCGTGGGTGGTGAACACGCCGCGGGTGGTCCAGGACCAGCCGGTGAGCACGTCGCCCGCCGGACCCGTCCCGACCTGGGGCAGGACCCCTGCCAGGACGTCGGCGAGCCTCGCCCGCACCGGGTGCGGCAGGGCGGCGGCGAGGCCGGCGAGCGCCTGGAAGACGGCCACCGCCACGGCCGCGGCGCAGCGCCCGGCCCCACGGAGCCCTCCCGCCCGGCCGACGTCCATGGCCTCGCGGAAGGCCAGGGGGTGCGCGGCGGCCCCCGGGACGGGGCTGAGGGCCTGGGTGCGGTGCACCACCGGGGGATTGATCGCCGCGAGCGGGCTCATGGCCGCGAGCACCCGGCCGCGGGCGGTCCGGGCGCGCAGACGGAGCGGGCTGGCGGCGCGGACGGCGTCGGGGTCCGCGGCGGTCCCGCTGCCCGGCGCGGGGTCGGGGAGACGGGCGGCGACGTCCGCGGTGCGGGCGGGGTCCGGGTCCCGCAGCACCTCGACGAGGCTCTGCACGGTCCCGCCCGAGACCGACTCCGAGAACCCGGTCCCCGGCGGCGTGCGCACGGAGGTGACGAGGTCCGCGGAGCGCAGCGTCCCGCCGCGCGCGGCGGCGTGCCGGCGGGCGGCGTCGACGAGGACGTCGGCGGGCAGGGCCTCGAAGCCCGCCGTGTGCACGATCGCGACCCCGGCGGCCCGCGCGGCCTCGTGCAGGTCCCGGTCGGTGCGGTGGGCGAGCTGCGACTCGCCCGTCAGGTCCAGGTAGTGGGTGCCCTCCGCGACGCACGCGGCGAGCACCGGGGGCGCCAGCCGCGTGTAGGGCCCGGCGAGGTTGACCAGCACGTCGACCCGCCGGACGAACGCGCGCAGCGAGTCGGGCTCCGCGACGTCGGCGTGCAGGACCTCGGGGACGGGGAGCTCCCGTTCGGCGCACAGCGCTCGCACGCGCTCGGGGTTCCGGGCGCCGACGACGACGTCCACCCCCGCCTCGGGCGCCCGCGCCAGGAGATGGGCCAGTGCCACGCGCCCGGTGATGCCGGTGGCGCCGAGAAGGCCCACGACGGGCCGGGACGTCTGCTCGGGTTCCATCCGGCCACTCTAGGGGAACGGCCCGGGCGCCGGCCGGGAACGGGTGCCCCGGCCGGCGCCCCGTCCCTGGTGGCAGTCAGGTCCAGGACCTACCGTGGCGGTCGAGGACCCGCACCTTCCGACCCGTGCATTCCATCCCGTGCACCCCGACCCGGGAGCCCCGACCCGTGACTCCCGGTCCGTGCCACCCGAGAAAGGCCCCGCCGTGACCGCCTCCCCCGTCAGCACCGGCCGCACCGACCTCCGGCCGACCCGCGCGGACCGCGTCCGCCAGGTGCTGGTCACCGTCAGCGAGATCGCGTGCCTGCTGGGCACGCTCGTCGGCATCGGCGTCTTCGGCACCCGGGTCGAGGAGTCGTCCGGCGGCAGCCTCTCCGCGGACGCCACCCTGCTCGCCCCGGCCGGCACGGCGTTCTCGATCTGGTCGGTGATCTACCTGGGGCTGTTCGCCTACACCGTCTGGCAGTGGCTGCCCTCGCGGACGACGGACCCCCGGGCCCGCGCCACCGGCCGGCTCGCGGCGGCGTCCATGCTCCTCAACGCCGGCTGGCTGCTGGTCACCCAGCAGGGCTGGATCTGGGCCAGCGTCGGGGTGATCGTCGCCCTGGTCCTCGTCCTGGGCCTGCTGGTGGTGCGCCTGACCGAGGTCCCCGGCCGGCGCGGCCCGCTCGACCTGATCGTGGTCGACGGCACCTTCGGGCTGTACCTGGGCTGGGTGTCCGTCGCGACGGCGGCCAACGTGGCGGCCGCCCTCGTGTCCTCGGGCGTGTCGCAGGAGGGCCGGGGCGCCGAGTGGATCGGCGTCGTCGTCGTGCTCGTGCTCGCGGCGGTCGTCGCCGCCATCCAGCGGCGGGTCGGCGGGCGCTGGGCCGTGGCCGCCGCCTCCGCGTGGGGGCTGTCCTGGATCGCGGTCGGCCGGGCCACGGACGAGCCGCGGTCCGTGCTCCTGGCCTGGGGCGCGGCCGCGGCGGCGGTACTGGTGGTGCCGGCCACGGCGTACGTCCGCCGCCGTGCCGGTGCCGGTGCCGGTGCCGGTGCCGGTGCCGGTGCCGGTGAGGAGCATGCCGAGCAGCGCAAGGCGGAGCAGCGCAGGGCAGAGCAGCGCAGGGCCGGTCGGGCCGTGGACGAGCGGCGCTGAGGCCCCTGCTCCCGCCGCCGCGTCCCGGCGCGGCCGGTCAGCCGCGCAGTTGCCGGAGCGCCCGCACGGCCGCGTCCCCGTAGCCGCCGCCGAACCGGACGGCGTGCACCAGCAGCGGCGGCAGCTGGTACCACGGCACCCGCTCCTGCCAGCCGGGCGCGAACGGGTGCTCGGCGTCGTAGGCGGCCAGGCACTCCTCGCCGAAGCCGCCGAACAGCAGCATCATCGCGATGTCGACCTCGCGGTGGCCCCAGTACGCCGACGGGTCGATCAGCCAGTTCCGGCCCCGGACGTCCACGAGCCGGTTCCCGGCCCACAGGTCACCGTGCACCAGGGTGGGGGGCTCCGGCGGTCCCGCGAGCTCCTCGGCCCGCGGGGCGAGCTCCTCGAGCAGGTCCGCGGCGTGCGGGGCGATCCGGCCGGCCCCGAGCGCGTCCCGCAGGAGCGGGCGGATCCGCCGGTCGAGCAGGAACGCGGCCCAGTCCTGGGTCGGGGACAGGTCCACCGCGAAGGACCCGATCCGCCCGGGCAGCTCCGGGTCGAGCCCTCCGAAGGCCTTCCCCCGCACCCGGTGCAGCGCCGCGAGCCCGCGCCCGCACTCCGCCTCGGTCCCGGACGGGCGCCGGCCCGGGGCCTCGTCGATCCACACGAGGACGATGCCGTCGTCCGTCCACCGCACGACCTCCGGCACCCCGAGGAACTCCGGCACGTGCTCCCGCAGGGCGTGCAGTCCCGCGACCTCCGCCGCCATCATCCCGGCGGGCGGGTCCGCCATGGTCTTCGCGAACAGGGGTCCCCGCGCCGTCTCCAGGCGGAAGGCCGCCGCGGTGTCGCCGCCGCCCAGCGGGGTGGCCCGTTCCACCCCGAGGCCGTCGAGGAGGTCGTCGGTGAGGTCGTGCGGCAGATCGGCCGCCCGGTCGAAGGTGCTCATGTCCGTCCGTCCTGGTCGATGCGTCCTGCTCCGTGCCCGTGTTCCGCGGAGGGGCCCGGCCGGCGTCCTGCCGGTGCCTCGTCGCGTCCCGCCTACGCCTGGAGCCGATCCGTGAGGTCCAGGCCGGCCCGTGCCCGCACCACGGCGTCGACGGCGCGGATGAACCCGAGGTGGCTGAACGCCTGGGGGAAGTTCCCGGCGAGCCGCCCGCTGACGGGGTCGAACTCCTCCGCGTACAGGCCGAGGTCGTTGGCGTAGCCCGCGAGCTGCTCCAGGAGCTCACCGGCGTCGTCCACCCGGCCGCTGCGCGCGTACTGCTCCACGAGCCAGAACGAGCAGATGAGGAACGGGTACTCGTCCCCCTCCAGACCGTCCAGGCCGGAGGCGGTCCGGTAGCGGTGCACCAGCCCGTGCGCCCCCCGCAGGTCCCGCTCGATCCGGGCCACGGTGCCGAGCATCCGCGGGTCGTCGTAGGCCACGAAGCCCGTGTGGGGCAGCTGCAGCAGCGAGGCGTCCACCTCGGTGTTGTCGTAGGTCTGCGTGAACGTGTTCAGCTCCGTGTCGAAGCCGTGCTCCAGGATCTCGGCGCACAGCCGGTCCCGCAGTTCACGCCACCGCTCCACCGGCCCGGAGAACCCGTGCTCCTCGACGGCGCGCACGCCCTGGTCGAAGGCCGCCCACATCATGGCGCGCCCGTGCACGAAGAACGCGGCGCGCCCGCGCATCTCCCAGATCCCGTGGCCGGCCCGGTCGAAGTTGCGCTCGCAGAAGCGCAGCAGGTTCTTCTGCAGCCCCCAGGACCACCGGTCCTCCTCCACGCCGGCGTCCCGGAGGGCGGCGAGCGCGAGCATGACCTCCCCGACGACGTCCGACTGGTACTGGCCCACGGCGCCGTTGCCGATCCGCACGGGAGCCGAGCCCTCGTACCCGTCGAGGTGGTCCAGCTCGCTCTCGGGCAGCCGGCGCTCCCCCGCCAGGCCGTACATGATCTGGACCTGGTCGGGATCCCCGGCCACGGCCCGCAGCAGCCAGTTGCGCCAGTGCAGCGCGCCGTCGGTGAAGTCGTGGGCGACGAGCACCTCGATGGTCAGTGCGGCGTCCCGGAGCCACGTGTAGCGGTAGTCCCAGTTGCGGCTGCCCCCGAACTCCTCGGGCAGCGAGGTGGTGGGGGCCGCGACGATCCCGCCGGTCCCGCGGTGGGTGAGGGCCCGCAGCACGAGCAGCGAGCGCAGGACCGCCTGCTCGTGGCGCTTGTGGGTGCCCACGTGGGAGGACCACTCGGTCCAGAAGGACACCGCGCGGTCGAGGGCGCCGGCGGGGTCCACGGGGGTGGGCAGCACGTGGTGGGACTCGTGCCAGGTCAGCACCCAGTCGAAGGACTCCCCCGCCGAGAGCCCGAAGCGCCCGCCGAGCCGGTCGGCGACAACGCCCTCGTCCTCGTCGGGATGCCCCGTCTCGTTCCGGACGGCGTCCTCGAGCGGGTCGACGCGCGGGAAGTCCTCGGGGTGCAGCATCGGTCCGGTCAGGAGCAGGGCGTCCGGGCCGGCGATCGAGAGCTGCCCGCACGTGCCGTTGCCGTCGATGTCGACCCGTCGCGTCCAGGGCAGGGCGCGCCCGTAGTCGAAGCGGATCCGCAGGTCGTGCTCCACCTCGACCGTCCCCGAGACGCACTCGACCCGCCGCACGAGATCGGCGTGGTCCGGGTGGTCGTCCCCGGCGGCCACCGGGGGCAGGAAGTCGGTCACCACGACGGTCCCGGTGGGGGTGCGCCACGTCGTCTCGAGCACGAATGTGCGGGGCAGGTAGCGGCGGGACGTGACCTCGCCGTCGACGGCGGAGAGCTTCCAGCGCCCGTCCTCGGGCGTGCCCAGCAGGGCCCCGAAGACCGACGGCGAGTCGAAGCGGGGGAAGCACAGCCAGTCGACACTGCCGTCCCGGGACACGAGCGGCCCGGTGTGCAGATCGGACAGCAGCGCGTAGTCCTCGAGGGGGGTGGACGGGGGCCGGGTCGCGTCGTCGCTCATCCGCCCATTCAACCAGCCTCGACCGGGTGTGCGGTCGGCACAGCGCCGTCGCCGTGGCCGCGGACCGCCTGGGCCGGCAGGATCGGAGGCGTGCTCCTCGGAGGCCGGGGTACCGTGCTGGCATGACCACCATCAGGACCTTGATCGTTCTCGGCGCCACCGGCGACCTCACGTCCCGTCTGCTCCTGCCGGGGCTGGGCACGCTGCTCAGCTCGCAGCCGGAGCTGCGGATCGACGTCGTCGGATCCTCCCGCGAGCCCGCGGACGGGTGGGAGCAGGTCGTGGCCGAGGCCTTTGACTCCGTCGGCGCGAGCGGGCCCGCCGCCGCACACACCCGGGAGACCGCCCGCTACGTGGCGGGCGACGTCACCGACGCCGGGGACCTCGCGCGGCTGCTCGACGACGTCGAGGGCCCCGTCTGCCTGTACTTCGCCCTTCCTCCCGCGGTCACCGCGCAGGCGTGCGAGGTCATGGCCGGGCTGGACCTGCCGGAGGACCTGGTGCTGGCCCTCGAGAAGCCGATCGGCTCCGACACGGAGACCGCGCGGGAGCTGAACCGGCTCGTGGGCCGGCTCGTCCCCGAGGAGCGGACCTTCCGGGTGGACCACTTCCTGGGCATGCCGGCGGTGCTCAACTTCGTGGGGCTGCGCTTCGCCAACCGGCTGCTGGAACCGCTCATGAGCCGGGACCACGTGGAGTCCGTGGAGATCGTCTTCGACGAGACCCTGGGCCTGGAGGGCCGCGCGGGGTTCTACGAGGCCACGGGGGCGCTGCGGGACATGATCCAGTCCCATCTGCTCCAGGTCATGGCCCTCGTCTTGATGGAACCGCCCTCCTCCTTCGACCAGGTGGAGATCCCCACGCTGGCCAGCCACGTGCTGCGGGCCACGAAGCTCTGGCAGGGCGACGTGGCGGGGGCCGCCACCCGGGGCCGCTACACCGCCGGCAGCGTGGACGGCCGTGACCTGCCCGACTACACGGCCGAGGACGGGGTGGACCCGGAGCGCGGGACGGAGACGTTCGCGCAGGTGGTCCTCGAGGTCGACACGTGGCGCTGGAACGGCGTGCCCGTCACCCTGCGCTCGGGCAAGGCGATCGGCAACCCCCGCCAGGAGATCGCCATCACGTTCCGCCGCCCGCCGCACGACTACGAGCAGCTGCCCCGCTCGGGGGACGTGGCCCCGAACGTCCTGCGCATGGGCCTCGAGGAGGAGCAGCTGAGCCTGGAGCTGAACGTGGGCGGGCCCTTCGACTCCCGCGGGATGACCCGGGTGACGCTCTCGTCCGGGATGGCCCAGCCGGGCCTGACCGCCTACGGCAGCGTGCTACGGGGCATCCTCGAGGGCGACCACACCTTCGGCGTCCGCGGGGACGCGTCGGAGCAGGGATGGCGCATCGTCGACGAGGTGCTCGCCGCCTTCATGGACGGCCGGGTCCCGCTGCTCGAGTACCCGGCCGGCAGCTCCGGCCCCGTCTGAGCGGCGGCGCCGGCCCGACCGTGGCCGGGCGCCGGGGCGTCCGCGGGGACGCCCCGGCCGCCCGGCCCCCTGGCACCCCGGGGACTAGAGGTCGCCGATCGCGGAGCCGAGCAGGCGGACCGGCTCGAAGGCCTCCGCGTTGATGTTCTTGGCCTGCGCCCCGCGGAAGGCGGCCATCCCGCGCACCCGCCCGGGGGTCATGTAGGGCTTGCCGGCCTGGTCCCGGTGGGAGAGCACGGCCTCGACCTTGACGTCGACGTAGCCGTCGATGTCCACGAACACGGACGGGTCGAAGTCGCGGGTCACCGACGGGGACTCGAAGCACAGGATCGAGTGGTGGGCCCGGGCGGCGCGCAGGGTGGCCTGGTGCACCGCGTAGTGGTCCTGGTGCTGGTCGTGGGCCGAGTGGGTGAAGATCACGTCCGGCTCGAACTCCCGGATCGCGGCCTCGATGGCCCGGACCATGTCGTTGGTGACCGTCTCCAGCTTCGTGTCCGGGAAGTCGTGCACCCGCAGCCCCGTCAGCCCCAGGAACGAGGCGCCGCGCTGGGCCTCGGCCGGGCGCAGACCGGCATTGCCGCCGACCTCCCCGGAGCTCATCACCAGGCCGCGGACCTCGTGACCGGTGTCCACCAGCTTGGCCAGGGTCGCCCCGCAGGCGAGCTCGAGGTCGTCCGGGTGCGCCCCCACGGCCAGCACCTTCCGACGCTCGACCACGGTGGTGGCGGGGATCCGCCGCTCGGCGATGGCGAAGCCGAAGACCCCGGTGGCGACCAGGGTGGCCACCGCGATCGCGTCGCAGACCAGGGTCACGGGCATGACCGTGGCGCACCACAGGTTGAGCACCAGCAGCACCGCGTACACGGCGACGATGGCCTGGCGCAGCGACCTGGCCCCCGCGATGAACCGCTTGTGCCGCGTGTAGGCGGCGTTCGACAGGACGTAGACGAGGACGACGGTGCTCAGCAGAGCACCCACGACGGATGGCAACATTTTTCCCCCCAGGAATGATCGGCCCGGCCCGGAAGCTCCTTCGCTCCGGATCGATGACGCCACCGGCCCCCCGACCGGTTCGACGTCCACCCCGCCGCGGTGGTCACCACCGGGTCGGGTATGGATCAGTTTGCATGAGGAAACAGTTTTTTGCATCTGTTAATGGCTGTTCGGACGACCCCACATCCGCCCACATCGACAGGGACGGCCGGGCGCCGGAGCATCGCGGCCGGCCGGCGACGCACCTGGCGAACTTTATAGTCAGCCTGCTTTCGTATCGTCCCGTTTCGTGTGAGACTGGGCGGACACCGCTCGAGGAGTTCACCGTTCCCGGTGACCACCACATGAAAGAGGTACTTCCATGATCAGCACGATCCAGAACCTTGGTGTCCGCAGCGAGCACGCCTACGCGGCGGGATTCGCCTCCATCGGCCTGTCGGTTCTCTCCTGGGCCGTCAGCCTCGGCAAGAGCAAGTCCAAGCCCCAGGCCGACCGCTGGGGCCTGTTCGTGGGCGAGTGGACCCCGACCTTCTTCGCGATCGGCGTGGCGCTCAAGCTCGAGGAGACCTCCTCCAAGAAGTAGGTCCTCCGGACAGCGCGTCCCGGACGCGACGGCGGCCCCCACCCGTGAGGGTGGGGGCCGCCGTCGCGTCCGGGACCGGGTCAGCGCCCGGCGCGGGGCAGGTCCTTCACGGCAGGGCCCTCGAGCAGGGAGCCGTCGGCGGCGAACCGGGAACCGTGCAGGGGACAGTCCCACGAGCGCTCGGCGTCGTTCCAGCGCAGCACGCCGCCGAGGTGCGTGCAGACGCCGGAGATCCTGCATGTGGTGCCGTCGACGGTGGACACGGCCACCGGACGGCCGTGCTCGCGGCCGACGACGCCCTGCCCCTCCGCGGGCGCCCCGGCCGGCAGCTCCTTGAGCTCGGCCTTGAGCCAGTCCTTGGGCGCATTGAGACCCACACCCGCGTTGACACGCAGAGCGGTGAGGATGTCCGACGGCGAGGTCACGCGCCGCCCCAGCGTCTCGGCCCACGGCACGCTGCCGCCGGTGATCTCGGCGTTCAGTGCGATCGCGGCGGCGACGGCGTTGCTCATCCCCCACTTGTTGTATCCGGTGGCGAGGTAGATGTTGCCACCGCCGCGGGGCAGGGCGCCGATGAAGGGGATCAGGTTGACCGACTGGTAGTCCTGCGCCGCCCACGCGTGGGTGCGCTCGGCCCCGGGGAACCAGCGCTGCGTCCAGGACTCGAGGTCGTCCACGGCGGCCTGCGGGGAGGCGGAACGCCCCACCACGTGGTCGTTGCCGCCCACCAGCAGCAGCTCCTCCCCGTCGACCGGCACGGTGCGCAGGGTCCGTGCGGGGCTGTCCGCGGTGATGTACATGCCCTCCGGGACAGACCCCGGCGCCCCGGGGACACGGTAGGTCAGGGCGTAGGAGCGGTTCGGGGAGAGCTTCGCGAAGTACCCGCCGCGGTCCAGGACCGGGGTGCCCGTGGCGAGCACGAGCCGGTCGGCCCGCACCGGTCCGTGCGAGGTCTGCACCGAGAGGGGTGAGCGGACACCGGCCCCGGTGATCCGGACCCCCTCCACGAGCGTGCCGCCGTGCTCCTTCAGCTCGGCGACGAGGGCGCCGAGCACCTCCATCGGGTGGAACTGGACCTGGTCCGGCATCGTGATGGCCCCGGAGACCTTAAAGGGGAGGCCGGTGTCCCGGGTCCAGTTCATGTGCAGTCCGGCGACGCGGGCGGCCTCGAGCTCCTTGCGCAGCGCGGAGGCGCCCTTCGACGTCGTGGCGTAGGTGTACGCGTCGCGGCGCTGGAACGGGACCCCGCGCTCCTCGAGGAACCGGACCAGCCAGTCCATCCCCTCGCGGTTCCCGTCCGCGTAGGCACGCAGCACCTCGTCCGACTGGTGCCGGTGGATCTGGGAGAGCGTGGTGCCCTGCAGCAGGGACAGCTTCGCCGTCGTGTTGCCCGTGGTGACGGCCCCGACGGAACGCGCCTCGAGCACGGCGACCCGCTGACCCGCACGCGCCAGCAGCACCGCGGTGGTCAGCCCGGTCAGCCCGGCACCTGCGATCACCGTGTCGTAGTGCGCGCCGGGGACGAACCGGTCCGTCGCGGTGGACGGCACCTCGTACGTGTCGAGCCAAACGGATCTCATGGAGGAACTCCCTCGTGGTCGCTGCTGCCGGAGTGGTCGTTGCGGTCGCACCCTGGTGCCATCCTGTCGGCCACCAGGTGTGAAGTCCACTGTCCGATCCCGGGGAGGATGCGGCGAACCGGCTGTCGGAGGCGGTTCCTAGACTCGTCCTCATGCCCCCGGAACCGTCCATGGTCGACATCACCCGCATCTACTACGAGCCGGCCGCCGCCGAGCTGCCCCGGGGACGGCAGGTCCTCGAACGCTGGCCGGACGCCACCCTGGTGGAGGTCCCGAGCCACTGGCAGATCCCGGAGCTGCACGGGGACGAGACCAACGCGCGGCGGTGGGTGCGGATCAAGCGCGAGGCCCTGGTGCTGGGGGTCAAGAAGTCGCTGGCGGCGCGGCCCAACGGCCGGTCGGCGGACTTCATCGCGCCGTCCACGGCCAACGGGTGCGCCATGGCGTGCGCCTACTGCTATGTGCCCCGCCGGAAGGGCTACAGCAATCCGGTGACGATCTTCGCCAACATCGAGCAGATCACCGGCTACCTGGACCGGCACATCGGCCGGCAGGGCACCAAGCCCGAGCCCAACCAGTGCGACCCGGACGCGTGGGTCTACGACCTCGGGGAGAACAGCGACTGCTCGGTGGACGCGCTGCTCAGCGACAACGTACAGGACCTCGTGGACCTGTTCCGCCGCCACCCCACGGCCAAGGCGTCCTTCGCCACGAAGTACGTCAACCGGGAGCTGCTGGACTGGGACCCGCAGGGACGGACCCGGGTGCGGTTCTCGCTGATGCCGGCGCACCTGGCCAAGCTGACGGACATCCGGACCACGCCGGTGCCCGAGCGGATCGCCGCCATCGACGACTTCGTGGCGGCCGGGTACGAGGTGCACGTGAACTTCTCGCCGGTGATCGTCACGGACACGTGGCTGGAGGACTGGGCCGAGCTCTTCGAGCAGCTCGACGACGGCCTGAGCGCGGCGGCCAAGGACCAGCTGGCCTCGGAGGTCATCTTCCTGACCCACAACGCCCAGCTCCACGAGGTCAACACGCAGTGGCACCCCAAGGCCGAGGAGGTGCTGTGGCGCCCGGATCTCCAGGAGACCAAGCGCTCCCAGAACGGGGCCCTCAACGTGCGGTACCGGTTCCGGGACAAGCAGCGGTACCTGGAGCAGTTCCTGGACCTGCTCCACGAAAAGCTGCCGTACTGCGACGTCCGCTACGCGTTCTGAGCCCGGGTCCTGCCGCCCCGTCCCGAGCTCGCGTTCAGGACCGGAGCCCCCGGCTCACGCCACCCGGGGATCGTAGCCGTCCGACGGCCGGGAGACGGTGGTCAGCAGGAACACCGAGTCCTCCAGCGCCTCCACCGAGTGGCGGGAGTCGGTGAGGGACAGCAGCTCCCCGGCCGTGAGCTCCTCGGCCAGCTGACCGCGCTTGAGCACCCGGACCCGGCCGAGCAGCAGCTGCAGCGTGGCGGCGGGCGGGGAGACGTGCTCGGCGAGCTCCTTGCCGGCGCACAGCGCCATCATCGTCTGCCGCAGCACGCCGTCGTGCACCACCAGCTCCGCGCTGCGCCCGGCGCCGGAGGCACGCGCCTTCACGAGGTTGGCGGTGGCGAGGTCGTCGAGGCGGGTCATGGGTCCTCCTGGTGGCGCGTCAGCGGGGGGTCTCAGAGCAGCGCGCCTTCGAGGCGCAGCAGGTACTCCTTGCGTTCCATGCCGCCGGCGTAGCCGGTCAGCCGCCCGCCGGCGCCGATGATCCGGTGGCACGGGACCAGCAGGCTGACGGGGTTGCGGCCGTTGGCCGCCCCGACCGCCTGGGCGGCCCGGGGTGCCCCGACGGCCCGGGCCACCTGCCCGTAGGTGCCGGTCGTGCCGTACGGGATCTGCGCGAGGGCGTTCCACACGCGCACCTGGAACGGCGTCCCGTGGAGGACGACGTCGGCGTCGAACTCCTGCAGCCGTCCCGCGAAGTACTCGCCGAGCTGCTCACGGACGTGCGGGAAGAGGCTGTCGTCGCGCGCCCCGAAGGAGGTGGGGACCGGCCCCTGGCGTGCACCCTCGACGGAGAGCGCCACGAGCGCCCCCGCCTCCTCCACGAGAGCCAGCGGGCCGATGGGCGACTCCACCACGGTGTGACGCCGGACGGTCGCGGTGGTGGGCGCCGGGCTCAGTCTCAGTGCCATGGGCCGATTCTACGCCCGGCCCAGCGGCCCTCGCGGGGCGCGGGCCAGGGTGTAGGACGGTTCCCGCAGCCGGTAGGTCCACCCGTAGTTCTCGGCGCCCGTGGGGACGTTGAGCAGGGGGTCGAACCGTTCGTCGTCCCCGAACGGCGCGCCGGGACCGAGCTCGACCGTCCCGAAGCGCTGCCACGGCCCGAGCGGTGTGGCCCAGTGCAGACCGAGAACCCAGGGCTCGGCGGCGACCGACGCCCGGAAGAGGTCGGGGCGAGCCGGCAGGCGCTCCGTGCGCGGCTCGGGGTGGGCGGCGACCAGCACCGGGCCGCCGAGACCCCGGTAGGGCATGAAGGAGGCGAATGCGCTGTCCGGCACGTGCCGGTGGAAGGTCGGGACGAAGCGGGAGAACCGCCCGCTGCCGGCGGTCGCCAGGAGGATGTCGGCCCGGCCGTCGCTGCGGCCCTCCATCTGCCCGGAGGGCGGGACGGGGCAGCGCAGGGCGAGCCCCAGGATGTCGGGCCACCCCTGCGGGAAGCCGAAGGAGCGGGAGAAGCGAGCCCGCACGGGGTCCTCACCGGCGTCATCGATCCAGTGGATGCCGCTGGTGCTGCCCCCCGTCCGGGTCAGGACGCCTTCGAGCCCGACGCCCTCCGAGTGGATGGGCCGCTGGGGCCGGAACTGCTTGAGCAGGATGAACGGCGCGCGGGCGGCGGACCCGAGGAGGGCGCTGATGGGTGGGAACGTCATGACCCCCACGCTACCCGGGGGCGCGCGCCCTGTTCAGCGGAGTCGGACGCGGATCGGCCCGCGGGCTGTCCGGCCGTCGACCACGCGGCCCTGCTGGGTGATGTCCACGAGCCCGGCGTCGGCCATCCGGTACGCCTCCTGACGCACATTTTCCATCAGGTCCCGCCAGCCCTCGGCGGCCAGAGCGCGGGCGACCTCGGAAGGACACACGGTCTTCCCGGCCCCGCGGCGGCGGACCAGGTCGAGCAGCACCGAGCGCACCTCGGTGGGCGACGGTGTGGTCACGGGCAGGTCCTCCGTCTCACCGGGGTCTATGGTCCGGGGTCCGCCTCCAGGATGTCAGAACGGCGGCGGGTCGTGGGCCGGGCCAGGCCGAGAAGCGGAGCGCGGGGCACAGGGTGGAGTGGGGACGGCGAGGAAGTACGGTGCGCGCTCCGGGACCGGATGGTGGTGCTCCTGCGGATAGGTCCGGTGGATCTGCCCTGCAGGCGAGGTCCACTCCAGCACCCCGTGGTCGTGCAGTTCAGGGGCCAGACGCTCGGGGGCCACGTGCTCCACCCGCCACCGGCCCAGCGGACCGTCCCGGTGCTTGAGCAGGTGGTGGTGCCGGCACAGGTGTGCGAGTTTGTCCGCCGAGGTCCGGCCGCCGTCCGCCCAGGCGACGGTGTGGTCGAGGTCGCACCGCGACGCCCGGCGTCGACAGCCCGGGAAGCGGCACGTGCCGTCCCTGGCTCGCAGCCGGTGCTTGAGATCGGCGGGCACGGCATAGGTGCTGCGGTCCCGGTCCAGGACGGTCCCCGTGACGGGATGGGTGAGGATCCGTGACCAGGAGGGCGCGCGCGCAGCGATCCGCTCCGCCAGACGGACCGGGATGGGCCCGTAGCCCTCCAACTCCGCACAGCGGGAAGTGGGCGGCAGGCCCTCGATGGAGCCGGTGGGCAACGTCCCGGCCTTCTCGAGGAGCGCGAGAACGGGCACGGTGACCGTGACGTGCCCACGGATGCCGCGAAGACGGTCGGGCATGCCGGCGGGCTCGCCGTCGAGCAGGAGATCCGCCAGCACGTCGGCGCGCAGCTGGGGCACCGTGCGACGCTCCGGAGCCCCGGCGGCGGGATCCGACGGTCCGCTGTCCGGGGCGCCCGCGGCGGACGACGCGGGCGATGCCGTGGCCACGACCTGCGCGGGGAGGACCTCGGGCGGGACCGCGGGGACCGCCCGGTCGACCAGCGTGTCGAGGCGGTCCTGGATGGCGTGCGCGGTGGCCGCGTCCAGGAGAGCGCACAGCTGTGCCATGCCGTCCTCCCGGGGTTCGACCCACACGCGCCGGTCCCGCAGCAGACCTGCGCGGCGTCGGCGGACGAGGGCGCGCAGCTGGGCCACGGTGCTGCCGGGGGCCCGGAGGAGCAGCTCGTCGACGAGCCGCTGGACGGCCTGGACCGGCGCCCGCCGCTCCGGCGGGAGACCGGCGGCGTCCCACACCAGCTCGCGCCACAGCTCGACGAGCACTCCCGCCTGCCGGAAGCCCACCTGGCCCTGCTCGAGCGCCTCGAGGACCTCGGGCAGGGACTCCGCGAGCAGCACGGCGTCCTCGACACGGCGCAGCGCGGTGCCCGCGGGGAGCCGGAGGGCCGGACCGATCTCATCGGCCACGTCCCGCACCGTCTGCTCAGCGGGCTCGAGGGAGTGCGGGCCCAGCCGGTCCGCCTCGGGGCGCATCCAGAGCGCTTCCACCATCCAGCGCTGCTCCCGCGCCTCCTCCTGCAGCTGCCAGAGCCGGTGGAGCAGCCGGTACTGGCGCCCCGCGGCCCGGGCCTCCGCGCGGGACTCCTCGACCAGCGCCCGCACGCCGGCGGAGAACTCCTCGCCGATCTCGGCCAGGTCCTTCTCCTCCCGGAGGGCGTCCTCCAGGCTTCGCGGCGGAACGGCGGTGGCGGCCATGGTTCATGGTCCCAACCGGTTCCGACACCCTAAGACGTGACCCGGACCACCTTCGAGGGTCCTCGCGTCCCGCCCGGCAGGACCGGGCGGGACGCGAGGAGTGGCTCAGGCCTGCGCGAACGGGTAGTCCGTGTAGCCCTCGGCGCTCTGCGTGTAGAAGGTCCGCGGGTCCGGCACGTTCTCCGGCAGACCCTCCGCCCAGCGCCGCGCCAGGTCCGGGTTCGCGATCGCCGGGCGCCCGACGACGACGCCGTCCGCCACACCCTCCTCGATCAGCTGCACGCTCTCCTCCCGGGTGGTCGGGACGTCGCTGAAGCCGCTGTTGGCCAGGAAGGCGCCGCCGAAGCGGGTGCGCAGCCCCTGGACGAACTCCCCCGCCGGCTCCTTGTGCAGCACGGAGAGGTAGGCGAGGCCGAGGTCCCCGATGCCGTCGACGAGGGCGGCGTACGTGGCCCGGACGTCCTCGTGGCCCGTCTCCCAGGCGTCCTGGATGTTGTGCTCGGGCGAGATCCGCAGACCGACCCGCTCCGCACCGACGGCCTCGGCCACGGCCCGGACCAGCTCGACCACGAAGCGGGCGCGGTTCTCGGGGGAGCCGCCGTACTCGTCGGTGCGCTGGTTGGCGCCCGGCGCGAGGAACTCGTGCAGCAGGTAGCCGTTCGCGCCGTGGATCTCCACACCGTCCAGGCCCGCCTCGATCGCGTTGCGCGAGGCCCGGACGAAGGACTCCACCACGCCCGGCAGCTCCTCGGCGGTCAGCGCGTGCGGCACGGGGTAGTCGGCCTTGCCCTGGTAGGTGTGCGTCGTCCCCTCGATCGCGAGAGCACTCGGCGCCACCGGCTGGGAGCCGCCGTTGATGTCCGGGTGCGTGACGCGCCCGGCGTGCATGACCTGCATGAACAGGCGGCCGTCGGCGGCGTGCACGCTCTCGGCCACCCTGCGCCAGCCCTCGACCTGCTCGGGCGTCTCGATGCCGGGCTGGTAGGCGAAGCCCTGCCCCACCACGTCGGGGTACGTGCCCTCGGTGACGATGAGGCCCATCGAGGCGCGCTGGGTGTAGTGCTCCACGTTGAGTTCGCCGGGGACGCCGTCCCGACCGGAGCGCATCCGGGTGAGCGGCGCCATGACCAGGCGGTTGGGCAGCTCGAGGGAGCCGAGCGTGACGGGGGTGGACAGGGTGGAGTGCGGCACGGGGAGGCCTTTCATCAGGGAACTGGTTCTTTCCGTGTCAACGGGAGATCCCCCGCAGTTATTTGCGCTCCGGCTGTCTCGTTCCTCACAGCTGGCGACGGTGATACCCCCTGGACGCCCTCGGCACCCGGCAGCGCGAGCTGTCCAAGGACCGGCCGGTCGTGACGGTCTGCCGAGCCGGCGCCCGCTCGGCGAACGCCGCCCGCCGGCTGGCCACGGCCGGCTATGAGGTGGCCGGCCTCCGCGGTGGCATGACGGCCTGGCAGCGCGCCTGCGAGCGCGTGGTGGCGAAGAACGGCCGCCCCGGCACGGTCGCCTGACCCACGCCCCGGGTCCCCGGACTCCTCATCCGCCCTCCCGGCCGGACCGGGCGCGGCCGTAGCCGCGCGGAGTGGCGCCCAGCACCGACCGGAACTCCCGGGTGAGGTGGGACTGGTCCGCGAAGCCCAGCTCCGCGGCGAGCGCCCCGAGGTCCGCGGCAGGGTCCGCGCGCATCCGCTCGGCCGCCTCCTGGAGCCGACGACGACGGAGCAGCAGCTGGGGCGGCATCCCCACGAACCGGGCCGCGAGCCGTTGCAGCGAGCGCTCGGACACGTGCAGCTGCCGGGCCAGGCCGGCCGGGCTCCGCGCGACGGTCCCCGCATCGAGGAGGTCGACCATGCGGTTGGCCAGGGCACCGTCCCGCGCCGCGGACGGGGGCACCCCCGCCGCCAGCGCCCGGACGTGGTCCACGAGCAGGGACGCCGCCCGCAGATGCCGGCCGGCCGGGTCGGCACCCGCCACAGCCCCCGCGGCGGCAGAGCGCAGCCCGGGCGCGCTGACGGACTCCGTTCCGCCGGGCGGATCCGCCGGACGTACCCACCGCCCGGCCGCATCGGCCCCCGCCATGGCCTCCGCGACGGCGGAGCGCAGCCCGGGCGCACTGACGGGCGCGGACCCGTCGAGCAGGTCCGCCGGGTGCTCCGTGAACAGCAGGACCCCCGCCGGGCGCAGCAGCGCGCCGACCGCCCAGCCCCGGCCCGTGAGCACCCGGGTGGACGCACGGCTCGTGGGCCCGTGCAGCGCCACCCCGTCCGGTTCGACCACCACGTTGCTCGCCGGATAGCCCAGCACCAGCTGCTCGGCCCGTTCCCCCGCCGGCAGGTCCCACTCGGGGATCCACACCTGGCGGACGAGGTGGGCGACGTCGTCGGGCGCGGGCAGGCGCACGACCGTGGCGTGCGGTCCCGGGGTGAGGTGGCCCCGCGTGGTGGGCGGCTCGCTCATGGCACGAGCGTAATCACCCGAGGGTGGCGGGAATCTTCAAGACCGGCCGGCACCGGCTGCCTAGGTTCGGAGTATGAGCACAGAACAGAACCTCCGTGGGGTCACCGGAGCACACACCACCGACGGGACCCCCCGGGGGTTCACCTCCCTGACCCCGTTCATCGCGGTGGTCGACGCGGCCGCGGCGCTCGACTTCTACACCCGCACCTTCGGGGCCGCCCTCCTCGACCGCACCGACATGCCCGGGCCGGACGGGACTCCCGTCGTCGTGCACGCGACCATCGATCTCGGCGACGGACGGCTCCAGCTGGGCGAGGTGAACCCCGACTTCCACCTCGTGGCCCCGCCCGCGGGCGGCGACGACTGCTATTCGCTGGGCCTCTACGTCCCGGACGTCGACGACGTGGTGGCGCGTGCCGTCGCCGCCGGCGCCACCGTGCGCGAACCCGTCAGCACGTTCGTCTCGGGCGACCGCTACGGCAGCATCCGCGACCCGTTCGGCGTCCGCTGGTCGATCATGACCCGGGTCGAGGACCTCTCCGAGGAGCAGAGCAGCGCACGGGTCGCCGAGTGGGCGGAGTCCATGGGGCAGGGGTGAGGAGCCCGCGGATCAGGCGTCTTGGGCGCCGGCGGCCGGGGCGAGGAGCTCCAGGGCGATGTCGTCCGGGTCGCGGAACTCCAGGATGTGGCCCACGCCGATGTCCTTGATCCCCTCGTGGGCGATCCCCAGGTCGTCCAGGACGACGACGGCGTCCCGGAGGTCGGCCAGCGACGCCACGGTGAAGCACAGGTGGTCCAGGCCCACCCGGTCCTCGTCGTGCCGGTCCCCGTCCGGTGCCACCGGCCGGAGGCCCAGGAGGCCACCGCCGAACCGGTAGATCACGCCTCCGAAGAGGAAGGACAACTGGTCCTTCGTCTCCTGGTCGGCGTCCGCCGGCGGAGCCTCGAAGGCGACCGGGAAGCCGAAGACCGCGTCGTAGAAGGCGCGGGAGCGGTCGATGTCGGTGACCGTGAGCCGGACGTGGGCGTAGTCGGTGGCGCTGATGGGCACGGTGTTCTCCGGTGTCGTCGGGTGGGGCTTCGAGCGGGACGTCCTGCACTGCGCACCGGGAGGCAGGGCCTGCTTCCGGTGCCAGGAGTCGCACTCTACGGGGCGTCGACCCTGCGGGCGAGGGTCCGGAGCCCCGCGCGCGAACTCCTCGGACGCGCACGGGGTCCGGCCTCCGGGACGGGTCCCGGTCGCGGCTCTCCAACCCTCGACCGGGACCGTCAGCTTCTCCCTGTGTCCCGGGGATTCCCCCTCGCACCACTCAGCCAACCACCTCCTGCTGAACCCGAGCTGAAGCAGGTTTCCTGGGCGGTGGCCCAGGTGGTGCCGCCCGTGTCCGCCGGCATGAGCGCGCCGGCTCAGGGCGCGGCGAACCAGAAGTCGTCGAACCCGTACTTCAGCACCCGGTAGGCGAAGTCGTCCTCGGTCGGCCCCTCGAGGGCGTAGTCGAAGCGGGCGATGACCTCGCGCTGGGCGTCGTGCTCGGCGAACGTCAGGGCCTGGCCGCTGTTGACCACGAGCGGACCGCCGAGGTCCTGCACGTTGCTGACGATCGCGGAGTAGGGCACGGGGACGGCCTCGACCTCGGTGTAGGTCCCCGCGTTCTCGTCGACGAGGTACTTCCGGTACTCCGAGCGGAGAGAGGGGTCCGCCGTGGCCACGGGGGAGGTCCCAGCAGGCACGGGACCGGTGTAGTCCGGACGGCTGCTCATGCTCCAGAACGAGTTGTCGAACATCGTGAGGTAGTACTGGCCGTCCGCCAGCGCCGCGTCGTCGTGGCGCACCACCGAGTGCTGTCCGCCGGTGTCGGGGAAGTCCCCCGCCTTCTCGAGGAGCAGGTCCTCGGCCTCGGTGCCGGCCCAGACCTCCCGCTGACCGATGATGTAGTCGACCGCGGGGTTCCCGTGGACGTCGTCGACCTTCAGGATCGCGGAGTTCTCGCGCGCGCTGACGATCACGGAGTCGCCGTCCGGGGACCAGTCGACCGAGTTCAGGTGCAGCCAGTCGTCCACCGTGTTCGGGCCGTAGGGCCGGGTGCGGGACTTGTAGCCGGCGAGCAGTTCCGTGAAGTCGACCGTCTTCTCGTAGGTCCCGGTCTCGAGGTCCAGGGACACCAGGACGTCCTCCACGCTGCCCTTGGCGGTCTCCGTCGCGAGGGTCACGACCTTGCCGTCGTCGGTGACGTCGAAGTCGTGGTGCATCTCGAAGCCCGCCAGGACGTGGGTGGCCACGACCCGGCCGAGGCCGTCGATCCGGGCGACCTCGTTCCTGCCGACGGTGGTCACCATGGTGTCGCCGTAGAACTCCAGCCGGTCCGTGCGGTAGCCGTCGAGGTCGAACTCGGCGCGCAGCACCCCCGCGTTGTCGTAGAGCAGGGTGTAGTCGAGGTGGCGCTTCAGGCCCATGACGGCGAACAGGCCCTCGGTGAGCTCCTCGGCGTTGCCCTCCACGGTGCGGTCGAGGGTCGTGCGGTCGCCCGAGGCGCTCGGCGGAGCGGTCATGGTGAACGAGAACTCCGTGGGTCCGCCGTCGTCGGGCTGCCAGGTGGTGGTCACGGTGTTCTCGGCGCCCGGGACCACCCCGATGAGCTGCCCCTCGAACGACGCGGCGCTCGGGTCGTGGTCCTTGGCGACGCGCGTGAAGTCCTCGGTGCCGGGAGAGCCGACGGTGTACGTCAGGGTGCCGCTGCCCTCGGTCTCGAACTGGGCGTGCACGCCGGTGGTGTTGGTGCCGAAGGGGTTGAGGACCAGCAGAGGGGCCCCGGGAGAGGAGCCCAGGGACTTCAGGTCGTCCAGCGCGGCGTCGACCACCTCCTGCACGTCCGGGGCGAAGCTGTCGCGCTCCTCGGGAGCTCCGTTGCGGGTGACCGAGACGGTGTAGACGTTCGTGTCCGCCTCCGGGTAGGTCTCGGCCGTGGCCGCCACCTGCTCGGCGGCAGGCACCACGGGAGGAGCACCGGGCTGCTGCAGCACCCGCGGAGGCCCGACCGCGAGGGCCGGGCTCCCCGAGACGACCAGAGCGGCCGCCGTGAGCAGGGTGACGGAACGAGCGCGCGATCGGTGGGACATCTGGGACTCCTGGCGGTGGGCGCGGCGGTGACGTCCGGCCGATTGTAGCCACGCAAGAACCCTCTGATAAGGGGCGATGTCTTTGCGGGGGCTGACGCCACACCCCAGGAGCATCTTCAGCGACGGGAATGACCCCGGATGACCTCCGGGTGGTCCGGCGATCCGTGCCGTGCCGTCCTGCGGGTGACGCTCCGGGTCCGCCTCACTGACCCCCGCCAGGCTCGCACCGGTCGGCGCAGTCGCGCAGCCGCGCCACGAGCTCCTGCGCCGCCGGGTCTTGGTCGAACTCGCTCACCACGAGGCGCTGGACGCCGGAGCTCTCCTGGATCTCGATCACGTAGGACTGCTGGTCGGCCGCCCCCTGACGGGTCGTCGGGGCGGTCGATCCCAGCCGGTGCGCCAGGACGGTCTCGAAGAGGTCGAGGAGCGCGTCCTGCTGCGCCCGGGGCAGGGACTCGGTCTCGAAGCTCCGCTCCACGGCCAGCCCGGGGAAGTACGCGAGGCCTCCCTCGAGGCGGTAGCTGACTCTCGCCATGGACGGCACCGTCCCTCCGTCGGACGCGGATGGCCCGGACCGGGCCCGCGCGGGGACCGGCGGGGCCGGTGAGGAATCAGTTCCCGACTATACCCGTGGCGCCCTTCCGGGTCAGGCGCCAGCACCCGTCCGCTCCGTCGAACGTGGTCATGGCACCCGTGGCGACGTCGCCCACCAGCGTGCCGGTGTACCGGGCCGCACCGGCGTCGAAGGACAGGAGCAGGGTGCCGTCCTGCTGGTGCCACTGGCCGGACAGCTCTCCGGTGAACGAGCCGTTGTCGTGGAAGCTCAGATGCACCCGCGCGGAGGAGTCCGTGCAGCCCCAGCTGTACTGGAGCACCCACTCGTCCGCGAGGGCGCCCACGGACCGGGCCGCCTCGGGCGCGACCCCCACCTGCTGCCAGGCGTCCGCCACCACGGCCTGCTCCGCGGGTCCGAACAGGGCGGCGGCGTGCTCGATCGTGAGGCCCGCGAAGTCCTTGAACTGCGCGACCCACCGCAGGCGCCGCAGCTCGGGATCACGCATCGCGGCGTACCAGATCCGGCCGGCCCTGTCCCAGCTGTGGCCGCCCAGTCCGGTCGCCGCGAGGCAGAACGCCCGGTTCGGGATGCCGGAGTTGATGTGCACCCCGCCGTTGTCGTCCAGGGTGTGCACGAAGCGGGACATGTGGTCCGGCTGCGGGTCCTTGCCGAGCACGTCGTCGTCGAACGCGGTGCCGGGTGCCTTCATCGAGCGGAGGCCCACCCCGTTGACGGCGCTCGTGAACAGGCCTGCACCGATGATCCAGTCGGCGTCCGCCGCCGTCTGGCGGGGAACGGCCACGTACTGCTTGACCATGGCCCCGATGACGTCGGAGAAGTGCTCGTTGAGCGCCCCGGACTGGTACATGTACAGCAGGTCGGACTCGTGCGTGGTGATGCCGTGCGCGAGCTCGTGCCCGATGACGTCCACGGCGGCGGTGAAGCGGTTGAAGTACTGGCCGTCGCCGTCCCCGAAGATCATCTGCCGGCCGTCCCACGCCGCGTTGTTGTACTTCTCCTGGTAGTGCACCGTGCCGAGCAGGGGCATGCCGGCGTCGTCGAGGGAGTTGCGCCCGAAGACCTCCTGCAGGAGGTCGAACGTGGAACCCAGCCCGTCGTACGCCTCGTCCACGGCGGGGTCCCCGCTGGCGGGGGCTCCCTCCGAGCGCACGAGCGTTCCCGGGAGCTCCGCGGTGTTGCCGGCCGAGTGGACCTTCCGCTCCCTGTGGGCGGTCGCCTGCGCCGCGACGGCCCGCGCAGTGAGGTCGGCGATCAGCCGTTCCGCCCGGACCGTGGTGTCCACGGCCAGCGCGGCCAGGGCGTTCCTGCGGGTCTGCTCGTCCCCGTGCACCGCCATCTGCTCGTGCACGTACGGCGGGATGACCCCGCAGAACGCTCCGTGCCGGTGTCCGTGTCCGTGGTCCGTGGTCATCGCTTCCCCACCTCTCCGCATCAGATCCTGTTGCCCGCGGCGTCCAGCTCACCGGGCGCCGTCCCCGGGCCGTCCGGCGCACCGGGCGCCGTCCCCGTGGAGTCCAGCCTCCGCCCGGCGACGTCCGCCGGCTGCCCGGCGCTGCTGTCCGCGGATGCCGGCCCACCGGCGGATCCCTGCCTGGCCAGGTACCAGCAGCCGCCCGGCGAGCCGTCGAAGGAGGACATCGCCCCTGCTCCCGCCGTGCCGGTGACCGTGCCGCCGTACTGCGCGGGGCCGTCGGCGAAGCGGAGCAGCAGGGTGCCGTCCTGCTGCCGCCAGGCGCCGGAGAACCCGCCGCCCGAGAAGGTGCCGTCCGGGTCGAACACGAGGCCCACCCTGCCGTAGTCGTCGGTGCAGCCCCAGCTGAAGTGGAGCACCCACGGACCGGAGATCGTCACTGTTCCGCCCCTTTCCTCGCCCGGCGCACGAGCACCGGCGGGACCGCTGACCGGGTGCTCCGGGAACCGGAGAACCATGTGCAACGATCATCCCACCAGGATCCGACGGCGCACCGGCCGGCGCGGAAATCAGCAGCCGGTGCCCTGCGGGTTCTCGAGGCAGTCGTCCGCGTAGTTGCGCACCGTGGAGCGCCAGACGCTGATCGGCACGGGCGCGCTCGCGACGTCGTTGAGCCCCGCCACGGGCAGCCATGGTCCACCGGCCACGGAGTACTCGCCGGAGAACCAGGTGGTGAGCGAGACGGCGTAGTCACCCGTCTCCGTGTAGACGTGGCTGGTGTCGGTCTCCACGTCCCACGCCCCCTCCGCGAGCGGGGCGCCGCTGAGCTCGGTCGGCCCGAGCGCGGTCCCGTCGCCGTAGTCCCATGCGTACTGGACCGGCACGGCGCGCACCTCGACCGGGAAGCCACCCAGCTCGGTGCTGAACTGCTGGGGGCGGGCCTCCGCCCAGACGTTGGTGTGTATGCCCCGCAGCGTGTCGGGCGCGGGCTGGACGGCACTGGCCGCGGGCGCGACGGCGAGCGTCCTGAAGTCCTGCAGGGTGAAGGTCGGCAGCTCCACGACCTCCTCGCCGCCCTCCGCCTCGGCGACCGCCACGCACATGGGCTCGCCCCACGGCGTGCTGGGCCCCTCTCCCTGCCGGACGACGACGTTCATGTAGACGCCTTCCCCACCGTCGGCCGTGGTGCAGTCCCGCTCGGCCAGGCAGTCCTCGAGGATGTCGCCGGTCCGGTTGGTGCACGGGTTCTGCAGACCGAACGTCTGCTGCTTCGACTGCGCGATCGTGTCCGGGTTGAACGGCCGGTCGACGCCCTGGTCGCTCAGGTACTGGCGGAGCGCCTTCTGAAAAGCGGGGTCCTCGTCAGGGTCGTAGTCGACCGGGGCAGCACCCACGACAACTGAACCTTGTTGGTGGTCATTGCCGACCACAATCGGCGGTCCCTCATCGAGCCGGACCTCCAGTTTCATCTTGTCCCCGTCTGCGACAGCAGTCGTCGACTTCGAGATATCGGCATTGCGCTGGCCGGGAATGGAATGCCCACTTCCCACGCCAGCTACTCGATCGGCAAGCCGAGATGAATCGTCAGACGTGCCGTAAGCCGGAAGTGCCTGAATGCAGATTAGTGCGCATAAAAGCGCGCCCATGCGTGCCCTGTTAGCCATTCTCCACACCAGTACCTGGCATATTGGCCGCTGTTATGTAGACCCATTTGCCATTCTCGTAATCTAAATATACTGGGAATGGGTCCCCCTCACCTGTGCGCGGATGGGCCTCATACGTGACCTCCCCATCCTCGATAAGCTTAATTCCTTCTGAATTCGACAGTGCAATTGGCTTGTAAATTCCGTCGGCAGCTGGTGAGAGGGTCGATTCTTGCAGAAGAATATTCTCCCTGCCCCCCCATAAACCAGGCACCTTCATCATATACATTTTCAATTACAGCAAATTGATCGTCGCACAATTCACATGCTTCACTAACAACTTCTCGAATGTAAGAAGTGTCACCCGTTTGATTCGCGTACCACATGGCGTCGGACCAGTAGTCGAGGAAGGCCTGCGCCCCGTCCCGGGACTCCTCCTTCGCCAGATCCGGCATGACGGGCTTCGGCACGTTCTGCGCGGGCCCGTCGAGCGAGGCCGGCACGTAGTCGGCGGGAGTGGCGTCCGGACCAGGCTCCGATGAGCTCGTCGCAGCCGATGAGGCAGTGCTGGAAGGGGACGCCGCGGCGCCGTCGTCGTCGGGACCGCATCCCGTGAGGAGCAGTGCCGCCAGGACGACGCCCCCAACCACCGTGCCGACTGGGCTGGACCGCACCATGAAGTTCCCCGCTTCGCTCTGCCACGGCCGGACGGGCCGGCTGGATGGGTCAGATGGTAAGCGCCCCCCACTGTGCGGGAGCAACCCCTGTGGACATGCTGAAACCCGCGTTTTCATGGGGTTTGGTCAGCGGCCCCATGGTCACGACTTCGTTAATGTCACTCCGACTCGAACAGTGTTATAGTCGCTGGAACCAGAAGGCATTGGACGTGAGGGAGGTGACGATGACCGCACAGAACGTGGAACTGGCGGTGTCGACCGTCATCTTCGCCGCCCGCGACACCGGCCCCGACGGCGGCAAGGAACTCTGGCTGCCCCTCGTCCGCCGCATCCGCGACCCCTTCCGGGGGATGTGGGCCCTGCCCGGCGGACCGCTCCAGCCGCACGAGGACCTCGAGGCCTCCGCCGCCCGGTCCCTGCAACTCACCACCGGTCTGCAGCCCGGCTACCTCGAGCAGCTCTACGCCTTCGGCGGCCTGACCCGCTCGGCGAACGCCGAGGAGCGCGTCGTCTCGATCGTCTACTGGGCCTCGATCCGCACCGACCAGACCTCCGACCTCCACGCCGACCTCAACGTCACGTGGATGCGCACCACCGAGCTGCCGCCGCTGGCGTTCGACCACAGCGACATCGTGGACTACGCCCTCTACCGGCTGCGCAACAAGATCACCTACAGCCGCGTGGCCCACTCCTTCCTCGGCGAGACCTTCACCCTCGCCGCCCTGCGGGAGGTGCACGAGGCGATCCTCGGCACCCCCCTGGACCCGGCCAACTTCCGGCGCCAGGTGCTCGCGTCCGGCGCCGTCCTCGACACCGGCACCCGCCTGGAGGGCACTCGTCATCGCCCACCCCGGCTCTACCGCTACAACCACGACCTCGACCTCGCCGACCGCACCCCGGCCGGCCGCAGCACCCAGGAGCAGACATGACCTCCGTCGCCACCCGCATCGACCTGCTGACCGAGAAGCCGGCCGGCCTGCCGGGAACCGCCCCGGCCTCGAGCACCTGCAGCACCGACCTCTCCGCGAACCCCTGGGACTTCGCACCCGCCGTCTCCGCCGGCTATGGCCCCGGGGCCTCCGAGGACGACGTAGTGCCCGCCGGCGCCCCCGCCCAGCCCGTGATCCCCGAGGAGTACCAGCGCGCCTCCGCCGAGGAGCTCGAAGGGCGGATCACCGCCGCCAAGCAGACCCTTGGCGAGCGCGTGGTGGTGCTCGGACACTTCTACCAGCGGGACGAGATCGTCAAGCACGCCGACTTCCTCGGCGATTCGTTCCAGCTGGCCCGCGCCGCCAGGAGCAAGCCGGAGGCCGAGGCGATCGTGTTCTGCGGCGTGCACTTCATGGCCGAGACCGCCGACATCCTCTCCGACGAGCACCAGTCCGTGATCCTGCCCAACCTCGCCGCCGGCTGCTCCATGGCGGACATGGCCGACGAGGACTCCGTCGAGGAGGCCTGGGAGCAGCTCATGGACGTCCTCGGGGAGACCGACGACGACGGCCGGCAGACCGTGGTCCCCGTGACGTACATGAACTCCTCCGCGGCGCTCAAGGCGTTCTGCGGCCGCCACGGCGGCATCGTGTGCACCTCCTCCAACGCCGCGACCGTCCTGGAGTGGGCCTTCGAGCGCGGCCGGCGGGTGCTGTTCTTCCCGGACCAGCACCTGGGCCGCAACACCGCCAAGGCCATGGGGATCCCGCTCGAGCGGATGCCGATGTGGAACCCCAACAAGGACCTCGGCGGGAACACCGCGCAGGACCTGCAGGACGCCGAGGTGATCCTCTGGCACGGCTTCTGCTCCGTGCACCGCCGCTTCACCGTGGCCCAGATCGAGAAGGCCCGCGCCGAGCACCCCGGCGTGCGGGTGATCGTGCACCCTGAGTGCCCCATGCCCGTGGTCGACGCCGCCGACGAGAACGGCTCCACCGACCACATCCGCAAGGCCATTCAGGCCGCCGAGCCCGGCAGCACCTTCGCGATCGGCACCGAGATCAACATGGTCAACCGGCTCGCCGACCAGCACCCCGAGCACACGATCTTCTGCCTGGACCCGGTGATCTGCCCGTGCTCCACGATGTACCGGATCCACCCCGGCTACCTCGCGTGGGTGCTCGAGGAGCTCGTGGCCGGGCGCGTGATCAACCGGATCTCCGTGGACGCCGCGACCGCCCGGGACGCCGAGGTGGCGCTCGAGCGGATGCTGGCGGCGCTGCCGCGGTGAGCACGAACCCGGCACCGCGCGTGCTCGTGGTGGGCAGCGGCATCGCCGGCCTCACCGCGGCCCTGGGCGCCGTGGGCCACGGACTCGACGTGACGCTGCTGAGCAAGGACGCCCTGGACGAGACCGGCACGGCCCGCGCGCAGGGAGGGATCGCGGCCATGACGGCCGCGCTCCCGGCCGGCCAGCCCCGCGACTCCGAGGAGTTGCACGTCCAGGACACCCTCGCCGCGGGGGCGGGGACGTGCGACGACGACGCCGTGCGCGTGCTCGTGCGCGACTCGGCGGCCGCGATCGATGAGCTCGTGGCCCGCGGTGTGGCCCTCGACCGCGCGGCCGGCCCGGACTCCCCCTGGCTCGAGGGTCTCGAGGGCGCCCACTCCGTGCCCCGGATCCTGCACGCCGGCGGCGATGCGACGGGCCGCGAGATCCAGCGCGCCCTCCTCGCCGCCGCGCTGGCGGCCGAGGCCGCGGGGCGACTGACGGTCCTGCGGCACACCATGCTGGTCGACCTCGTGCTCGGCCCCGGCGGCCGCGCGGCCGGAGCCCTCGTCCTGGCGGGTCCCGGGGACCGGCTCCACGAACTGGCCGCGGACGCCGTGGTGCTCGCGACCGGCGGGGCCGGACAGCTCTACCCCCACACCACCAATCCGGCCGTGGCCACCGGTGACGGCATCGCCGCGGCCCTGCGGGCGGGCGCCGCCGTGGCGGACCTGGAGTTCGTGCAGTTCCACCCGACCGCCCTCGCCGCCCCGGGCTGCTTCCTGGTCTCCGAGGCCGTCCGCGGCGAGGGCGCGGTGCTGCGGGACAGCACGGGCCGGCGCTACCTCGAGGACGTGCACCCGCGCGCGGAGCTCGCCCCCCGCGACGTGGTGGCCCGGGAGAACGCCCGCCGATCCCTGGCCCAGGACGGCCTGCCGGTCCTGCTCGACTGCACCGCGCTGAGCCCGTCCGGCCCCGGCGCGCACGGGGGCGGCACGACCGCCGAGTTCCTCGCCCGGCGCTTCCCCACGATCGACGCCGCGCTGCGGGCCCACGGCCTCGACTGGTCCCGCGAACCGGTCCCGGTCACCCCGGCGGCCCACTACCTGATGGGCGGCGTGGCCACCGACGGCCTCGGCCGCACCACCGTCCCGGGGCTCTACGCCGTGGGCGAGTGCGCGGCCACGGGCGTGCACGGCGCCAACCGGCTGGCCTCCAACTCGCTGCTGGAGGGCGCCGTCTTCGGGGCCCGCGTGGCCGACGCACTGCAGGCGGACGCGCTGCGCACGGACGCGCCGGGGACCGGCCGAGCGGTCGACGGGGACACCGAGCGGCTCGACGGGAGTGCTGTGCCGGCCGAGGGGAACACCGTGCCGTTCGACCGCGGGCAGTTCCAGGACGCCATGTGGGCGGGCGCCGGCGTCCTGCGCGACCGTTCGCGGCTCGAGGCGCTGGCCCGGCGGCTGGCCGGCTTCCGCACACCCGCCGGTCTCTCCCGCCGTGCAGTGGAGGACCGGAACCTGCTGACCGTGGGACGCGCCGTGACCGCCGCGGCCCTGCACCGCACCGAGTCCCGGGGCGCCCACTTCCGGGAGGACTACCCGGCGCCCGATCCCGCCCGCGCGCGGCGCACGTTCTGGCGCCTGGACTCTGCCCCGGACGAGGCCACTGTCCCGGCGCTGATCAGCGCGCATACTTCCATCGACATGTTCGACCTACCGGAGAGGATCCCCGCATGCTGACCCGAGCCGCCATCACCGAGGTCGTGGAGCGGGGGCTCGCCGAGGACGCGCCCTGGGGCGACATCACCTCCGAGCACCTCATCCCCGCCGGCACCACCGCCCGGGCCGCGCTCGTGGCGCGCGAGGCCGGCGTCTTCTCCGGCGGACAGGTCTTCGCCGCGACGTTCGCCGCCGCGGACCCCGCGGTGGCCGTCGAGCTGGTCTCCGCCGAGGGCGACCGCTTCGAGACCGGGGACACCCTGGCCGTGGTGACCGGTCCCGCCCGAGCCGTGCTGACCGGCGAGCGCGTGGCCCTGAACCTGACCCAGCGGATGTGCGGGATCGCCACCCTGACCGCCCGCTACGTCGCCGCCGTCGAGGAGACGGTCGCCCGCGTGGAGCAGGCCGCGAACCTCCCGTCCGGCACGATCACCCGCACCCGGGTGGCCGACACCCGCAAGACCACCCCGGGGCTGCGGGCGATCGAGAAGCACGCCGTGCTCAGCGGGGGCGGGCACAACCACCGGCACTCCCTCTCGGACGCCGTGATGGCCAAGGACAACCACCTGGCCCTGCTCACGGCCGACGGCACCGACCTGACCGGCGCCCTGCGGCAGCTGCGCCGTCGTCTCCCTCACACGGTGCACCTCGAGGTGGAGGTGGACCGGCTCGACCAGATCGAGGCGGTCCTGGCCGGCGGCGCGGACACGATCCTGCTCGACAACTTCTCGCTGGACGACCTCGTGAGCGGCGTGGCGATCATCGACGGCCGGGCGACCGTCGAGGCCTCCGGCGGCGTGAGCCTGGAGGCCGTCGGGGACATCGCGGCCACCGGGGTGGACGTCATCTCGGTGGGCGCGCTCACCCACTCCGCCCGCAACCTGGACCTGGGCCTCGACATCGGGCTCGGCCACGGCACCGGGACGGGATGACGGTGCTGTACCTCGACTCGGCCGCCACCACCCCCGTCCGGCGGGAGGTCCTGGAGGCCATGTGGCCCTATCTCACGCAGGAGTTCGGCAACGCCTCGAGCCACCACGACGCGGGCCGGCGGGCGCTGGCCGGGCTGGACCGGGCCCGCGGGACGGTCGCGCAGGTGCTGAACTGCCGGCCCGCCGAGGTCGTGTTCACGTCCGGCGGGACCGAGGCCGACAACCTGGCCGTCAAGGGCATCGCCCTGGGCCGCCGGGACCGGGACCCCGCGTGCACGCACGTGGTGACGAGCGCCGTCGAGCACCACGCCGTGCTCGACTCCGCCCGGGACCTGGCCCGCTGGAACGGCTTCGACGTCACCGAGCTGGGCGTGTCCGCCGAGGGGTTAGTGGACCCCGCCGCCCTGGAGAGGGCTGTTCGTCCGGGCACCGCAGTGGTATCCGTGATGCATGCGAACAACGAGACGGGTACGGTCCAGGCGATCGCCGACCTGGCTGCGGTGGCTCGGGCGCGGGACGTCCCGTTCCATACGGATGCGGTCCAGACGGCCGGGTCGCTGGAACTGGACGTACAAGCGCTCGACGTGGCGGCGCTGAGCCTCGCCGGGCACAAGATCGGGGGGCCCAAGGGCGTGGGGGTGCTGTTCCTGCGCCGCGGGACCCCCCTGCGCCCGCTGCTGAGCGGCGGCGGGCACGAGCGCGGCCGGCGCTCCGGGACCTCGAACGTGGCGGGCGCCGTGGGTCTCGCCACCGCCCTGCGGCTCGCCGCCGAGGAGCGCCCGGACCGGGCGGCCCGGCTCGCCGCCCTCCGGGACCGGCTGATCACCGGGATCCTGTCCGCGGTCCCGTCGGCCGTGCTGACCGGTCCGGACCCCCGGGAGCGGCCGGCGGCGCGGCTGCCCGGCAACGCCTCGTTCTGCTTCCCCGGCGTCAACGGCGAGACGGTCCTGGTGGACCTGGAGGCCCGCGGGCTGCTCGTCTCCTCGGGCTCGGCCTGCGCGGCCGGGGACACCGAGGCCTCCCACGTGCTGACCGCCATGGGCTTCCCCGCCGAGGTCGCCACCACCGCGGTCCGGTTCACGCTGTCCGCCGAGGTCACCCCGGAACAGCTGGACGGGATCGTGGCGGCGGCCCGGGACGTCGTCGAGCGGCTGGTCGCGGCGCACGGCTGAACGCGCTCAGCCGACCGGGACCGGGAGCGCGACCGGCACCGGGTGCTGCACCCCGGCGTGCACGACCGCCAGGACCGGTTCACCCTTCTGCTCCGCGGTCCGCGAGCTCTCCGGCACCAGGACCCAGGAAGGGTCCGGGCAGGAGTGGGGCGCGGGGCCCTCGGGGACCGCGCTCGAGGCGCCCCGGCCGTCGAAGCCCTCCAGCCGGAACCCGACGACCGTCCGCCACCACAGCGTGCTCGGCGTGCTCGCGATCCCCCGGGTCTCGGTGATCACCAGGTCCGTCCGCCGCGTCAGGACCTCGGCGGTCCCCGGCTGCACGCACTCCCACGAGATCTCGGTCACCGACTCGGTCTCCGCCACGAACTCGAGCGAGGCCGCATTGGCCTGCAGCGTCTCGTCGTCCCAGCCGAGCGCGGCCCGGGCGTCGGCGCCGGTCACGAAGCCGGTGCCGTCCTCGTGGAGCTGCGTGGCCGCCCAGGCCGGCGCCGCCAGCCCGATCGACACCCCCGCCGCCGCGAGAGCCGCCAGTACCACGATGACCTTGTGCATGTGCTTCCCCAATCCCCTGTCCCCCGACACCGGGGACGCGCTCCCGGATCGTTTTTCCGAACGCTAATGCAGGCACGGGGGCCGATCCAGCGGCGTGACCCATCTGTGACCCCCCGTCCGACCTGCGACGACACATGCGGTGCCGCGCAGCGCGCCCCTCAGGCCACTTCTTCCCGCTCGGTGGGCACCGGGTGCCCCACCCCGTCGTGGACGACCTCGAGGGCAGGCCCCTCGTGCGCCTGCGCCCGTTCGGTGGACCGGGGCACCCGGGACCAGGCCCCGCCCCCGTTCCCGTTCCCGTTCCCCGGGCAGGCGTCGAGGTCGGGGCCCTCGACCACGGAGACGGACACGGCGTCCTCGGCGAAGCCCTGCAGCTCGAAACCCGTGACGGCACCCGTCACGGAGCTCCGCTGCACAGTGGCGACCAGGTCCGCCCGGGCGGTCATCGTCGTCCGCCGCTCCTGCACGGCCACGGCGCCGGTGAGCTCCTGCACGCACTCCCACGACGCGGTGGCCACGGTGACCGTCTCCGCGACGAGGTCCAGCTCCGCGGCGGAGGTCTGCAGCCGGTCGTTGGTCCAGCCCACGGCCCGCAGGACGTCCTCCCGGCCGACGGAGCCCGTGCCGTCCGGGCGCAGCGTCACGGCCGCCGCGGCCGGCACGGTCAGCGCGACGGACGCCGCCGTCACGGCCGTCACCACGCAGGTCAGCAGTCTCTTTCCCACTCGATCTCCCCCCAGTCCCCCCTGTCCCCCGACAGGAGTCCGGCCATCGGGCCGTGCTGGGGAGGCTAATGAAAAGTCGTGGACGCGTCCAGCCCGGACGGCGCGCGACCGGTCCCGCGCCTCAGCCGGCGGCCTGCTCGCGCAGGACGTTCTTGCGGATCTTGCCGGACGCGGTGCGGGGCATCTCGTCCACGAGGCTCAGCGTCTTGGGCACCTTGTAGCGGGCCAGCCGACCGGCCAGGTGCTCCTGGATCGTCCCCGCGGTGAGCTCCCGCCCCTCCTGGGGCACGACGACGGCGTGCGGCACCTCGCCCCACTTCTCGTCGGGCACGCCGATGACCGCCACGGCGGCCACCTCCGGCAGCTCGAGGATGGCCGCCTCGACCTCCGCCGGATAGATGTTCTCCCCGCCGGAGATGATCATGTCCTTGATCCGGTCCGCGACGAACAGGTAGCCGTCCTCGTCCAGGTAGCCCAGGTCCCCGGAGTGGAACCACTCCCCCTCGAAGGACCCCGCCGCGTCGGGGCGGTTCCAGTACTCCCGGATGACGTTGGGCCCCGAGAGCAGGATCTCCCCCGCCTCGCCGGGAGCCGCGGGCTCCCCCGCCGCGTCCACGATCCGCACGTCGGAGAAGAAGTGTGGCAGCCCGGAGGAGCCCGCCTTCTCGCGGGACTTCGCGGCGGGGAGGTTGGTGGCGCCCGGGGAGGTCTCCGTCATGCCGTAGCTGGCGGTGAAGGCCAGTCCCCGGCTCTCGTAGGCGTCCAGGACCCGCATGGGCACCGCGGAGCCGCCGCAGGTGAGCTTGCGCAGGGAGGAGAGGTCCGTGGTGTCCCAGTCCGGGTGCTCGCACAGCATCTGGTAGGTGGTCGGCACCCCGGAGAGCCAGGTGACGCGGTGGCGCTCGATGAGCTCCAGCACCCGGCCGGGCACGAACTTGGACTCGAGCACCAGCGTGGCGCCCTTGAGCAGCGTCGGCAGCACCCCCATCCCGAGCGAGGCCACGTGGAACATCGGGGAGATCATGAGCGCGACGTCGTCGGCCGCCACGTCGTAGTCGACCAGGACGTTGAAGCAGTTCCAGGTGAAGTTGCCGTGGGTCAGGCAGGCGCCCTTGGGCCGCCCGGTGGTCCCGGAGGTGTAGAGGATCACGGCGAGGTCGTCCAGGCCCACCGGGACGTCCTCCGTCCAGGGCTCGGCCGCCGCGATCACCGTCTCGAGAGCGGGGACCCCGTCCACGTCCTCCTCGGCCACGACCCAGCGGACCACGTCCGTCAGCTCCCGGGCGGCCGGTGCGGCCAGGCCCGTCAGGGCGGCGTCGTGGATCAGCGCCGAGACGTCCGCATCCTCGAGCTGGTAGCGGATCTCGGGGACGGCCAGGCGCGTGTTGAGGGGGACGAGCACCGCGCCGAGCGCTCCCGCGGCGAACATCGCCTCCAGGAAGGCCGGGCTGTTCTCCCCGAGGAACGCCACCCGGTCCCCGGGGCCCACGCCCCGGCCGGACAGGGCCGTCGCGAGGCGCCGGGACCGGTCGTGCAGCTCCCGGTACGTCAGCGTGCGCTCGCCGTGGATCACGGCCGTCCTGGGCCCGGACTTCTCGAGCCTCCGGACGAGCCAGGATCCCAGTCCCTGATTGCGCATGCGATCGTCTCCTCAAACAGTCGTCAAACCCAATAGTTGAAAAAGTCCACTATTACTCCCCCAGCGTAGAGAGAGCTGGATCACATTGTCCAGACCCCCGGACGAACCCGGCCCGGCGAGACCTCCTCAGTTAGGTCATCTTCTCAATGGTTGACATCTTCAATTGATTGCTGTTCCAATGGTCGCACTGTGAGTCGGCCCACACCACCACCCGGACGCACCCGAGGACCGGGGCCGGCCCGTCCGCCGCACCGGAGCCCCGTCCCGGCGGCACACCCACTCTCTCCGCCCCAGAGCAAGGAACCGCCATGTCAGCAGCACCCGACACCCTGGCGTCCCTGGACGCCCGCGCCAGGAACAAAGAGGCGCGCAAGGTCATCTTCTCCAGCTACCTCGGCTCCACCATCGAGTTCTACGACTTCCTGCTCTACGCCTCGGCCTCCGCCCTGGTCTTCCCCTACGTGTTCTTCACCGACCTCGACCCGCTGGCCGGCACGATCGCCGCGTACGGCACCTTCGCCGCCGGCTACCTGGCCCGTCCACTGGGCGGGGCGGTCTTCGGCCACTTCGGCGACCGCCTGGGCCGCAAGAAGATGCTCATCATCTCGATGCTGATCATGGGCATCGCCTCGATGCTCATCGGCCTCATCCCCAGCGCCGCCGTCATCGGTTCCTGGGGGGCGGTCATCCTGATCCTCCTGCGGGTGTGCCAGGGCATCGCCGTGGGCGGCGAGTGGGGCGGGGCCGCACTGATGGCCCTGGAGCACTCCGCGAAGGGCAGGCGGGGGTTCGCAGCGTCCTTCACCAACGCTGGCGCCCCGACCGGCGCCGCGCTGGGCACCTTCGTCCTGGGCCTGTTCGCCGCCATGCCCGAGGAACAGTTCCTCTCGTGGGGCTGGCGCGTCCCGTTCCTGCTGTCCGTCCTGCTGCTGGCCGTGGGCGTCTTCGTGCGCTCCCAGGTGTCCGAGAGCCCGATCTTCCAGGCAGCGCTGGCCAAGGAGGCCGCGGAGGGCCCCACCGCCAAGCGCAAGGTGCCCATCGTCGAGGTGCTGCGCCGCCCCCGCGCCCTGGTCTACACGATGCTGGCGGGGGCCTCCGGGTTCGCCCTCCAGGTCTTCCTGGCCACCTTCGCGGTCGCCTACGCGGTCGAGCGCGGCGCCGACCGGCAGCCGGTCCTCTACGCCTTCGCCCTCGCCTCCGTGCTCAGCGTGTTCTTCGTGGTCGGCATGGGCCGCCTGTCCGACCAGCTGGGCCGGCGCCCCGTCATGGTCGTGGGGCTGGTGCTGTTCATCGCCCTCATCCTCCCCATGTTCTCGTGGCTGGCCACCGGCAACGTGCTGCTGATCTTCGCGACCTTCACCATCGGGCTGGCCTGCCACGCCGCGATCTACGGACCGCTGGCGGCCTTCATCTCGGAGCAGTTCGGCACGTCGTCGCGCTACACCGGCGCGTCACTGGGCTACCAGTTCGCCACCCTGATCGGGGCGGGCTTCACCCCCACGATCCTCGCCTCGATCTACGCGTCCTCCGGGCAGGCCATCGCCCCCGTGGTCTGGTACCTGGCCGGGATGGCGGTGGTCAGCGCGGTGTTCATCCTGCTCACCCGTGAGTCCAAGGACTTCGACCTGGAGACCCACGAGCACTGACGCCGCCCGCACCGCCCGCTGCGGAGCATCTGCGGCACCGAGCCCCCGCCTCGTCACCGCCCTCCCCGATCGACCGGGGAGAGGGGGCGGGGCGGGGGCTCGGCGTCGTCGAGGGCCGGGGGACCCGTCCGTCAGAAGGCCACCTTCTTCAGCAGCCGGGACAGCTCCTCCCGCTCCGCCGAGGAGAGCGGGGAGAGCGACTCCGCGGTGGAGTTCTCCACCAGGACCCTGGCCCGGGCGTACAGCTCCCGGCCGGCGGCGGTGGGGGCGATGATCTTCGAGCGGCGGTCCCGGGGGTCGGTCCGGCGCTCCACCGCGCCGCGCCGCTCGAGGTCGTCGAGGATGGCCACGATCTGACTGGGGTCCAGCACCAGGAACTGGCTGAGCTCGCGCTGCGTCAGCTGCTCCTCGCCGCAGGCCAGCGCCAAGACCGAGTAGTGGCGCACCTTCAGCTCCAGCTCCGCCAGCTTCCGGTTGGCCGCCGAGGAGCCCGTCGAGGCGGCGCGGGCCATCAGGAAGACCGGCTCCGCCGTCAGCTCCGCCTCGAGGAGGCGCTCGAGACCGGCGGACGGGTCGGTGGGCGTGGTCATAGCGTCTCTCCTGGGGCCGGGGACCCCAGTCTACGGAATCCGTGCCCCCAGCATAGATGGAGGTTCTTAACCATTGACATTTTCAACGAATAGCGGTGGAATGGGGACGAACCCGCAGCAGTGACGGGCGTCACCCCGTCCGCCGATCCACGAGCGCCGATCCGTCAGCGAAGGAGCCACCCCATGGCACAGGACAGCACCGCATCCCCGAGCACCACCCCCCTCGCCGGCAAGGTCGCCGTCGTCACCGGCTCCGGTCAGGGCCTGGGCCTGGCCTACGCCCAGGAGCTCGCCCGCCAGGGCGCGGCCGTGGTGATCAACGACGTCGACCAGGCCATCGCCGAGAACGCCGTCGCCTCCATCACCGAGACCGGCGGGCGGGCCGTCGCCGTCGTCGCGCCGGTGGGTTCCACCGAGACCGCCACCGCCCTCGTGAACGGTGCGGTGGAGGCCTTCGGCCGCCTCGACGTCCTCGTCACCAACGCCGGGGTGCTGCGCGACAAGTCCCTGCTGAAGATGACCGACGAGGACTTCGACCTCGTCATCCAGGTGCACCTGCGCGGCACCTTCACCTGCGCCCGCGAGGCCTACCGGTACTTCAAGGAGAACGGGGTCCCCGGGCGGATCATCACCATCGGCTCCCCCACCGGCCAGTACGGCAACTTCGGCCAGACCAACTACGCGGCGGCGAAGGCCGGAATCGTGGGCATGGTCCGCACCTGGGCCCTGGAGATGAAGAAGGCCGGCGTCACCGCCAACGCCGTCATACCCGTGGCCGCCACCGCCATGACCGAGACCATCCCCTTCTTCCGCTCCGCCGTCGAGGCCGACCGGGCCGGCGAGCCGATGCCGGACTTCTTCCGCAAGGACCTCGGCTTCGGCAACGCCGCCGACGTCGCCGGGCTGATCGCCTGGCTCGCCTCCGACGACGCCGCGGGCGTCACCGGCCAGGCCATCGGCGCCGGCGGGGACCGCCTGCAGGTCTTCAGCCACCCCCGCCCCGTGGCCACCGAGTACCGCGACGGCGGCTGGACCTTCGAGGCGCTGCGCGAGCAGCTCCCCGCGATCCTCGAGGGCAGCCTGCAGCCGGTCGGCGAGACCCTGCCCCCGCTGCCGGAGGAGCTTGCGCCCGAGTCCGCGACCCAGCAGTCCTAGGGGGACCACCATGCGCTACGAGTACGGTCTCGACCTCGCGTCCCTCGACGCGATCGACATGCACGTGCACATCGAGTGCTCCGACCACGGACACCCGTCCCTGCCCGCCGCGCTCACCGAGGCGTCCGCCAAGTACTTCAAGGCCGAGGACCGGTCCCCGTCCCTGGACACCATCGCCGAGCGCTACCGCCAGTGGCGGATGGCCGCCGTCGTCTTCACCGTCGACGCGACCACGGCCCTGGGCCACGAGCCGAACTCCATCGAGGAGATCGCCGCCGGCGCGGCCCGCAACAACGACGTGCTGATCCCCTTCGGCTCCGTGGACCCGCTCCAGGGTCCCGCCGCGGTGGAGCGGGCGCGCATGCTCGTCGAGGAGCACGGCGTCAAGGGCTTCAAGTTCCACCCCTCCCTGCAGGGCTTCGACCCCTCCCACGAGCGGTTCTACCCGCTCTACGCGGCGATCCAGGACCTGCGCGTCCCCGCCCTGTTCCACACCGGGCAGAACGGCATGGGCGCCGGGCTGCCCGGCGGGGGCGGGATCAAACTGGCCTACTCCAACCCGCTGCTGCTGGACGCGGTGGCCGCGGACTTCCCCGAGCTCCAGGTCATCATGGCCCACCCCTCGGTGCCCTGGCAGGAGGAGGCCAACTCCATCGCCACCCACAAGGCCAACGTGTGGATCGACCTCTCCGGCTGGTCGCCCAAGTACTTCCCGGAGTCCCTGGTGAAGGCCTCCAACCGGATGCTCCAGGACAAGGTGCTCTTCGGCACCGACTACCCCCTGATCACTCCGCAGAAGTGGCTCGGGGCCTTCGAGCAGCAGTCCTTCACCGAGGAGGTCCGCCCCAAGATCCTCAAGGACAACGCCGTGCGCCTGCTCGGCCTCGACGGGGCACGGGCATGAGCACGGACGCCGGGCGCCTCTACCCCGACTGCGACCCGTACGGGATCGCGGAGAGACTGACCGAGGCCGAGAAGGCGCCCCTGCGCCGGCTGCGCCGGGTGCTCGAGGACGAGGTGCGACCGCTGCTGGCCGAGTACTGGGAGGCCGGGGAGTTCCCCTATCAGGTCGCCCCCTCCCTGCACGCCCTCGACCTCATGACCCCGCCCGAGCTCACGGCCGACGGCGGGCAGCCCCGGTCCCTGTACCACGGGTTCCGGATCTTCGAGCTGGCCCGCACCGACGCCTCGATCGCGACGTTCTACACCGCCCAGGCCGGACTGTTCCGCACGGCCTGCCGCGTGGGCGGCACGCCGGAGCAGTTCGCCGCGTGGGACCCGAAGATCACGTCCTTCGAGATGACCGGGGTGTTCTGCCTGACCGAGCCCGAGCACGGTTCCGACATCGCCGGCGGGCTGGCCACCTCGGCCCGGCGCGAGGGCGACGAATGGGTGCTGACGGGCACCAAGCGCTGGATCGGCGGCGCCTTCACCGCCGACCTCCTCGCCGTCTTCGCCCGCGACGAGGCCGACGGGCAGGTCAAGGGCTTCCTCGTGGACCGGCAGGCCCCGGGCGTGCGGCTGGAGAAGATCCACGGCAAGACGTCCCTGCGGATGATGCAGAACGCCGACATCCACCTCGACGGGGCCCGGGTGCCGGAGGCACAACGGCTGGGGAACGTGAACTCGTTCAAGGACGTCGCCGCGATGCTGCGCGCCATGCGCTCCGACGTCGCCTGGATCGCCACCGGCATCCAGGCCGGCGCCTACGAGGCCGCGCTGCGCTACGTGCGGGAGCGCGAGCAGTTCGGCCGCCCGATCGGCGGCTTCCAGCTCGTCCAGGAGAAGCTGGCGCGAATGCTCGGCAACGTCACCGCGTCCCTGACCATGGTCGCCGGCCTCGCCGAGCGGCAGGAGGGCGGCGTCTACCGGGACGAGGACTCCGCCCTGGCGAAGATGTGGATCAGCCTGCACATGCGCGAGACCGTGGCGCTGGCCCGCGAACTGGTCGGCGGCAACGGCATCACCCTGGCCCACGACGTCGCCCGCTTCCACGCCGACGCCGAGGCCGTCTACTCCTACGAGGGCACCCACGAGATCAACGCGCTCGTGGTCGGCCGGTCGATCACCGGCCGGAGCGCGTTCGTCTGAGCCGCCCGCCCGACACCACCCGATCCACCACCGACACCACAGACGCCACCACGGAGGACACGCCATGACCGAAGCACAGACCCAGCCCCAGACCGTCGTCGCCTTCGACGAGGTGAAGAACCTCGTCGGCAAGAGCCTCGGGCACTCCGCCTGGCGGGAGATCACCCAGGAACAGGTGAACACGTTCGCCGACGCCACCGACGACCACCAGTGGATCCACGTGGACCCCGAGCGCGCCCAGGAGGGACCCTTCGGCGCCCCGATCGCCCACGGCTTCCTGACGCTGTCCCTGCTCATCCCGATGTGGTCCGAGCTCTTCGACGTCACCGGCGTGCGGACCAAGGTCAACTACGGCCTCGACAAGGTCCGCTTCACCTCTCCCGTCAAGGTGGGCTCGCGGATCCGCATGACCGTGACCATCACCGACGTGCAGGAGGTCAAGGGCAACGGCCTGCACCTGGTGGCCGACGGCACGATCGAGATCGAGGGCGAGGAGCGGCCCGCCGTGGTCGCCACCTTCCTCAACCGCTTCTACGCCTGAGCGCGCCACCTCCTGACCCGCGACGGCCCGGGTGACCACGGCATGCCGTGGTCACCCGGGCCGTCGCGGGTCAGCGGGTGCGGAGCGGGTCAGCGGGTGCGGAGCGGGTCAGACGGTCGCCTCGGCCCGCGCGCAGGCCGCCACGGCCTCGGCCACGGCCGGGGCGACCCGGGGATCCAGGGCGGAGGGCACGATGTGGTCCGCGGTCAGACCGTCCGCGGCGGCGATCGCCGCGATCGCCCGGGCGGCCTCCAGCTTCATGACCGGGGTGATCCGCCGCGCCCCGGCGTCCAGGGCGCCGCGGAAGATGCCCGGGAAGGCCAGGACGTTGTTGATCTGGTTCGGGAAGTCCGACCGGCCCGTGGCCACCACGGAGGCGTACTTCGCGGCGACGTCGGGCATGATTTCCGGGTCCGGGTTGGCCAGGGCGAACACGATCGCCTCGGGCGCCAGCTCGGTGAGGTGCTCCTCGGGGACCGTGCCGCCCGAGACGCCGACGAACACGTCGGCGCCCTCGAGGGCGTCCTTGGGCCCGCCGATCAGCCCGCGCGGGTTGGTGCGCGCCGCGTAACCGGCCTTGATCGCGTTGAGGTCGTCCCGCTCGCGGGAGACGATGCCGCGGGAGTCCATCAGCACCACGTCGGCGATGCCCTGGGCCAGCAGGATTTCGGTGATCGCGATCCCGGCCGCCCCGGCCCCGGCGATCACCACCTTGAGCCCGGCCAGGTCCTTGCCCACCACCGTCGCGGCGTTGAGCAGGGCGGCCAGGACGACCACGGCGGTGCCGTGCTGGTCGTCGTGCATCACCGGGACGTCGAGCTCCTCGACCAGCCTCGCCTCGATCTCGAAGCAGCGCGGGGCGGAGATGTCCTCGAGGTTCACCGCGCCGAAGGACGGGCGCAGGAGCTTGACCGTGCGCACGATCTCCTCGACGTCCTGGGTGTCGAGCACGATCGGGATCGCGTCGAGGTCCGCGAAGGTCTTGAACAGGGCGGCCTTGCCCTCCATCACCGGCAGGGACGCGGCCGGGCCGATGTCGCCCAGGCCCAGCACCGCCGAGCCGTCGGAGACCACCGCCACCAGCCGGCCGGCCCAGGTGTGGGTGGCCGCCATCGCGGGGTCCGCGGCCACCGCCCGGGAGACCTCGGCGACCCCGGGGGTGTAGGCGATGGACAGGTCCCGGCGGGTGGTCAGCGGGGACCTCGAGACCACGGAAAGCTTCCCGCCCTCGTGGGAGCGGAAGATCTCCTCGTGCGTGATGGGGCCGGACTGCTGGTTCTCGTCGCTCATGCGGGGTCCTCGTGCTCTCGTCGTCGAGTGCGAACAGGGTCCCCGCCATTGTGCCCCACCGCCGGAACCCCTCCCCCGCCCGGGTAACGCTCCGGGACCTCCGCGGTGCTCCCAGTCCGGGCGGCACAGAGCCCCCGGACCGCGTGGTCCGGGGGCTCTGCTCGCGGGGTCGGGCGCGCGCGGCGCCCGACGGTGCGGACCGGGGATCAGATGATGGACCGGCCCCCGGTGCGCGCCTTCTCGAAGCGCTCCTGGACGTCCGCCCAGTTCACGATGTTCCAGAAGGCCTTGACGTAGTCCGCCTTGACGTTCTGGTAGTCGAGGTAGAACGCGTGCTCCCACATGTCCAGCTGGAGCAGCGGGATCGTGGCGACGGGCACGCCGTTCTGCTGGTCGTACATCTGCTCGATGACCAGGTTGCCGCCGACGGGCTCGAGGGCGAGGATCGCCCAGCCGGAGCCCTGGATCGTGGTGGCCGCGGCGGTGAAGTGGTCGCGGAAGGCGTCGAAGGACCCGAAGTGGTCGTCGATCGCCGCGGCGAGCTCACCGGTCGGCTTGTCGCCGCCCTCGGGGGAGAGGTTCTGCCAGAACACCGAGTGGTTCACGTGGCCACCGAGGTTGAACTGCAGGTCCTTGGACAGCTTGGCCGCGGCGGCGCCGTCACCGTTCGCGCGGGCCTCCGCCATCTTCTCCAGGGCGGTGTTGGCACCGGCCACGTAGGTGGCGTGGTGCTTGTCGTGGTGCAGCTCCATGATCTTCGCGGAGATGTGGGGCTCGAGCGCCGCGTAGTCGTAGGGGAGATCGGGAAGGGTGTACTTCTCGGCCATAGGAGAATCCTTTCGAGTGCTGTCGTGTGGTTCCACCCTCGTCCCGCGCGCGAGCAGGGGTCAAGGAGGTTCCGCCACCAGCGTACGGCGCACCCCCGGGCAGGCCCCGCCGGGGACTCAGAAGAAGTCGGGCGGGCTCTCGAGCGGGCAGCGGGGCGGGTGGGGGGTCAGCTGGGACGGGACCGTGAACTCGTAGTCTCCCGTCTCGACCATCCGCCCGAGCGTCTCGAGGGCGTTCCGGGCGCTCCGGCGGGCGGCCGGTTCGAGCAGGCGCCACAGCCAGGCCTTGGACTCCGTGAACCGCCCGTCCACGACCTTCTCGATCCGGGTGCCCCCCTCCACCTGTTCCCAGGTGATGGTCACCAGCAGATCCACCACGCCCTTGGTGGTGCGCATCCCCAGGCGCCGGCCCGGGACGTGGTCCGAGACGATGTTCACGAAAGAGAAGCGGAGGGGGCCCACGCGGACCGTGGACTCGATCGACGTGCCGAGCTGCAGCACGGCCGTGCTGACCTGGTAGTTCCGCTCCGGGATGGGGTTCCAGCGGCGCAGGCAGCCGGGGTCGAGCAGGAAGCGCTCCACCAGGGCCGGGTCGGCCGCGACCACGGCCGTGTCCACCAGCCGGAACGTCGTGGCGCCCTTCAGCATCGTGTCCTCCGCTCCCCGGTCGGATCCGCGCCCCGGGCAGGCACGCGCAGCGCACGGACAGGAGCAATTCGCATGTGCACACAACTACTCTAGTGACCGGCCGCCGCGGCGCCCGCCCGTCCAGGTGCACAGGGGGTGGAGAAAGTTGTCCACAGGTGTGGAGGAACGCGTGCACAGAGCGAGAACCGGCGCACCCGATCCCCGGCCGGCGACGCCGTTGCAGGTCAGCGCGGAGTCGATAGGACAGGGAGTCCCGTAATTCCACCGGTGGAAGTTATCCACGCTGTGGACAACGCCTGTGGAGAAGCTGTTGAGAAGAGCGTGCCAGGACGTCACGGAGCGTCGCACAGAGGCCGGCCGGTCCCCCTGAACGGGGGACAGCACCGGTCGCGGGCGGCCGGGGCCCCGGCGAACGGGGGGCAGCAACGGCCGGGAGCACTCCGGACGGTGGCGTCCTAGCGACGTGCACGGGAGCGCACGAGGACGGCGAGCGCCGCGCAGGCCAGATAGCAGACGAGCACCACGCCCCAGCCCACCGCGAAGGACCCCGTGAGCTGGAGCAGGCCGCCGAGGACGAGCGGACCGGCGCAGAACCCCGCGTACAGGCCCATGGTCACCACGCCGGTGGACGCCCCCACCCGGTCGGCGGGCACGGCGCGCATCGCCGCGGACATCACCACCACGCTCACCGCGAGTGCCGCGCCCCCGTGCAGGACGGCCGCCGGCCACACCGCCCACGCGAGGCCGGGGTGCAGGGGCGCCAGGACCAGCAGCACGGCACTCGCGGCCGCCCCCAGGGCCATGCCGGCCAGCAGCACGAAGCCGTCCGCGCCCGGCCGGTCCATCACGCGCGCCCACAGCACCCGGGAGGCGATGCCCACGAGCGCGGAGACGGACACGGTGGCCCCGGCGGCGACGACGTCGAGGCCCAGCTCCCGGTGGGCGTAGAGCGGCAGGTAGACGTTGGCGGCCTGCGCCCCCAGCCCGGTCAGTGCCGCGGCCGCGGCGTACGCCCTGACGGCACCGGGCATCGGCGGCCGTGCGGCGGCGCCCGCCGTCCGGGACCGGAACGGCGTCGTCGTCCGGGACGGGCGTGCCGCCGGGGTGCCGGGGTGGTTGTCCGGGACCGTCCACCAGCCGTGCACGAGCAGGAGCAGCACCGCGCCCACGGCCACCAGGACCGCGGTGCGCCAGCCGAGCAGCAGGCCGAGCGCGGGGAAGGTCAGGCCCGCCACGAGCTGGGAGGCCTGCACGCCGGCCTGCTTGATCCCGAGCCAGCTCGCGCGCCGCCCGGCGGGCACGTGCAGCCGGATGAGCCGGTTGGTCGCGGGGTTCGCCATGACCTGCCCGAGCCCCGAGAGCACCATGGCCGCGAGCAGGACCGCGTAGCCCGGCGCGGCGGCGGTTAGGAGCATCGCGAGCGCGGCCCCGCCGAACATCACGACCAGCAGGGTGCGGGCGGCCAGCCGGTCCGCCCAGCGGCCCGTGCGCACCGCGGTGACGGCCGCGACGAAGAAGGTGGTCGTGGCGAGCAGCCCGAACTGCGCCTCCGTGAGCTCCAGATCCGCGATCACCAGGGGGCTCATCGCCGAGAGGCTGTGGGTCAGCAGCGGGCCCACGGCCATCGTGGCGGTGAGCACGAGCATGAGGTGCGCGCCCGACCTGCGGTCCCGGGTCACCGGTCCTTCCCCGGGGTTGGCCGGTCGGCGGCGTGCAGGCCCACGACGCACGCCACGATCCCCGCCAGGAAGAGGGCCTTCGCCCACGAGATCTGCTCCTGCCCCGTGCCGGCCGCCCACGCGACCGTGAGCACGGCGCCGATGCCCGTCCACACGGCGTAGGCGGTGCCCATCGGCACCACCCGGGCGGCGCGTGCCAGGGTGAGCATGCTCAGCACCAGGGTCACGGCGAAGAGCAGGCCGGGGCCCGGCCGCGAGAAGCCCTCGGACGCGCCCAGGGCGGTGGCCCAGACCGCCTCCAGGATCCCGCTGAGCACCAGCAGCGCCCAGGCACGGGCGCGCCGGTCCCGCTCGGCCCGCGCCGCTCCGGCCTCAGCCGACAACCTTGAGCCCGATCACGCAGCCGACGAGGCCGAGCACCAGCAGGATCCTGAGGGGCGTGGCGGACTCGCGGCCCGTCAGCATGGACCAGGCCACGGTCAGGGCCGCGCCGATGCCCACCCAGACGGCGTAGGCCGTGCCCGTGGGGAGGGTGGCCATGGCGTAGGCCAGGCCGGCCAGGCTCACGGCGGCCGTCACCGCGAACACCACGGCCGGCACGGGACGGCGGAGCCCGTCCGAGGCCGCGAGCGCGGACGCCCACACCGCCTCGAGGACGCCCGAGAGCACCAGCACCGTCCACGCACCCACGGGTCAGCGCTTCGGGAGCGCGCGGATCCAGAGGAACCCGTGGGCGTCGAGCAGCAGACCGTGGCGCAGGTCGAGCTCGGTGTTGCCGTGCAGCTCGACGGCCTGGGGCAGGAACCCCGAGAGGGTCTCCCCCGTGACGAACTGGGACCAGTCGGAGAAGTTCGCCAGGCACAGCACCACCGTGTTGCCGCCGGGGCGCTGGTAGCCCAGCACGTGGGGGTTGCGCGCGTCGAACGGGAGGAGCGTGTTGCCGTCGAACTCCGGGGAGTTCCGGCGCAGCTCGACCATCCGGCGGATGCCCCCGAAGATCCGGCCCTGCACGGAGAACAGCTCGTGGCGGCGCTCGTAGTCCTGGACGGGCCGTGGCGGCCGGTGCACCCACCGGGCGTCACCGGCATGGGCCGGGTCCTCGTTCCAGGCGGGGTCGTTGAGCTGGCCGACCTCGTCGCCCAGGTACAGCAGGGGGATGCCGCCGGTGCTCATCGCCACGGAGTGCGCGAGCAGGACCCGGTCCACTGCGGACGCCGGGTCCTCGGCGAGGCCCAGCAGGGACGCCGTGGTCCCGCACACGCGGCAGTCCCCCGTACGGGGGTTCTCCTGGAACGGGACGCCGTCCGCGAAGCTGCCGGGGTGGCGCCCGGTGTAGAAGGCGTTGAGGAAGCGGCGGTGGTCGTGGCCGTGCACGCCCAGCCGGGCGGCGTCCTCGTCCGAGAACGTCCAGCCGATGTCGTCGTGGCCGCGCACGTAGTCCACCCACGCGGTGCCGGGCGGGAGGGCGTGGCGCTCCTCAAGGGCCTGGGCGAGCAGCTTCGGCTCACGGGTGGCCATCGCCTCCCAGGTCAGGGCCATCTGGAGCGGGTTGTAGGACAGCTGGCACTGTCCGGGCTCGATGTACCGGGCGACCTCGTCCGGGTGGACGATCGCCTCGGACTTGAACAGCACGGCCGGCGCGGCGATCCGGCACAGCGCGTTGTACGCGCGCAGCAGCACGTGGGCCTGGGGCAGCGACTCGCACGCGGTGCCCAGCTGTTTCCAGATGAACGCGACGGCGTCCATGCGCAGCACCTCGACGCCCTGGGCGGCGAGGAACAGCAGCTCCGCGGCCATCGCTCGGAAGACGGCGGGATTGATGTAGTTGAGGTCCCACTGGAAGGAGTAGAAGGTGCTCCACACCCACCGGGGGTCCTCCTCGCCGGCGCCGATCCGCGTGAAGGAGCCGGGGTGGTCGTCCGGGAAGATCTCCCGCGTGGTGCGCTCGAACTGCTCCGGGACCGTGCGGTCCGGGAAGATCCAGTAGTAGTCCTCGTACTCCCGCTCCCCCGCGGCGGCCCGGCGCGCCCACTCGTGCTCGTTGGAGGTGTGGTTGAAGACGAAGTCGAGGACCAGGCTGATCCCGTTCCGGCGCAGCTCGCGGCTCAGCTCGGCGAGCTCCTCCATGGTCCCCAGCCTGGGCTCCACGCGGCGGTACGAGGACACCGCGTAGCCGCCGTCCGAGTTGCCCTCCGGCGCCTCGAACAGGGGCATGAGGTGGAGGTAGGTCAGGCCCAGTTCCCGGAAGTAGGGGATCTGCTCCCGGATGCCCCGCAGGTTCCCCGCGTACCGGTCCACGTAGCAGACCCCGCCGAGCATCTGCCGCGCGCCGAACCACGCGGGGTCCTGCTCGCGCCGGGCGTCCAGGTCCTTGAGGTCGTCGGGTCGCTCGGCCCAGGAGCGCGCCAGCTGCAGCCCGAGCTCGCTGAGCTGTTCGAGGAAGTCCTCGCGGTGGCCGTAGATCTCGGCGAAGAGCAGCGTCAGCCGGGGGAAGTGCTCGTCGAACCTGCGGTCGAAGTCCGTCCACCCCGTGCCCGGCAGGTCCACCGGGCGGCCCTCCTGCACCCGCTGGCGGACGCACGCGGTGATCACGCGCGCCTGGTTCTCCGGCGACAGGCCCGGGATACCGGGCGTACTGGTGTTCGGCACACTGCTCCTTCGGTCGTCCGCCCCGGGGCGGGCAGTCTCCGAACTCGAGATCCTCCTTGACGACGAGCCCTCGGATGGTCGAGGACCAGCTGCCACCGGCCGGCGGGAGCGGTCCGCCCCTCAGCATACTGATGCGCTCCGAGCTTTTCAGCGGATGACCCGGGGCTTCCTCCACATGCCTGTGCACAGAGTTGTCCACAGGTGTGGACGAGTCCTGGGGACACCGTGGGGAAAGGCTCGCCGGCGCCCTCCAGGAGCGCCCCGGCGGGCCCGGAGCACCCCCGGAGACGACGCCGTGCGTGTGGAGAACCCTGTGCAGGGCGGGCGCCGTGCCCCGGGATCTCGGACCCCGGGACGCGGCGCCCGTGCCGGTGCCGTGCGCGGGCTCAGTACCCGTTGGCGGACAGCCACTCCTGCGCGGCGTCGGCCGGGCTGACCTGGTCCTCGCCGCTGACCTGGCGGTTCAGGTCGATGAGGGCCTCGGTGGTGAGCTTGCCGGAGAGCTCGTTCAGCGCGTCCACCGCCTCCTGGGGCAGCCGGTCCGCCGCGGCCAGCGGCAGGACCTGCTGGGCGATGAAGTTGTTCTCCGGGTCCTCCAGCACCACGAGGTCGTTGTCGGCGATCGCCGGGGTGGTCGTGAAGATGTCGGCGACGTCCACGTCCCCGTCGAGGAGGGCCTGGACGGTGAGCGGGCCGCCGCCGTCGTTGATCGGCTCGAAGGACTCCGGCACGCAGCCGTACTTCTGCTCCAGGCCGTCGAGGCCGTAGGCGCGCTCGGCGAACTCGGGCGGCCCCGCGATCACCAGCTCCCCGCACACCTCCGCCAGGTCCGCGATGCTCGTGAGCCCGTACTGCTCCGCGGTCCCTGAGGTGACCACCATGGCGTCCTTGTTCTCCGCCTCGGAAGCCTCGAGCACGGTCAAGCCCTCGGGCAGCGCGTCCGGCAGGGCCGCCATGATCTCGTCGGCCGAGCTCGCCGTGGCCTCGGGGTCCGCGAAGAGCAGCAGGTTGCCGGAGTAGTCGGGGACCACGTCCACGGACCCGTCCTGCACGGCCCCCACGTAGGCCTCGCGGGCACCGATGCCCAGGGACGTCTCCGTCTCGACCCCGGCGGATTCGAGCGCCCCGGCGTAGAGCTCGGCCACGATCTGGCTCTCCGGGAAGTCGGCGGAGCCCACGGTCACGGTCTCCGAGGACGTGGTCGCGGACCCGTCCTCCTCGGCGAGGGGGTCGCCGCCGCCGCAGGCGGTCAGGCCCAGCAGCAGGGCGGCCCCCAGGGCGGGTGCGGCGGCGCGGCGGCGGAGCGCGGGAGCGGTGGTCATGGTGGTTCTCCTGTCGGTCGGTGGCACGGAGGACGGTGGGGGCTCGGGAGGACGGGGGTCAGGGGCAGCGGTGGGTCAGGGAGCGGCGAGGCGCAGCCCCGGCGAGGTGGACAGCCGCTGGGCCAGGGCCAGGACGGCGTCCACGACGAGCGCGAGGACCGCCACGAGCACCACGGAGCCGAGCATCCGGTCGTAGTCGCGCACCGCGAGGCCGTCGATGAGGTAGCGGCCGAGGCCCCCGAGGTTGATGTAGGCGACCACGGTCACGGTCGCCACGACCTGCAGGGCGGCGTTGCGGACCCCGCCCAGGATCACGGGCAGGGCATTGGGCACCTCCACGCGGGTCAGCACCTGACTCCCGGTCATCCCCATCGCCGCCCCGGCGTCCTTGAGGGCCGGGGACACGTTCGCGACCCCGGCGTAGGCCCCCGACAGGATCGGGGGGATCGCGAGCAAAACGAGCGCGATGATCGGCGGCACCAGTCCGAGCCCGAGCAGCAGGGTGAAGAGGGTGAGCAGGCCCAGCGTGGGCAGGGCGCGCAGCGCCCCGGCCAGGCCGACGACGACGCCGGAGCCGCGCCCCGTGTGCCCCACCCACAGGCCCAGGGGGACCGCAACGGCCAGGGCCACGGCCATCGTCATTCCGCTGTACGTCAGGTGCTCCAGCAGCCGGGCAGGGATGCCGCCGACCCCGGACCAGTTCTCGGGATCGGTCAGCCACTCCAGGGCGCCGCCGGCGAGGCTCACGCGACCGCTCCTCTGCGCACGCGCGGGACCGGGGCCGTGCCCGCCCGCTGCCAGCGCGTCAGGGCGCGGCCGGCCCCCCGGAGCACGAGGTCCATGAGCACCGCCAGGACCACGGTCAGGACGATGCCCACCGCGATCTCCTCGAGGATGGACCGGCGCAGCCCGTCGGTGAACAGGGTGCCGAGGGACTGCACGCCGATCACGGCTCCCACGCTGACCATGGAGATGTTGCTGACGGAGGCGACCCGCAACCCGGCGACCAGCACGGGCACCGCGAGCGGCAGCTCGACCGCGAAGAAGCGCCGCAGCGGGCGGTAGCCCATCGCGGTGGAGGCCTGCAGGATGTCGCGGTCCACGGACTCGAAGGCGTCCACGGAGGAGCGCACCAGGATGGCCACGACATAGACGGTCAGCGCCACGACCACGTTCACCACCGAGGTGATCTGCGTGCCGAGGAGCAGGGGCAGCACCACGAACAGGGTCAGGGAGGGGATGGTGTAGAGCAGGGAGGAGCCCGTGACGAGCACCGGGCGCAGCGTGCGGTTGCGGGCGGCGAGCCGGGCCACCGGGACGGTGACGAGGGCGCCGATCAGCAGGGGCAGCACCGACTGGACGAGGTGCGTGCCCGTGAGCTCCAGGACGTAGGGCCAGTTCCGGCTCGTCCAGCTCATCGGGGCGTCCGCCCGCCGAGCCGCGCGTCCTCGATGGCCGCGATGATCTCCCCCGGCTGCATGATCCCGACCGCCCGGCCGTCGTCGTCGACGACCACGGCGAGGCCCGACGGCGAGGACAGGGCCGCGTCCAGGGCGCTGCGCAGGGAGCTGCCGGGCCGGTGCAGGGTGCCGCCGACCACGGGGTCGTCCTCCGCGCCGGGCCGCACCCAGCCGCGGGGGGCGCCGTCGTCGTCGACCCGCAGCGTCCACCCGTCGGGGACGGGCCCGTCCCCGGTGCCGGCCACGCCCTGGGTGCCGTCCGGGCGCACGGTGGCCACCGGGTGCACGGGGATGTCGTGGGCCGAGTCGAAGGTCAGGGAGCGGAAGCCGCGGTCCCGGCCCACGAAGTCCGCCACGAAGTCGTCGGCGGGCGCGCGCAGCAGCTCCTCCGGGGTGGCGTACTGCGCCAGCCGCCCGCCCGTGGCGAAGACGGCCACCCGGTTGCCGAGCAGGATCGCCTCGTCGATGTCGTGGGTGACGAACACGATGGTGCGGTGCAGCCGGCGCTGGAGGTCCAGCAGCTCGCGCTGCAGGTCCTGGCGCACCACGGGGTCCACGGCGGAGAACGGCTCGTCCATGAGCAGGACCGGCGGGTCGGCGGCGAGCGCCCGGGCCACGCCCACGCGCTGCTGCTGGCCGCCCGAGAGCTGGGAGGGGTAGCGGGAGCCCAGGGCCTCGGCGAGCCCCACGGTGCTCAGCAGCTCGCGGGCCCGCTCCCGCGCCTGCTTCCTCGGCACGCCGTTGAGCCGCGGGACGGTCGCGATGTTGTCCACCACGGTCCGGTGCGGCAGGAGACCCGACTGCTGCATGACGTAGCCCATGGAGCGGCGCAGCTCGTGGGCGGGCACGGACGTGACGTCGCGGCCCTCGACCGTGACGGTGCCGGAGGTGGGCTCCACCATGCGGTTGATCATCCGCAGGGAGGTGGTCTTGCCGCAGCCGGAGGGTCCCACGAACACGGTGAGGGACCCGCGGGGGATCTCGAGGTCGAGGGCCTCGACGGCCGTGGTCCCGTCCGGGTACGTCTTGCCGGCGCCCTCGAAACGGATCGCGATGTCGGTCATGGAGATCCTCCCGTTGCCGTCCGGCCAGTATAGGCAAGCACGGCGGACGCCCCGCTAGACTCGCGTCCACCGGAGGCGGATCCCGCGGGACCGCCGGCCGACGCGCGAGGAGGTGGACGGTGCACAGCCTGGAGCTGCTGCTCGGCGAGGACGCCGAGGCGGCCGTGCGCGCGGACTGGGACCGGCTGGCCGAGGCGGGACTGCCCAGCTCCGGCCGGCACCGCTCCGAGTCCAACCGTCCCCACATCACCCTGGTGGCCGCCCCGTCCCTGGCCCCGGAGACCGTGCCGGGGGTCGACGAGCGGGTCGCCGCGGCCGCCGGGTTCGTGGACCTGCCGCTGACCAGCGCGGGCGTGCTGCTGTTCGGTCCGGGCCGGGGCGGCTACGTGGTGGTCCGCCAGGTCGTGACCACCCCCGAGCTGCTCGAGCTGCACCGGCGGGTCTGCGACGCCGTGGGCTCGGTCCCCGGGCAGGCGCGCACCTCCTTCCCCGGGGCCTGGACGCCGCACATCACCCTGGCGCGCCGGATGCGCCCGGAGCAGGTGGCCGCCGCGCTCGACGTCCTGGCCCCGCACCCCGAGCCGCTGCGCGCCGTGGCACTGCGCCGCTGGGACGCGGACGCCCGCACCGTGGTGCAGCTGGCCTGAGCGCCGGCCCCGTGCCGGCGACGGGCGCGGAGCCGCGTAGGCTCGGATCATGACGAGCGCACAGGACATCGCCACCTGGATGATCGACCGCATCCGGACCGAGGGACGGCTGTCCCAGGACCAGGCCGTCCAGGACATCCCCGGGACCTTCGGCCCCGAGTGGGTCCGGACCCTGGAGAACGGGCACACCGGGATCAGCAAGGAGGTCCTCGCGGAGTTCCGCAAGGCCCACGGCGGCACGGTGCAGTGGGACCGCGACCGCCGCTTCTGGTCCCTCAAGAGCTGAGCCGCCGGGCTGATCCGCCGGGCGGCTCCCCCGGCACGGCCGGGGTCCCCGCGTGACGGTGGACACCTCTTTCCGGCTCCGGCTATCCTGGGAGCAGAAGACGCCCATGAACTGTGGTGGGAGAGTCCCGCCGGTGCACTCCGACCGGCGGGCGCCGTAGGAGCAATTCCTCCCCAGGAAACTCTCAGGCCCCCGTACCACCACGGATCGGCAACTCTGGAAAGCAGTCCGGCGCGCGTCGCCGGACTCACCGACGGTGCAAGCGGCCCCACGGCCGCGGAATCTCTCAGGTCCCAGACAGAGCGGGGAGGAACTCGAACCGATCCACGCCGCCCTGGCGTGCAGCACCCGGGAGTTCCTCATGACGATCCAGCTCGCCACCACGTCCCCGACCACCGTCTTCGCCGACCGGCACATCGGTGCCGGCTCCGACGCCGTCCGGACCATGCTCGCCCGCGTGGGCCGCACCAGCCTCGATGACCTGGCGGACGCCGCCGTGCCCGCCGACATCCGGCAGAGCACCCCTCTGGACCTGCCCGCGGCGCTCAGCGAGCAGGAGGTGCTCGAGCAGCTGCGCGCCTTCGCGGACCGCAACACGACGGCCGTGCAGATGATCGGGCAGGGCTACTACGACACCCACACGCCCCCGGTGATCCTGCGCAACGTGCTGGAGTCCCCGGGCTGGTACACCGCCTACACCCCCTACCAGCCCGAGATCTCCCAGGGCCGCCTCGAGGCGCTGCTGAACTTCCAGACCATGGTCTCCGACCTCACGGGGCTGCCGGTGGCCAACGCCTCGCTGCTGGACGAGGCCACGGCGGTGGTCGAGGCCGTGCTCCTGATGCGCCGGGCGAACAAGGCCCGCGGCAACGGCGCGATCGTGGTCGACGCCGACACCCTGCCGCAGACCCTGGCCGTGGTGCTGGCCCGCGCCGAGGCGCTGGGCTTCGCCGTGCAGGTCGCCGATCTGACGGCGGGTCTGCCCGAGGGCGAGATCACCGGCGTGGTCCTGCAGCAGCCCGGGGTCTCCGGGCGGGTCGTCGACCACGCCGCGGTGATCGCCGAGGCCAAGGAGCGCGGGGCGATGGTCACGGTCGCGGCCGACCTGCTGGCCCTGACGCTGATCACCCCGCCCGGCGAGCAGGGCGCGGACATCGCGGTGGGCTCCTCCCAGCGCTTCGGGGTCCCCCTGTTCTTCGGCGGTCCGCACGCCGCCTACATGGCGGTGCGCTCCGGCCTGGAGCGGAACCTGCCCGGCCGCCTGGTGGGGGTCTCCAAGGACGCCACGGGACGGGCCGCCTACCGCCTGGCGCTGCAGACGCGCGAGCAGCACATCCGCCGGGAGAAGGCCACCTCCAACATCTGCACCGCCCAGGCGCTGCTGGCCGTCGTGGCCGGCATGTACGCCGTCTACCACGGCCCGGAGGGGCTGAGGGCCATCGCCCGGCGCGTGCACGACCGCGCCCGCACCCTGGCCACCGTGCTGCAGGGCGCCGGCCACGAGCTCGTCGCGGAGCAGTTCTTCGACACCCTCACCGTGCGGGTCCCCGGCCGGGCGGAGCAGGTGGTCCGCGCGGCCGAGGGCCGCGGCGTGAACCTGCGGCTCGTCGACGCCGACCACGTGGGGATCTCCTGCGACGAGGCGACCACGGAGCAGCACCTCGTGCTCGTCGCCGAGGCCTTCGGCGTGGCGGACGTCGCCGCGGCGGTCGCCGCCGGGCCGCGCGGCCCGGAGCTGGACGCCGGGCTGCGGCGCACCACGGAGTTCCTCACCCACCCGGTGTTCTCCACCCACCGCTCCGAGACGCAGATGCTGCGCTACCTGCGGCGCCTGGAGAACCGGGACCTGGCCCTGGACCGGACGATGATCCCGCTGGGCTCCTGCACCATGAAGCTCAACGCCACCGCCGAGATGGCGGCCATGAGCTGGCCCGAGTTCGCCTCGATCCACCCGCTGGCCCCGGCCCACCAGACCACCGGCTGGCGCGAGCTGATCGCCGACCTGGAGGGCCGCCTGGAGGAGATCACCGGCTACGCGGCCGTGTCCCTCCAGCCCAACGCCGGTTCCCAGGGCGAGCTGGCGGGCCTGCTGGCCATCCGCGGCTACCACCGGTCCCGCGGCGAGGAGCAGCGCACCGTGTGCCTCATCCCCGCCTCGGCCCACGGCACCAACGCCGCCTCCGCGGTCCTGGCCGGCATGAAGGTCGTCGTGGTGAAGACGGCCACCGACGGCACGATCGACCACGCCGACCTCGACGCGAAGATCGAGTCCCACCGCGACCAGCTGGCCGCCATCATGATCACGTACCCCTCCACCCACGGCGTCTACGACGCCGACGTGCGCCTGGTCTGCGACGCCGTCCACGCCGCCGGCGGACAGGTGTACATCGACGGGGCCAACCTCAACGCCCTGGTCGGGCTGGCCCAGCCGGGGAAGTTCGGCGGGGACGTCTCCCACCTGAACCTGCACAAGACCTTCTGCATCCCGCACGGCGGCGGCGGGCCCGGCGTGGGCCCCGTGGCGGTGGCCGCGCACCTGGCCCCCTTCCTGCCCGGCGACGCCACCCGCGCCGAGGCGGACGGAGCGGCCGGCGCGCCGATCTCCGCCACGATGTTCGGCTCGGCCGGCGTGCTGCCGATCTCCTGGGCCTACATCGCGATGATGGGCGGCGACGGCCTCACCCGGGCCACGCAGACCGCGCTCCTGACGGCGAACTACGTCGCCACCGCGCTCGACGAGCACTACCCGGTGCTCTACACCGGCAACAACGGGCTGGTCGCCCACGAGTGCATCCTGGACCTGCGACCGCTCACGGCCCGTACCAAGGTGACCGCCGAGGACGTGGCCAAGCGGCTGATCGACTTCGGGTTCCACGCCCCGACCCTCTCCTTCCCGGTGGCCGGGACGCTGATGGTCGAGCCGACCGAGTCCGAGGACCTCGCCGAGATCGACCGGTTCATCACCGCGATGACGACCATCCGCGAGGAGATCGAGCAGGTCGCCCGCGGTGAGCTCAGCGCCGAGGACAGCCCCCTGCGCCACGCCCCGCACACCGCCGAGGTCGTGGCCGCGAACGACTGGGACCGCCGCTATCCGCGCGAGCAGGGCGCCTTCCCCGTCCAGGAGCTGCGCCAGGACAAGTACTTCCCGCCGGTGGGCCGCATCGACGGCGCCGCCGGGGACCGCAACCTGATCTGCTCCTGCCCGGCCCCCGAGGCCTTCGAGAACTGATTTGGCACCGCACCGCCACGAAAGGCACGACATGAGCGTCAGCACCACCTCCCGCCACACGGCCCTGCACGACGAGCACGCCGCGCTGGGGGCGTCCTTCACCGACTTCGGCGGCTGGGACATGCCCCTGAAGTACGGCTCCGAGCTGGCCGAGCACCGCGCCGTGCGCACCGCCGCCGGTCTGTTCGACCTCTCCCACATGGGGGAGATCCGGGTGACCGGCCCGGACGCGGCGGCCTTCCTGAACACGGCCCTGGTGGGCAACCTCGCCGCCATCGCCGTGGGCCGGGCCAAGTACTCCCTCATCTGCACCCCCGAGGGCGGGATCATCGACGACCTGATCAGCTACCGGCTGGCCGAGCAGGAGTACCTGGTGGTGCCCAACGCCGGCAACGCGCCGACCGTGCTCGCCGCCCTCCAGGAGCGGGCCGCCGGCTTCGACGTCACCGTGGCCGACGAGTCCGCCGACACCTCGCTGGTCGCCGTCCAGGGCCCCTCCGCGCAGGCGATCCTGCAGGAGCTCGTCCCCGCTGAGCAGCAGGAGCTGGTCGCCGAGCTGAAGTACTACTCGGCCGCGCCGGTCACCGTCGCCGGGACCGACGTGCTGCTCGCCCGCACCGGCTACACCGGGGAGGACGGGTTCGAGCTCTACGTGCCCGACGCCCAGGCGGTGTCCCTGTGGCGGAAGCTCCTCGAGGCCGGGCAGGGCCACGGGATCGTCCCTTGCGGCCTCGCCTGCCGCGACTCCCTGCGCCTGGAGGCCGGGATGCCGCTCTACGGCCAGGAGCTCACCCTGGCCCTCACGCCCTACGAGGCCGGTCTCGGCCCGGTCGTCTCCTTCAAGAAGGAGGAGGACTTCGTGGGCCGCACGGCCCTGGAGGCCCGCAAGGGCGCCGGGACGGACCGCAAGCTGGTCGGCCTGCGGGGCGAGGGCCGGCGCGCGGCCCGCGGCCACTACCCGATCAGCGTGGACGGCGAGGTCGTCGGCGAGGTCACCTCGGGGGCGCTCAGTCCGACCCTGGGCTACCCCATCGCCATGGCCTACGTCGACAACGCGCACGCCGAGCCCGGCACCGAGGTGCAGGTCGACCTGCGCGGCAAGCCGGTCCCGTTCGAGGTCGTGTCCCTGCCGTTCTACAAGCGCGGGCAGTGACCCGTCCGGCTCCGGCAGCCCGTTCCACGACCCGTCGTCGTCCCCTCCTGCTGAAAGGTTCTCGATCATGAGCAACATCCCGTCCCACCTGCGCTACTCCGCCGAGCACGAGTGGGTGGACGAGTCCGCCCCCGTGAAGGTCGGCCTGTCCGCGGTCGCCGTCGATGCCCTCGGCGACGTCGTCTACCTCGACCTGCCCGAGGCCGGCTCCACCGTGACCGCCGGCGAGGTCTGCGGCGAGGTGGAGTCCACCAAGTCCGTCTCCGAGCTCTTCGCCCCGGTCTCCGGCACCGTGGTGGAGGTCAACGCGGCCGTCGTCGACGAGCCCGGCCTGGTGAACTCCGACCCGTACGGGGACGGCTGGCTGTTCACCGTCGAGGTCACCGACGAGGGCGAGCTGCTCACCGCCGAGCAGTACGCGCAGGCCCAGGAGGACCAGGCCTGAGCACCGGCCGCGCCCGGGTACCGTCGAGGACCGTGGTGCGGGCCGGGCCCTGGCCCGACCACGACCGTTCCACCCACCGCCGCCCCGCACCGGGGCACCACCTCCTTTGGAGCATCACCGTCATGTCCATCAGCGTCTTCGAACTGTTCACCGTGGGCATCGGCCCCTCGAGCTCCCACACCGTCGGCCCCATGCGCGCCGCACGGCGTTTCGCCGAGACCCTGACCGGGGGCGGGCTGCTGGAGCGCACCGCGGACCTGCGCGTGGACGTCTACGGGTCGCTGGCCGCGACCGGCCGGGGCCACGGCACCTTCACCGCGATCCTGCTCGGCCTGGAGGGCTACGACCCCGAGACCGTGCTGCCCGCCGAGGTGGACGAGCGGCTCGCCGACCTCGCCGAGACCGGGACGCTGCGGCTGTGCGCGGCCCTCGGGCAGCGCAAGGACCTCCCGTACCGGGTCGAGGACATGGTGCAGCACCCGCTGACCGTCCTGGAGCGGCACACCAACGGCATGCGCTTCCAGGCTCTGGACGCCTCCGGCGCCGTGCTGTCCGACGAGACCTGGTTCTCCGTGGGCGGCGGCTTCATCGTCCGCGAGGGCCAGGAGGACGCCGCCGCGGCCGAGCTGGACGCCGCCAGCGCCCAGGTGCCCCACCCCTTCCGCACCGCCGCACAGCTGCTGGCCCACTGCGAGCGCACCGGCCTGCCGATCAGCGGGTTGATGCTGGCCAACGAGCGGACCTGGCGCGACGAGGACGAGATCCGGCAGCAGCTGCTGCACATCTGGACCGTGATGGAGGAGTGCAAGGACTCCAGCCTCCGGCGCACCGGCCCGCTGCCGGGCGGGCTGAACGTGGCCCGCCGCGCCCCCGAGTGGCACCGGCGCCTGCGCACCGAGGACCCGGACCGGGACCCGGGCTTCTGGCCGGAGTGGGTGAACCTCGTGGCCCTGGCGGTCAACGAGGAGAACGCCTCCGGCGGACGCGTGGTCACCGCCCCCACCAACGGGGCGGCCGGCATCATCCCGGCGGTGCTGTTCTACGCCACCCACTACTCCCCCGCCGCCCGCGCCGCCGCCGCGGAAGGCCCCGAGGCGCTCGCGGCGGCCCGGCGGGACATCGTGGTCCGCTTCCTGCTCACGGCCGGGGCGGTCGGGGTGCTCTACAAGGAGCAGGCCTCGATCTCCGGGGCCGAGGTGGGGTGCCAGGGCGAGGTCGGCTCCGCGTCCTCGATGGCCGCCGCCGGCCTCGCCGAGGTCCTGGACGGGACACCGGCCCAGGTGGAGAACGCCGCGGAGATCGCCATGGAGCACAACCTCGGGCTGACCTGCGACCCCATCGGCGGACTGGTGCAGATCCCCTGCATCGAGCGCAACGCGATCGCCGCGGCCAAGGCGATCAACGCCGCCAAGATGGCGATGTGGGGCGACGGCACCCACCGGGTCAGCCTCGACGAGGTCATCGTGACCATGCGCGAGACCGGCAGGGACATGAGTCACAAGTACAAGGAGACCGCCCTGGGCGGACTCGCCGTGAACGTCGTGGAGTGCTGACTGTGAGACGCTGAGCCCGTCGGCCCGGACGGTCCTGTCCGTGCGGACCGGCGAGCAGCGTTGGCACCCACCGAGGAGACGAGACCGCACCGTGACAGCTCCCGCCCAGGACACCCGTTCCCCGCAGCGCCCCACCGCCCTGGTGGTGGGGGCCAGCGGTATCGCCGGTTCGGCGATCGTCGAGCAGCTGACCCGCACCGAGGACTGGGACGTGCTCGCCCTCTCCCGCAACCCCGTCCCCGGCAGCTCGGCCCGGCACCTCGGCGCCGACCTCCGGTCCCCGCAGAGCCTGGCCGCGGCCCTGGCCGGGGAGCGGCCCACGCACGTGTTCTTCACCGCCTGGTCCCGCCAGGACACCGAGAAGGAGAACATCGAGGTCAACGCCGGGATGGTCCGAAACCTCCTGGCCGCCCTGGCCCACGCCCCGGTGGAGCACGTGGCGCTGATGACCGGGCTCAAGCACTACCTGGGGCCCTTCGAGGCCTACGGCAAGGGGGACATGCCCGACACCCCCTTCCTCGAGGAGGAGCCGCGCCTGCCGGTGGAGAACTTCTACTACGCCCAGGAGGACGAGCTGTGGGCGGCCGCCGGCCGCCAGGGCTTCCGCTGGTCCGTGCACCGGGCGCACACGGTCATCGGCCACGCGGTGGGCAACGCCATGAACATGGGGCTGACCCTGGCCGCGCAGGCGGCGATCTGCCGGGAGACGGGCCGCCCGTTCGTGTTCCCCGGCTCCGAGGTCCAGTGGAACAGCCTGACCGACATGACCGACGGGTCCCTGCTGGCCGAGCACATGGTCTGGGCCGCCACCGAGGAGGCCGCCGGGAACGAGGCCTACAACGTGGTCAACGGCGACGTCTTCCGGTGGCGCCGGATGTGGCCGGCGCTGGCCGCCTGGTTCGGGCTCGAGTGGGAGGGCTACCAGGACGCACCGCGGCCGCTTCAGGAGCAGATGCGCGGCGCCGAGGACGTCTGGGCCCGGATCGTCGCCGAGCACGGGCTCGTGGAGCCCGACCTCGCCCGCGTGGCCTCCTGGTGGCACACCGACGCGGACCTCGGCAGGCCCATCGAGGTGGTCGCTGACATGAGCAAGAGCCGGCTGGCCGGGTTCACCGGCTACCGCCGCACCCAGGACTGCTTCACCGGCCTCTTCGACCGCTACCGGGCCGAGCACATCATCCCCTGACCCCCCGGCGGGACCCGGGGGGTCAGCCGCCCACGCGGGAGAGGATCGCGGTGAGGGCGGTCCGCACCCCGGTGGAGAGCGTCGGCTCGATCGCCGGGGCGAAGAACGGCGAGTGGTTCACCGGCACGGGCCCCTCCCCCTCGAGGACGGCTGCGTCGTGGCCGCCGAACATCCAGAACACCGAGGGCACCCCGATCGCCGCGCCGAGGGCCCCGAAGTCCTCCGAGCCCATCATCGGTTCGACCTCCACCACGCTGTCCGCACCGAGCACCTCGCGGAAGCGCTCGACGAGTGCAGCGGTGGCCTCGGGGTCGTTGTAGTTGCGGGGGAAGGTGGAGAGCTCCTCGATGGTGGGCTCCGGGGCCCCTGAGGCCGCCGCCTCCGCGGCGATGATGCGCCGCAGCGCCCTCAGGACGTGGTCGCGGACGGCGGGGTCGAAGGTGCGCACGTTGAGCGTGAACTCGGCCGAGGCCGGGATGATGTTCTCCTTGAGCCCGCCGTGGAAGGTCGCCACGGTGACCACCGCGGCCCGGCGCGCGTCGATCTCGCGGGAGACGATGGTCTGGATCCGGGTGATCATGTGCGCCCCGAGCACGATCGGGTCGGTGGCGTCCTGCGGCTGGGACGCGTGGGCCCCCTTGCCGTGGACGGTGACCCGCCAGGAGTCGGCCATCGCCATGGCGTCGCCCGCCGACCAGCTGACCGTGCCGGCCCGGGAGGGCATCACGTGCTGGCCGAGGACCACCTCCGGCAGCGGTGCCCGCTCCCACAACCCGTCCTCGAGCATCGCCCGGGCTCCGGCGGCGGTCTCCTCCCCGGGCTGGAAGATCAGCACCACGGTCCCGGCCCAGGCCTCCCGCGCGCCGGCCAGCAGTTCGACGGCCGTCAGCAGGGCGGCCATGTGCGTGTCGTGGCCGCACCCGTGCATCACGGGGACCTCGGTGCCGTCCTCCAGCCGCCCGGTGGCGGTGCTGGCGTAGTCCAGATCGGTGTCCTCGGCCAGGGGCAGGCCGTCGGTGTCGGCGCGGAAGGCCACGGTGGGCCCGTCGCCGTTGCGCAGCACCCCGACCACCCCGGTGCCGCCGCAGCGGAAGTTCTCGATGCCCAGGGCGGCGAGCCGCTGCTCGAGCAGGGCCGCGGTGGCGTGCTCCTGCATGGACAGCTCCGGGTGGGCGTGCAGCTCGCGGTACAGCAGGTGCATCCGCCGGCGCAGGTCGTCGGTCAGCTGGAGATCCGTGGTGGTGCTCATGGTGCGGGGTCCTTTCGGGAGAACGGTGCTAGCCGATGCGGAGGTCGTCGGTGGACGCCTCCGGCTGGGGCGCGACGGGATCGGCCTCGGCCGACCTGTCGCGCAGGAACCATGCCAGCACAGCGGTGGCGATCACCGCGATGGCGGTGCCGAAGAACGCCAGGGTGGGCACGGTCGGCACCAGCAGGAACACGACGGCCGCGGCGACGACGCCGGCGATCACCGTCATCCGCAGGTTGCGGGTCGAGACGACGGCCTGCACGAGCACCGCGCCCAGCACCGACGGAAGGATGTAGGTCTGGACCACGGCGACGACGTCGGCGGGCACGACGCTCACCAGCCAGGAGCCCAGGAGACCGACCAGGACGAGCAGCGAGACCAGGTGCACCATGGCCGCTCCGCTGATCGCCATCACCGCCGCCAGCTCCCCGCGGCGGGTGCCGGGCTTCGCGCCGATGGCGGACTGGGCGATCAGCGCCGAGGGCAGCAGCTTGTTGGAGATGTTGCCGATCATGAAGGCCTGGTACATCGAGGCCTGGCCCAGGATCGGGTAGTAGGTCAGCGGCTCCACGATCCAGAGCACCCCGAAGGTGCCGGCGATGGCCAGCAGGGCGGTCCAGATCCGGGCCTGGTCCACGTCCAGGCCGGAGAAGAGCACGAGGTAGGCGGGGCCAGCCAGGGCGAAGAGCAGCCCGGCGATCATCGTCAGCCGGCCCCAGCGGGCGGTGGTCGCGTCGAACTGCTCCAGGGCGGGGACGGCAGCGGGGTTCACGGTGGTCATGGCAGAAGTCCTTCGGTGGGTCTGACGCACGGTTTCGGGCACGGGCTCGGGGACGGTCTCAGGCGGTCGGGAAGACACCGGCGCCGACGGTGGCGTAGGTGACGACCAGCGCGGTCAGGATGGCGATGCCCAGCGCCCACTCGCGGATCCACTGCGCCCGGAGGGCCTTGGCGATGCCCAGGCACACCGCCATCACGGCCGCGGAGGCGAGGAAGGCCACCACGTGGTTGCCCGACTTCGGCAGCTCCCCGAGCCCGAGGGCGAAGAACGCCCCGAGCAGGGCCGCACCGGGGACCACGGTCATCACAGCGGGGTTGACCTTGCGCAGGCTGACGTCGCCGCGCTTGAGCAGCGGGGTGAGGACCAGCGTGGCGAGCATCCACATCGCCCCGCCCAGGCTCATCGCCATGAACGCCACGGCGAAGACGCCCTGCGTGTAGGTCGCACCGCCCAGGTCGGCCCCCATGGTGCCCGCGGCGATGCTGGCCGCACCGGTCTCGAAGGACACCGACCCGATCAGCCCGATCCGCACCAGCACGGCCGGAGCGCCGAAGACGGTCAGCAGCGCGACGGCCACCAGGGCCACGGCCAGGGACGGCCCGATCGCCGAGACCGCCCCGGCGCGGAAGGAGGTCCTCAGCTCCGCCGGGCTCACCCCGGCGGCAGGAGCCGCCACACGGGCGGCCCGGACGTAGATGAGGGTCTGCACGACGATGACGGCGAAGACGCCGAGGGCGCAGATCCACAGCACGGGCAGGTTGGCCACGGACAGGATGTCGGTGGAGGCGCCGTCGACAGCGGTGCGCAGGTTCATGGGATCTCCCGGAGGTGGTCGGATCGGCGGGGAAGGAGAGGCGGGGCCACGAGGAGTCCGTCGCCGGCGGACCTCTGCTCCGAGCGTGACGTGATGCCGATCACTGTCGCCGGACATCTTCGATAAACTGCACCGAATGCACTCTTGACCGAAGGAACGAGCATGGAGCTACCCCCAGAGGACCTCGAACTCGTGCACGCCTTGCAGATCGCGCCGCGGGCGTCCTGGACCCAGCTGGGGGCCGCGCTCGGCCGCCACCCCACCACGCTGGCCGCCCGCTGGGACCGGCTCCGGGCCGACGGCCGCAGCTGGGTCACCGCCCACCTGGGCACCTCCGGCACGCAGGGCTGCGCCACCTTCATCGGCCTCGAGTGCCGCCCGGGCCGCCGGGCGGAGGTGCTGGAGCGGCTGTGCGCCGTCCCGGAGATCGGCACCGTGGAGGAGTCCGCGCGCGCCTGGGACGTCCGGCTCACCGTCCTCACCCGCAGCTGGGAGCAGATGACCCGGGACGTGCTGCCGCTGGTGCGCGCCGATCCGGCGATCCTGCGGGCCCAGCTCACGGTGGCCACCCGGCTCCACGCCATCGGCAGCAACTGGCGCCTGGACGTGCTGTCCCCGGAGCAGCAGCGCCGCGTGAGCGCCCTGCGGTCGGAGGCGCACCGCCCGCACGGCGCCACCCCCGCCCACCTGGAGGAGATGACGGCCGTGCTCCAGGCCGACGGGCGGGCCACCGCCGCGCAGATCGCCGCCGCGACCGGCACCCACCCGACGACGGCGGCCCGGCACCTGCGCCAGGCGCTCGAGACCGGCCTCGTGGCTCTCCGCTGCGAACTGGCCCAGCAGCACTCCGGCTACCCGGTGTCCTGCCAGTGGTACGTCCGGGTGCCGCCGGCACAGCTCGAGGCGGCCGTGCGCTGCCTGCGCTCCCACCGGACGTTGCGCCTGTGCGCCTCGACCACGGGCGACACCAACCTCACCTTCCTGCTCTGGCTGCGCACCCCCGGGGACATCTTCGACGTGGAGGCGGAGCTGCAGGCCGCCGCGCCGGGGGTGCAGGTGGTCGAGTCCGACGTGGGGGTGCGGACCCACAAGCGCATGGGCTGGATGCTGCGCGACGACTCGACCGCGACCGGCGAGGTGGTGACCGAGCTCGGTCCGGCCGCCCCGTGACGCCGTGCGCCGCCCCGCCCCGCCGCGGTGAGATGCAGGGGACGGGACGCGGGCGGTCCTCAGCCCCGGCCCGGCTCCCGCAGGAGGTCCGCCGGGACCAGGTGGGCGTCCCGGACGCCCTCGAGCAGCCGGGGGTCGACCGGCGTGCCGCGCCGGAGGACGCTGATCGTGCCGGCGGCCTCGAAGACCACGCACGCGACCTCGTCGGGGGTGCGCACACCAGCGCCCCGCAGCGCGCCGAAGAGCTCGGACTCCACCACGTGGACCCGGCGGAGGTTGGCCTCCAGGACCCGCTCGCCGGCCATCAGCAGCACCGCCCGGTTGTTCATCAGCGCCGACACGCGGATCCCCGCGCGGAGCCGGCCGAAGCCCGCCTCGAGCGCGAACAGCGTGCCGAGCCCCAGCACGCCCGCGGCGAGCGTGGGGGTGTCCCCCAGGACCGCGCGCCCGGCCACGGCACCGAGCATGACCACCACGACCGCGTCGAAGGTCGACAGCCGGGACAGCACGCGTTGCCCGAGGACCCGCACCATGAGCAGGAACGCCAGGTAGATCCCCACGGCCGAGGCCACCACCGCCAGTGCTCCCGGGGCGTCCACGCCGAGGCGCGCCACGGCGTCGTCGAGCACCGGTCAGACCTCCTGGTCCGCGAACTGCGTCTCGTAGAGCTCCGCGTAGCGCCCGCTCACGGCGAGGAGCTCGGCGTGCCGGCCCCGCTCCACGATCCGGCCGTCCTCGACCACCAGGATCTGGTCGGCGGAGCGGATGGTGGAGAGCCGGTGGGCGATGACCAGGGCGGTGCGCCCCTCCATCGCCTCGCCCAGTGCCGCCTGGACGTAGGCCTCGTTGGTGGAGTCCAGCGCCGACGTGGCCTCGTCGAGGATCACCACGCGCGGGGCCGCGAGCAGCAGGCGGGCGATGGTCAGCCGCTGCCGCTCGCCGCCGGAGAGCCGGTAGCCGCGCTCGCCCACCACGGTGTCCAGCCCGTCCGGGAGGGAGCGGATCACGTGCTCCATGCGGGCCCGGGCCAGGGCGTCCCACAGCTGCTCGTCCGTGGCCTCCGGCTTCACCAGGGCGAGGTTGTCCCGGATCGACTCGTGGAACAGGTGCCCGTCCTGGGTCACCATGCCGATGGTCTCCCGCAGCGAGGCGAAGGTGGCGTCCCGCACGTCCGTGCCCCCGATCCGGACGGCCCCCGAGGTGACGTCGTAGAGCCGCGCCACGAGCTGGGCGATCGTCGACTTGCCCGCGCCGGAGGACCCCACGAGGGCCACCGTCTGCCCCGGCAGGACGGTGAAGCCCACGCCGTGCAGCACCTCCTCACCGCCCCGGGTGTCGAGCACCGCGACGTCCTCAAGCGAGGCGAGCGAGACCTCCTCGGCGGAGGGGTAGGCGAACCGGACGTCGTCGAACTCCACCGACGCGGGCCCGGCGGGCAGCGACCGGGCCCCGGGCCGCTCCTGGATCAGGGGGACGAGGTCGAGGATCTCGAAGACCCGCTCGAAGCTCACCACGGCGCTCATGACGTCCATCCGGGCGTTCGCGAGCATGGTCAGCGGGGTGTACAGCCGGGTGAGGAGCAGGGCGAGGGTCACGACCGCGCCGGCGTCCAGGTTGCCGAGGATGGCCTGCGCGCCGCCGAGCCCGTAGACGAGCGCCAGGGCGAGCGCCGAGACCAGCGTCAGGGCCGTGACGAACACGGTCTGCAGCATCGCCACCCGCACACCGATGTCCCGGACGCGGCCGGCACGGCGAGCGAACTCGGCGGCCTCGGCGTCGGGCCGGCCGAAGAGCTTGACCAGGGTGGCGCCGCCCGCGGAGAACCGTTCGGTCATCTGCGTGGACATGGACGCGTTGTGCTGGGCCGCCTCCCGCTGGAGGCTCGCCAGGCGCCCGCCCATGGCCCGGGCCGGGACCAGGAAGATCGGCAGCAGCAGCACGGACAGCGCGGTGACCTGCCACGAGATCGAGACCATGACGACGACGGTCAGGATCAGGGAGACGATGTTGCTCACCACGCCGGAGAGCGTGTTGGAGAACGCCCGCTGGGCTCCGATGACGTCGTTGTTGAGCCGGGAGACCAGGGCCCCGGTGCGCGTGCGGGTGAAGAAGGCGATCGGCATCCGCTGCACGTGGTCGTAGACGGCGGTGCGCAGGTCCAGGATGAGCCCCTCGCCGATCAGGGAGGAGAGCCACCGGTTGAGGATGCTCAGCCCCGCGTCCACGACCGCCACGGCGGCGATGGCCACCGCGAGCCAGACCACCACGGAGACCGCGTCCCCGGCGTTGATCGCACGGACCACGTCGCCGGCCAGGATCGGGGTGACCACGCCCAGCAGCGCCGTGAGCACCGAGATCACCAGGAACACCGTGAGCCTGGTCTTGTGCGGGCGCGCGAAGACGACGATGCGCCGGAGCGTGCCCCGGTCGATCTTCCGGTCCTTGACGTCCTGACCCTGGACGGTGCGCCACAGCACCATGTACGGCGAGTTCTGCATGCTCATGCGGCCAACCCCGATCTGCGGGGATCGCCCGCGCTGCACCAGGCGCGGCACCGTGGTGGTCGTGCGCGCCGCGCCGCAACCGATTTTACGCGGCCGCGCCGACACGTCCGCGCCCGCCCGTCGCGGCCCGCCGACGGAGCCCCGCACGACGGACGACGACGGCCCCCGCGCCGCAGGGTGCTGCGGGCGGGGGCGGGTCGCTCCGGCGCCGCGGAGCAGCCGGGACGCAGGCGCGGAAGGGGTCAGGCGCCGGACAAGCCGGGCGCGGCAGGAGCCCGGCGCGGGAGGGGTCAGGCCCGGGCGGACGCGCGGCGCCTCGCCGCGACCAGGTGGTCCAGCGACCAGCGGCCGGCACCGGCCAGGACGAAGAGGACGGACGCGGCGGCGAGGAGCAGGACGAGCTCGACCCCGCCGTCGGCGGCGAAGAAGCCCGCGGGAAGGTGGACGAGCACGAGGGCGCTCAGCATGGTCAGGGCGAGCAGGGCGGCGACCACGCGGGTGCCGAGACCCAGGAGGAGCATCAGCCCGCCCACGAGCTCGAGGACGGCGGCGACGGGCGCGGCGAGCTCGGCCGCCGGGATGCCCATCTGGGCGAAGGAGGCCTGAGTGCCGGCGACGGTCCACTCGGTGACCTTCTGCCAGCCGTGCAGGAGGAACGTGGTGCCGAGGACGACGCGCAGGACGGTCAGTCCGAGGGTCGTGGAGGTGTCGGCGGCGGGGACGGTGGGGGCGGAGGACGTGCGCTGCGGCGCCTGTGTTGTGGACATGTCACCACAGTAGGGTGCAGATACTTTCCGTGTCAAGCTTCCGAGCGGAGGGCGCCCGGTGTCACGGCTGGTCCGAGGCCAGTCCCCGGGCCGTGGGGCCGGCCGCGGCGTCGTCGACCATGCGGCCGATCAGCGCGAGCTGCTGGACCTGCACCGGCGTCAACCGGTCGATCACCGTCCGCCGGACGTGCTCCACGTGCCCCGGGGCCACCTGCTGGACCCGCTCCAGGCCGCGGTCGGTGATCTCCGCGAGCACCACCCGCTTGTCCTGCTCCCCACCGGCGCGCACCACCAGGCCGTCCCGCTCGAGACGCGCGACGATCCGGGACAACCGGGACTGGGAGGTGTTGGTGGCCGCCGCGAGGTCCGACATGCGCCGGCGCCGGTCGGGGGCCTCCGAGAGCATCGCGAGCACCAGGTACTCGGCCAGGCTGAGGTCCGCCTCCGCCTGCAGCTGGGACTCGATGCTGCCGGGCAGCGTGAACATGATGGAGACGAGCGCCAGCCAGGCCTCGCGCTCCTCGGGGGACAGCCATCGGGTCTCGATCATGGCCCGATTCTACGAGCCGGTCCTTGACGCTTCATGGGAACGCGTCCGCCGAGCGCGCCCCATAATGGAACCCATGGACTCCCTCGGCACCTGGCCCCGGCCCGTACCCGCGGACGACCGCGACTTCGACGTCCAGGTCATGCGGCGGCTGCGCACCGCTCCCGGCGACGACGGGGCGCCCGACCGCCCCTCCCTGGGCGAACGCCTGGGCACGTCGCTGCTGCTGGTGGTCCCGGTGCTGACCGCGCTCGCCGTGGTCCTGCTGTGGCAGCAGTGGTCCCGGTCCGGTTCGGCGCTCTACCTCGCCCTCATCGCCGTGGTGCTGGTGGCCACGGCCCTGTGGTGGACGGCCCGGCTCAAGCGCGCCTTCAGCACCGCGCAGGGCCGGCTGGGCGCCCGCCTGGCGAACGTCGTGGAGCACGGCGTGGGCGTCGTCCGGGAGATCGCCCTCGAGCCGGTCGCCCAGGACGCGTCCGCCGCCGGGCGCGCGGACGGGAGCACGGCGGCGGACGCGGGGACGGGCGGCGGCCGCGTCCGCGCCCGGCTCGAGCTGTCCGTGACCCCGGTGCGGGGGGACCGCTTCAGCACCTCCGTGGAGGCCCTCTACGACGCCGACGCCGCGCTCCTCCTGGAGACCGGCTCGCACGGGCCCGTCCGTTTCCTGCGCGACGACCCGGAGGGCACCACCGTGATCGACACCCGGCTCTCCGAGGAGCAGGTCGCGCAGGTCTACCGGGGCGCAGCCCTCAACTGAGGGCGGTGGCGGCTCGGCCGTCGCGCCGGTCGGCCGCCCGCTGCTCCTTCTCGACCCGCAGCCGGAGCTGCTCGCACAGGTCCTCCCCCGCCCGGAGCAGCTCCGGCATCCGGTGCCGCTCCGTGGTCTGGGCGCGAAAGGCGTCCGCCACGCCCACCCCGTGCCCGGCGCGGAGGGTGAGCTCGACCGGCAGACCGGCCCGCAGCGTGCCCGGCTCCAGGACCTTGAGGTAGGCCCCGGAGCGGCCCCGCTCCGTGAAGCGGCGCAGCCAGCCGCGCACCTCCATGCTCGCGCGGAACGTGCCGCAGGGGATGCGGGCGTCCGTGACCTGCAGCAGCACCCCGCCGATGCGCCAGACGTCGCCCAGCCGCGCGCCGTCGACGTCGACGCCCGAGAGCGTGAGGTTCTCCCCGAAGGAGCCGTCGGGGATCTCCCGCCCCAGCTCCTGCGCCCAGAAGTCCAGCTCCTCGCGCGCGAAAGCGTACACGGCCTGGTCCGTGCCGCCGTGGTACTTGCCGTCCCCGATGAAGTCCCCGGTCAGGCCCGAGCCGAGACCGCCCCTGCGGGGGCCCGGGTCGCGGACCTCCACCGGTCCGTGCACGGGGTGCTTGCGGATGCCGGTGGCGCGGTTCGGCCGGGCGGGATTGACCTCGGACCGTCCCACGTTGACGCTGTGCACGCGTCCGGTCACGGCCGGACGTCCTCGCCGGGGCGTCCGGCCTCGTCCCCGGCGCGCTCCTCCAGCTCGTTGTGGTGGGTCGGTGAGTACACCGCCGAGCCGATGAGGTACCCGGACCGGGCCAGCGCCATGCTGCCCACGGCCGAGGTCACGAGCTGCAGGACCACCGCGGCGAGCAGCTTCACCGCGTTCTCCACGCCGGGCAGGAAGAAGAACGCCCCGGTGAGGACGAACGAGACGCCGAGGCCCGCGGCCGTGGCGATCGCTGAGGACCGGGTGTAGAGGTCGGGGAACCGGATGATCCCCACCGTGGCGGTGAGGAAGATCAGCGAGCCCAGGACGATGAACGCCTGCCCCACCACGCTCATCCACAGGGTGTCGTGCATGATCGGGTTGAAGTCCACACTCATCGCCTCCCCTTGGTCAGTGCGCGGGCCAGGGACAGGGTCGCCAGGAAGCCCACGAGGGTGGCGATGAGGACCAGGTCGAAGACCGGGGGGCTCATCGCCAGCACGCCGAACAGGGCGATGAGCCCCACCACGGCGAAGAACAGCAGGTCCGCGGCGATGGCCCGGTTGGCGTCGTTGGGGCCGCGGAACATCCGCACCCCGGCGACGAGGACGGAGGCGGCGAGCACGAGCACGCCGAAGAGGATGCCGATCATCGGGGTGCCCCTCCCGGTCGGATGCCGTTCAGCATGTGGGTCTCCATCTCCTGCAGGCTCGACCGGGCGTCCTGCGGTCCGTCCGAGTACATGGTGTGCACGAAGATGTCGTACTCCTCCGTGCCGGCGGCCCCGTCGCCCCCAGCGCCCCCGTCGGACGCGGCGCTGTGCGAGCCCTCCGGGGGCCGGGCCACGGTGGCCAGGGTCAGCGTCCCCGGGGTCAGGGAGATGAGCACGCTGAGCAGGACCGTCTCGAACTCGCTGCGGCACCGGGTCCGGTAGCGGATCACGATGGGCGAGGACCCCTGGCCCGGGGTGAGCACGTCGCGGGTCACCGCGACGTTGGAGAGGACCAGCTCCCAGGCGTACCAGAGCAGGAAGCCGATCAGGCGCAGCGGCCAGGTCAACCACGTCACGAGTTCACCACCGCCTCCACGAACGCGCTCGTGTCCACGAGCCCCTCCGCGGCCGTGGCCGAGACGCCCAGCAGCAGCTCACCGCCCACACCGAAGGCGAGGGTGACGACCGCCAGGACGAGGGCCGGCGCGATGAGGGCCGGCGCGATGCGGCGCTCCGTCGTGCCCACCGCGGCGACGACCTCGCTCGACGAGTCCTCCGGTTTCCCCAGGAACATCTTCCCCCAGATCTTGAGCAGGTACAGGAGCGTGAACAGGCTGACGCCGACCGCCACGAGGGCCACCACGATCTGCTGCTCCTCGAACGCGGCCAGGATCAGCGCCAGCTTGGCCACGAACCCCGAGAACGGCGGGATGCCGGTCAGGGACATGGCGGCGGCGAAGAACACCACGGCGGTGAGCGGTTCCCGCCGGAGCAGGCCCGTGACCTCGCCCAGCGGGTGCCGTCCGTAGGCGATCTCCACCGCGCCGGTGGACAGGAACAGGGACACCTTCACCACCGTGTGGTGCAGCAGGAAGAAGATGCCCGCGGTGAGTCCGGCGACCCCGAACAGGGCGACGCCCAGCAGGATGTAGCCGATCTGGCTCACCGTGGAGTAGGCGAGGATCGCGCGCGCGTCCCGCTCCCCCACGGCGCCGAGGACACCGATCACCATGGACGCGGAGAACACCACGAGCCCGATCCACAGGTACTCCTCCATGCCGTCGAAGATCACGGCGTAGATCCGGTAGATCGCGTAGACCGCCACCTTCGTGTGCAGCCCCGAGAACAGCGCGGTGACGGTGGGGGACATGAACGGGTACGTGCGCGCCAGCCACCCGTGCACCGGGACCACGGCCGCCTTGACGGCGAGGGCGGTCAGGACCACGGCGACCGACACGGCCACGGCGGTGGACTCCGCCGCCCGGCCCGCCAGCTCGGCCACGTTCACGGTGCCGGCCGTGCCGTAGACGAGCCCCACCCCCGCCAGGAAGATCGTGGAGGCCAGCAGGTTGACGCTCACGTAGATCCGCGAGGACGTGACCTGCATCAGCCGTCCCCGGCCGCGGTGGGACAAGATGATCAGCGCGTAGGACGGCACGAGCATGACCTCGATGAACACGAACAGGTTGAACAGGTCCGCCGTGAGCAGGGCCCCGTTGAAGCCCGCGGTGAGCACGAGCACGAGGGGACCGAAGTAGCGCTTCTCCGCCTGCCCCGACACCACCCCGAACCAGGAGCTGATCAGCGTCACGAAGCCGGTCACCGTGAGCATCAGCGCGGTGAAGAGGTCGGCCGCGAACGGGATGGCGATGCCGGCGGGCCAGCCGCCGATGCGGTGGGCCAGCACGGTGTCGCCGTCCAGGAGGGTGCTCACGAGCCACACGGCCCACACCACGTCCGCCCCGAGGACGGCGAGCAGCCCCGCCTTGGCGATCCGTCCGGCGCCCCCGGCGAGCACCAGCAGACCGGCGGCCAGCAGCGGGACGATGACGAAGAACGGGATCAGGTCCGCGCTCATGCGCGACCACCCCGCCCGGGGCCCCGCTCCGGGCGGGTGCCCACCGGATCCGGGTCCTCGGGGGCGGCGCCGTGCGTGCCGGGGCTGTCTGCGGGGTCGTCCATCAGGTCAGGGGTCTCCATCTCCCGGCCGGTGAGCTCGAGATCGGTGTCGTCGTCCTCGTCGCCGGTCACGGCGAGCACGAGCATGTACATGGTGATCGCGAACGCGATGACGATCGCCGTCAGCACGAACGCCTGGGGCAGCGGGTCCGCCGTGGTTGCGGGGTCCGCGGAGGCGCCGAGGGGCTCGCCCCGGCGGTCGATGCCGCCGGTCGCCATGATCAGCAGGTTCACCCCGTGGCTGAGGAGGGCGAAGCCGATGATCAGGCGGACCATGCCGCGCCGCAGCATCATGAACACGCCGCCTCCGATGAGCACGCCCACGGTCAGTGCGAGTGCCATCAGGAATCGTCTCCTCGGGGTCGGTCGGTGCGCTCGGCGGACGTCCCGGAAGTACGCCCGGAACTCCGGTCGAGGACCCGGATGCTGCTGAGGTCCATGGGCGCCGTGCTGGGGTGGTGCGGCTCGTCCGTGGTGGGGGTCGGGTGGAAGGCGGGACCCTCCACCGCGGTGGAGCCCACCCGCCGGAGGGGCGGTGGCTCCTTCTCCTCCACGCCGAGACGGCTGACCGCCGCCAGGATCACGCCGACCACCGCGAGGTACACGCCGACGTCGAAGAACAGCGCCGTGGTGAGCGAGACCCCGAACACGTCGAAGTGCAGCGCGCGCAGGAACGAGCCCTCGGCCAGGCCGAGGAGGCCCACGACCACCGCCACGGCCACCCCCGCGCCGATGAGCTTCACGTAGGGCACGCCGAGCCGGCTGACCCGGTCGTCCTGGGCCGAGAGATAGACCAGGGAGATGCCGGCGGCACCGATGAGGGCGGCGATGAACCCGCCGCCGGGGTGGTAGTGCCCGCGGAGCAGGAAGAAGAGGGACAGGACCACGATGACCGGCCCGAGCAGGCGCTCGGTGACGCGCAGCACCATAGTGTTGTCCCGGGCGTCGACGATCGGCGACCCCGGCGGCTCCGTGATGGGGCTGTGCAGCTTGGGCAGCAGACCCCGCGACTCCAGGGCCACGACGATCGCGATGCCGGCCACGCCCAGCACGGTGAGCTCGCCGAGGGTGTCCAGGGCACGGAAGTCGACGAGGATCGTGTTCACCACGTTCGTCCCGCCGGTCTCCGCCTTGGCCTCCGCGAGGAAGTACTGGCCCGCGTCGGAGAGTCCGCGGCGGCCGGTCAGCGCCCAGGCGGCCGCGGCGGCGGAGGCGCCCGCGAGGACGGCGACGACGGCCGCCGTGGTCGTCCGCCGCTTGCCGGTGCGGTGGAACGTGGAGGGCAGCCGGTTGAGCAGCAGGACGATCACCACCACGGTGAGGATCTCGACGAGCAGCTGGGTCAGCGCCACGTCGGCCGCACCGAGCTCGTAGAACCACAGCGCGACGGCGAAGCCCACCACGCCGATGATGGTCACGAGGGCGATCCGGCTGCGCACCCCCAGCGCCAGGAGCACGCCGATCAGGACCACGCCGAGCAGGACCCAGTCCAGCGGGTTCGTCACGTCCCCGAACCGGGGCGGGACATTGACCGTGAACAGGCCCACGGCCGTCAGCACCACCAGCACGACCACGGGCGGGACCAGGTGCCGGTAGGGCGCGTCGGCGCGGGTGAGGCCGCCGACCCACGCGCCCAGGGCGACGGAGCCGCTGCGCAGCGCCTCGACCGTGCCCACCCCGGTGATGGGCGACAGCTCCCGGTCCAGGAGCCGGTCCACGCTCCTCCGGGCGAGCACCAGGATCGTGCCCAGGGTGAAGACCGCCACGGACATGTACAGCTCGGGGGCGAGGCCGTGCCACAGCCCCAGATGGGGCTCGGCGTCGGGCCCGGCCACGGCGGCGGAGGCGGCACCGAGCAGCGGCTCGGCCAGCACGCCCCCCAGTCCCAGCACCAGACCGGCCACGGAGACCAGGGCCACGGGCGCCAGGAAGGCCGCGGAGGCCTCCTTCGGCGGGTCCTGGGCGGGGCGGCCGGGGAAGATCGTGATGATCATCCGGGCCGAGTAGGCGAAGGTGAAGGACGCGGCCAGGACCGCCACGGCGCCCACGAGCCACACCGCGGCCGGAGGCGCCGGACTCTCCGCCATGGCCTTGAACATGGCCTCCTTGGAGACGAACCCGAACAGCGGGACGACGCCGGCCATGGAGACCGCCGCGAGCGTCATCACGACGGCCGTGACGGGCATCGTCCGCGCCAGCCCGGAGAGCTTGCGGATGTCACGGCTGCCGGCCTGGTGGTCGACGACCCCCAGGGACATGAACAGCGCCGACTTGAACAGCGCGTGGGCCGCCACGTGCACCACGGCCCCCACCACCGCGTAGGAGGTGCCGATGCCGATGGTCGCCGTCAGGAAGCCCAGCTGGCTCACGGTGGAGTAGGCGAGCAGCTCCTTGAGGTCGTTGCGCTGCAGCGCGAACACCGCCCCCATCAGGGCGGTGAACAGGCCCACGGAGATCAGCAGGACGTTCCACACCGGCACCTCGCTGAGGGCCGTGGAGAAGCGCAGCATGAGGTAGATGCCGGCCTTCACCATGGCCGCCGCGTGCAGGTAGGCGCTCACGGGGGTGATCGCGACCATGGCGTCGGGCAGCCAAGCGTGGAAGGGGAACTGCGCGGACTTGGTGAAGGCCGCGAGGGCGATCAGCACCGCGACGAACGCGGCGAACCCGGGGGACGTGGACCACACGTCGTCGACGAGGATGTCGCTGAGGCGCGTGGTGCCGGTGGCCACCCACATCGCGACCACCGCGGCGAGCAGGCACAGCCCACCCGCCATGGTCACCAGGAAGGTCCGGATCGCCGGGTCCTTGGCGTGCGGGCCGGAGCGGGCGATGAGCAGGAAGGAGCACAGCGTGGTGAACTCCCACATCACGAACAGCAGGACCACGTCGTCGGCCAGGACCAGCCCGAGCATCGCCGCGGCGAAGAACGTCATGAGGGTGTAGAAGGCGCTGTGCGAGCCCTTGGCGAGGTAGCGGGCCGAGTAGCCGATGACCACCGCGCCGATGACCAGCACGATGAGGCCGAAGAACAGCCCGAGCCCGTCGAGCCGCAGGTGGAAGGTCACGCCCAGGGTCGGCATCCACGGGATCTGCTGGGAGACCGCGTCGGCGTCCCCCCGGCCGTTCCACACCGCGACCAGCGCACCGGCGAGCACGAGGAGGCCCGCGGCGAGCGGCCAGCCGGCGTCGCGGCCCGCCCGGCGGCCCAGGACGGCCGCCACAGGGCACAGCAGGGTGGTGAGAGCAAGAATGATCAGGAGGGACACGCCTGGCAACCGTCCGGTCGGTGGGATGGGAACGAGGTGGACTCGGCCGTCGACGCACCGGCCGCTCCGGCCGGTGTCCCGGCCGGAGTGATCAGGCGTCCCGGGGGCATCCGGAGAGCAGCGGCCCCCAGGAGTTCAGGTAGCCGTTCGTCCCGTTGGACACGCACCGGACCGCCGAGGACAGCACACGGCCCGGCGGCACGGCGGGGCCGCGGCCGTGGGCGTGGTTCCTGCGGCTGGTCATCGCCCCGAATTTACCATGACGGCCACCACGGTCCCCGGCGAGGTGCTGCGGTGCCCGTGACGGCTCTGCGCGTGGTCCGGCCGCCCTTCCGGCCGGTGACGGGGTCAGCGCCGCTCCCGCAGGGGACTCGAACCGGAGTGCGGGACGGTCGGGGTGGCGGCGGTCTCGGCGTCCGGCTCGACGCCTGCGCGGCGTGCCGCCGACTCCGGCGGGAGCGCGTCCCCGAGGTCCTCGTCCCGGTCCTCGACGAGCTCCCCGTCGACACCGCGGTCGCCGTCGTGGGGGGCGAGGGCCGGACGACGGCGCGGGGCGTCGTTGATCTCGGTGACGGACACGGCCATCGCGTTGAGCGCGAGACCGGCGAGCACGAACAGCCACGCCGCGACGGGGTACCACGCCAGACCGAGGACCACTCCGACCACGACGAGGGCGACGGAGGTCAGGTAGGCGGGGGTCAGCACGCGCTGGACGTTGAACTTCATGGTTTCCATTCCACCACGCGCGCGTGCTGATCGACCAACGGGCCCGAGCGTTTCCCCGCACCGGCACGGGCACCCTGGTCCGGGAGCCTCCGTGCGTATACCGTCGGCGGCATGGACGACCTCGACCCCGAGCTGCTCGAGCTGGCGCGCTCCGCGCTCACCGTGACCGTGCTCTCCGGCGCCGGGATGTCGGCCGAGAGCGGGGTGCCCACCTTCCGGGACGCCGGCACCGGACTGTGGGCCCGCTGGTCCCCCGAGGAGCTGGCCACCCCCGAGGCGTGGGACGCCGACCCCGGGCTCGTCTGGTCCTGGTACCTCTGGCGGGCCCGCCAGGTGCGCCGGCTCCGCCCCAACGCCGGACACCGGGCGATCGCCCGGTGGGCGGACCGCGCCCGCGTCCACGTGGTCACCCAGAACGTCGACGACCTCCACGAGCGGGCGGGCTCCGCGGTTCTCGCCCACCTGCACGGCAGCCTGTTCGCGTTCCGTTGCTCGGGCTGCGGCGCCCCGTTCCCGGAGCGTCTCCTCCCGGGCCTGGCGGCGGAGGCCCTTCCGGAGGCGCCGCCCGCTCCCCAGGAGCCCGACCGCGAGGAGCCGGGCCGCGAGCGCCCCCCGGTGTGCCCCTCCTGCGGCGGAGCGGTGCGGCCCGCGGTCGTGTGGTTCGGGGAGCAGCTTCCCGAGGGCGCCGTGGAGCGCGCCGCCGCGGCCGTGGCCGAGGCGGAGCTCGTGCTCGTGGTGGGCACGTCCGGGCTCGTGCAGCCCGCTGCCTCCCTGCCGCTGATCGCGGCCGGCCGCGGGACGCCCGTGGTCGAGATCAACCCCGAGGACACCGCGCTCACCCCGCACGTCGACCGGACCGTCCGGGCCGACGCCGCCGAGGCGCTGCCCCGCCTCCTGCCCCCGCGGGACGACCGGCGCCCGGCCGACCGGCGGCCACGCGCCGACGGCTGAGCGCCCGCTGCCGGCCACGACCGCGGCTGCGGCTGCGGCTGCGGCCACCGTTCCCCGCCCTCCGGGGGCCTCCCTCTGCGGCCGGGCACCGGAGGCCGATTGCTGAGAGCAGAAAGCACGCTGTCCTTCTTGTCAGCGCGCGGCGACAGCAGGAGACTGTTCGACGGACACCGGGCCCGGACGAGCTCCTCCCGGCCCTCCCTGTCAGCCCCTGGCTGTCTCCCCACGAAAGGCACGGTCCATGACGCAGTCCACGACGCAGTCCCCGACCCTCACCCTGCACGACGGCAGGTCCATCCCCCAGCTCGGCTACGGCGTGTGGCAGGTCGACGCCGACATCGCGGAGGACGTGGTGGGCCAGGCCCTCGAGGCCGGCTACCGCCACATCGACACCGCCATGATCTACGGCAACGAGGAGGGCGTCGGCCGGGCGATCGCGAACAGCGGCATCCCGCGCGACGAGATCTTCGTGACCACCAAGCTGTGGAACGACGACCACGGCCACGACTCCGCGCTGAAGGCCATCGACGCCTCCCTGGAGCGTCTCGGCCTGGAGTACGTCGACCTGTACCTCATCCACTGGCCCACCCCGAAGCGCGGGAAGTACCTGGAGACCTGGAAGGCATTCCAGGAGATCCGCGAGAGCGGCAAGGCCCGGTCCATCGGCGTCTCCAACTTCCCGCAGGAGGAGCTCCAGGAGATCATCGACGCGACGGGCGTGGTCCCCGTGGTGAACCAGGTGGAGCTGCACCCCTACTTCAACCAGTCCGCGCTGCGGGACTTCAACGCCTCGCACGGCATCCTGACCGAGGCCTGGTCCCCCCTGGGCCAGGGCGGCGACCTGCTCAAGGACCCGGTGATCGACTCGATCGCCCGCAAGCACGGCGCCACCCCGGGACAGGTCATCATCGCGTGGCACCTGGCGATCGGCAACGTGGTCTTCCCCAAGACCGTCACGCCGGAGCGGATCCGCGAGAACTACGCGGCCCTCGACGTCCGGCTCGACGACGAGGACGTCCGGGCGATCAGCGGCCTCGACAACGGCGGGCGGATCGGCTCCGACCCGAAGGACTTCAACTGAGTCCTGGCTCCTTCCCGGCGACGCCCGGGACCACGGTGGGTGCACCGCGGTCCCGGGCGTCGCCCGTGCCGCCGCCGGCACCGCCCACCGGGGGGTGAGCGCGACGGGGCCGCCGGCCGCGGGCGCGCACCGATTGGTGCTCGACCGCCCGGCAGGCCGATCATGGTGCGCATGACCTTCCGGACCCCCCGCGCGGCGGAGGGCGCCACCAGCGCCCCCGACCCGCGCGACCACCACGACGACCACACCGGCACGGAGCTCCCTCGCCCCGACGCCCGGTCCTTCTTCGGCCAGCCGCGCATGCTGGCGAACCTGTTCAGCGTCGAGCTGTGGGAGCGCTTCTCCTTCTACGGCATGCAGGGCATCGTCCTGCTGTACATGTACTTCGCCACCACCGAGGGCGGGCTCGGCATCGACCGCGCCACGGCCGCGGGCATCGTGGGCGCCTACGGCGGCGCCGTCTACCTGTTCGCCATCCTGGGCGGGTGGGTCGCCGACCGGCTCCTCGGCTCCGAGCGGACGATGTTCCTCAGCGGCGTCCTCATCATGGCCGGCCACGTCTCGCTGGCGCTGATCCCCGCGGTCGCCGGCCTCACGATCGGCCTCGTCCTCATCGCGATCGGGTCCGGGGGGCTCAAGGCCACGATCACCAACCTGGTCGGCGCCCTCTACGACCGCCAGGACCCCCGCCGTGACGCCGGCTTCTCGATCTTCTACATGGGCGTGAACATCGGCGGACTCCTCGGGCCGCTCCTGACCGGCTTCGCGCAGAAGAGCTGGGGCTTCCACCTCGGCTTCGGCCTGGCCGCGGTGGGCATGGCCTTCGGCCTGACCCAGTACGCGCTCGGGCGCAGGAGGCTTCCCGCCGAGGTCCACCACGTGCCCAACCCCCTGCCGCGCGAGCAGTACGGGAAGTGGATCGGGATCGCCGCGGCGGCGATCGCCGTCGTCGTGGCCGCCACCCTCACGGAGGTGCTGAACGCGGCCAACCTCGCCGACGTCGTGGTGGGGGTGATCGTCGTGGCCGCCGTGGCGCTGTTCGTCCTCCTGCTCACCAGCAAGAAGGTCGACGACGACGAGCGCTCCCGCGTGCGGGCGTTCATCCCGCTGTTCATCGGCTCGGCCGCGTTCTGGGCGCTCTTCCAGCAGCAGTTCACGGTCATCACGATCTACTCGGACACCCGCCTGGACCGGACGCTGGGCGACTGGACCATGCCGATCTCGTGGGTCCAGTCCTTCAACCCGCTCTTCATCATCCTGCTCGCCCCGGTGTTCGCGGTGCTGTGGACGAAGCTCGGCGACCGCCAGCCCGCCACGCCCACCAAGTTCGGCCTGGGCATCGTGCTGATGGGGTCGGCGTTCCTGGTCTTCCTGCCGATGGTCGGGGTGGGCTCGGTGCCCGTCCTCTGGGCCGCGCTGATCCTGCTGGTCGCCACCCTGGGCGAGCTGATGGTCTCCCCGGTGGGCCTGTCCCTGTCCACCCGGCTGGCTCCGCGCGCCTATCCCGTGCTGATGGTCGCCCTCTTCTACCTGTCGGTGGCCCTGGGCACGGCCCTGTCCGGCGCGCTGGCCGGCTACTACAGCGAGCAGGCCGAGGCAGCCTACTTCGGGACCCTGGGCGCCGTGACCATCGTCGTCGGCGGCGCCCTGCTCGTGCTGTCCCCCTGGATCCGGCGGATGATGCGCGGCGTGCGCTGACGGCCGTGCCGGGCACCCGCCGTCAGGGACCGGTCGGTGCGCGGACGATGCCGCGCACCACCTCGGCGGCGGGGACCTCCTGTGCGGCCGCGAACTGCGGACCGGCCCACAGGGCGATGGCCTCGGGGTCCCCGGCCTGCGCCGCGGCCGCCCGGATGGGCTTGGTCATCTGGTTGACCTGAGGATATGCCGCTGGGGCCATATTCGTGAAGCGGTCGAGGAAACCGTTGCGCACCCCGCGCGCCAGCCGTCCCGAGAACGCGCGGGTCACGGCTGTCTCCGTGTAGCGGCCCGAGCCGAGGGCCTCCCGGTACGCGGCGGACGTCCCCGCCTCGTGCGTGCGCAGCAGCAGCGTGCCGACCTGCACGGCGTCCGCCCCGGCGGCCAGGACCGCGTCCGCGTCCGCCGCGGAGGCGATGCCGCCCGCGGCCACGAGCGGGACGTCCACGGCGGCGCGGACCGCGGCGACGAGCTCCACCAGGGGCTCCTCGCCCGGGACGTCCTCCGCGCGGTGGGTGCCCCGGTGCCCGCCGGCCGCCGGGCCCTGGACCGTCAGCAGGTGGGCGCCGGCCCGCACGGCGGCCTGGGCCTCCGGGACCGAGGTCACCGTGACGGACGTCGTGGTGCCCACCGCCGCGAGCCGCTCCAGCACGGAGGCCGCGGGGAGCCCGAAGGTGAACGAGACGACCGGGACCCGCAGCGCCTCGACGAGCTCGAGCTTGGCGGCCCACCCGTCGTCGTCGGCGGGGTCCGTGTCCGGCAGCTCCACCCCGTACCGGCGGGCCGTGTCTCCCAGCGCCTCCCGGTAGGCCGCGACCGACCGGTGCACGGCGGGGTCGACCGCCGTCCCGGGGGCCGCGGTGTTCGCCGCCTGCGGGACGAACAGGTTCACCCCGAACGGGCCGTCCGTGCGCGCCCGGACCTCCTCGACGTCCGCGCGGACACCCGCCGCGGGACGGTTGCCGGCGGCCAGGAAGCCCAGTCCGCCGGCGGCCGTGACGGCCGCGGCCAGCGCCGGGGTCGAGGGCCCGCCGGCCATCGGGGCGCCCAGGAAGGGGAGGCGGAGATCGGTCAGCCGGATGCGGGGTGCTGTGCTCGTCATGGTCCCAGGTTAGGAACACGGCGGCTCCCCGTCACCACCTGGGCCGGGCGCGGGGCGTGGCATAGGCTGTGGCCACGGTCACCGCCTGCCGGGGCCCGCCAGCCCGTCACCACCGATTCGAGGCATCCGATGGCCCAGTCAGCCGAATCCGGGACCCGGTCCCGCCCTCAGCCGGAGCTCAAGCGCGTCATGGGCCCCGGCCTGCTGCTGCTGTTCATCGTGGGCGACATCCTCGGCACCGGGGTGTACGCCCTCACCGGGAACATCGCCGGAGAGATCGGCGGCGCCGCGTGGGCCCCGATCCTCGTGGCGTTCCTCGTGGCGACCATCACGGCCTTCTCCTACCTCGAGCTCGTGACCAAGTACCCCGGCGCCTCGGGCGCCGCGCTGTACACGCACAAGGCCTTCGGCATCCACTTCATCACCTTCCTCGTGACGTTCGCGGTGCTCAGCTCGGGCCTGACCTCCGCCTCGACGGCGGCCTCGGCCGTGGCCTCGAACTTCGCCCGCGGCTTCGGGCTGGAGGTGGGCACCACCGGGATCACCGTGATCGCGGTCAGCTTCATCGCGATCCTCGCCGCCATCAACATCCGCGGGGTCACCGAGGGCCTGGTCTTCAACGTGGTGCTGACGTCGATCGAGCTCACCGGCCTGCTCATCGTCATCCTCGTGGGGTTCTGGGCGTCCTTCCAGGGCCGGGCCGACTTCAGCCAGACCATGATCTTCGAGACCTCCGAGGACAAGGGCATCTTCCTGGCCCTCACCGCGGTGACCTCGCTCGCGTTCTTCTCCTTCGTGGGCTTCGAGGACTCCGTCAACATGGTCGAGGAGACCAAGAACCCCAGCCGCGACTTCCCGCGCGTGATGCTCTTCGGCCTCGGCCTGACGGGCGTGGTCTACATCCTGGTCTCGATCTTCACCGTGGCGGTCGTCCCCATCGGCGTGCTCGGGGAGTCGACCACGCCGCTGCTGGACATGGTCCGGATCGGCGCCCCCAACATCCCCATCGACACGATCTACCCGTTCCTGACGATCTTCGCCGTGGCCAACACCGCCCTGATCAACATGCTCATGGCCTCCCGGCTGCTCTACGGCATGGCCCGCCAGGGCGTGCTGCCGGACTTCCTGGGCCACGTCCTGCAGGGCCGGCGCACCCCGTGGTCGGCCATCGTGTTCACGAGCCTCCTCGCCATGGCGCTGATCGTCGTCATCAACAACATCCTCGGCAGCGGCACGGCGAGCGCCCTCGGCGGCACCACGGCCCTCCTCCTCCTGGGCGTGTTCACCATCGTCAACGTCGCGGCGATCATCCTGCGCAAGGACCACAGCCCCACCCACGACTACTTCCACGCCCCCCGGGTCCTGCCCTACCTGGGCGCGATTACCTGCGCCTATCTCGTGGGGCCCTGGGCACAGGACCTCATCGAGTACCAGATCGCCGTGGTCCTGCTGCTGATCGGGCTCGGCCTGTGGATCGTCAACTTCGTCTACGACCGCCTGTTCCTCGGCCGCAAGGTGCGGTTCGAGCACCCGGAGGCCCTCGCCCGCATGGAGGACGAGCCCGCGGACCAGGACCCCCACCGCGGTCCCTGACCCGTTCCGAACCACCGTGCCGCTACCCCAGGAGAACCCGTGACCGTCGTCGTCGGATACATGCCCACCGCCCCCGGACACGCGGCGCTGGACGCCGCCATCCTCGAGGCAGAGCGCCGCGGCACCGACCTGGTGGTGGTGCAGCCGCGGCCGAGGCGCCACCAGCCGCCGGAGGTCGAGGCCGACATCGACGTGGAGCGGGAGAAGCTCGCCCGTGCCGGAGTGCGCTACGAGCTGCGGGAGCCCGACCACGACAGCGACCCCGCCGACGTCATCCTCGACACCGCCCGCGACCACGGGGCCGAGCTCATCGTGCTGGGCATCCGGCGCCGCTCCCCCGTGGGCAAGATCATCATGGCGAGCACCGCCCAGCGCGTCCTGCTCGAGAGCCCCTGCCCGGTGCTGTGCGTCAAGGCCGTCTACGACTGAGCCCGGGATTTTATTTCTGTTTTCGAAATATTAGTCTGGTCCCAGACCCCGGCGCCTCCGGTCCCGCGGTGGGGTCCGTCGGTCGCCGCGGCTCCGACCTGATCCTGCCGCTCGTGAAAGGCACGCCATGACCACCCCGGCCCCCACCGCGTCCCGTCCCGCCCCGTGGGCCGAGGCCCCCGGGTCCCCCGCACCCCCGCGACGCTCCCGCTGGACCACGCTGTTGCGGATCCTGCTGCCGGCGCTGCTGATCGTCGGGTGGCTCGCGGTGGCCGGCGTGGGCGGGCCGTACTTCGGGAAGATCTCCGAGGTCTCCACCAACGACCAGTCCAGCTTCCTACCCGAGTCCACCGAGTCCACGCAGGTCACCCGGCTGCTGGGCGAGTTCCGGGACTCCGAGGCGATCCCCGCGATCGTCCTCCTCGCCCGGGAGGGCGGGCTGAGCGCCGCCGACCGGGCGTGGGCCGAGGACGCCGCCGCGGCGGTGCAGGAGAGCGGTCTGGCCGAGGGACAGACCTCGCCGCTGATCCCGTCCGAGGACGGGGAGGCCTTCCAGCTCGTCGTCCCCCTGCCCGACGGCGAGGTCGTCGACGACGTCGAGGCGCTCGCGGACCGGTTCGAGGCGGACCGGCCGGAGGGCCTGCAGAGCTACGTGACGGGCCCCGCCGGGTTCACGGCCGATCTCGTGGCCGGCTTCGAGGGCATCGACGGGATCCTGCTGGGAGTGGCGCTGGCCGTGGTGTTCGTGATCCTCCTCGTGGTCTACCGCTCCCCCGTGCTGCCCGTCCTGGTGCTGCTGACCTCGGTCTTCGCCCTCAGCGCCGCCATCCTGGTCGTGTACTGGCTGGCGGCCAACGAGCTCGTGACCATCAGCGGCCAGGTGCAGGGCATCCTGTTCATCCTCGTGGTCGGCGCCGCCACCGACTACTCGTTGCTGTACACGGCGCGGTACCGGGACGCCCTCCTGCACCACCGGGGACGGGCGGAGGCCACCCGGGCGGCCCTCAAGGGCTCGGTCGAGCCGATCGTCGCCTCCGGCGCCACCGTCATCGCGGGCCTGCTGTGCCTGCTGCTCTCGGACCTCGCCTCGAACAAGGCCCTGGGCCCGGTGGCCTCCGTCGGCATCGTGATGTCCGTCCTGGCGGCCCTGACCTTCCTGCCCGCGGTCCTCTACGCCACGGGACGGGGGGCCTTCTGGCCGTTCCGGCCCCGCTACGACGCCTCGGGCGCAGAGCGGGTGCGCGTGGTCGAGCACGGGGCGGGCACCCGCCCGACCGTCGAGGGCCGGGGCGTGTGGGCCTCGGTGGCCCGGTTCGTGGCCCGCGCCCCGCGGGCGATCTGGGTGCTGACCACTGTGGTGCTCCTCGCCCTCGCCGGGTTCAGCACTCAGTTCGAGGCCTCGGGCGTGGAGCAGAGCGAGCTCGTGCTCGGCGAGTCCCAGGCGCGGGACGGCCAGGAGGCCCTGGCCCAGCACTTCCCCGGCGGCTCCGGCAGCCCCGCGGTCCTGCTGGTCCCGACCGGCTCCCTGGACGCCGCGGTCGAGGCGGTCGAGGGCACGGAGGGGGTGGCCGGCGTCGTCGCCGTCGCCAACGACTCCCCGACCGGCACCCTGCCCCTCGGGAAGGACGCCCCGCCCCCGGCCGGGCCCTTCGCCGGGGCCGAGCCGACGGAGGCCCAGGGCCTCTACCAGATCCAGGCCACGCTGTCCGACGCCGCCGACTCCCCCGAGGCCGAGCAGACCGTCCGGGAGCTGCGCGAGAACCTGCGCGCGGCGGACGCGGAGATCCTCGTGGGCGGCACCACGGCGACGAACATCGACACCAACGAGACCTCGATCGCCGACCGCACGCTGATCATCCCGGTGATTCTCATGGTCATCACCCTGATCCTCATGCTGCTGCTGCGCTCCGTCCTGGCCCCGGTGCTGCTGATCCTCACCACCGTGGTCTCGTTCTTCACGGCCCTGGGCGTCTCCGCCCTCGTGTTCAACAACATCCTGGACCTGCCCGGTGCGGACCCCTCGGTCCCGCTTTTCGGCTTCGTCTTCCTCGTGGCGCTGGGCATCGACTACAACATCTTCCTGATGTCCCGGGTGCGGGAGGAGTCGCTGGTCCACGGCACCCGGGCGGGCATCCTCCGGGGGCTCACCCTCACCGGCGGGGTGATCACCTCGGCCGGCATCGTGCTCGCGGCCACGTTCGCGGCGCTGGCCGTCATCCCGATCATGTTCCTGGTGCAGCTGGCGTTCATCGTGGCATTCGGCGTGCTCCTGGACGCGCTGATCGTCCGGTCGCTGCTGGTGCCGGCCCTGACCTACGACATCGGCCGGGCCATCTGGTGGCCCTTCCACCGGCGGATCGAGCCCTGAGACCCGGCGGGGCGCCCGGAGCCACGGCCGCGGGCGGGCCGCGTCCGGCGGTGTCCCGGTGACCCCCCGGACCCGGGCTCTCGACGGCCGCGCGGGATCCGGGTCTCCCGGGACCGCGGGCGCGCCGGCGCCGGGCCCGCACGGCCCACGCTGGTCCCGAACGGTGCGGGCGGTGTGTCAGGCGGCGCGTCAGGCGGCGTGGTGGTCCGTCCGCCGGGCCACGACCGGCACCCGTGCCGTGTCCGGACGAGCGTCCTCCGCGGGGCTCTCCTCGGCGGCGGGCACCTGCTCGACGTCGTGCCACGCCGCGTCCTCCTGCTGCCAGCCGAAACCGTAGGCGAGCGCGGGCACCAGGTGGTTGGCGAGACCGCACCCCACGGCCAGGCCCGCCCACGCGATGGGGAACGAGGCGAGGACGTCGAGGGGGTAGTGCACGCCTAGGTAGAGACGGGACAGCCCGACGAGCACGGCCGCGCCCAGTCCCGCGACGAGGACGGTGGAGGCGGACCTCGACCGGCGCATCGCGAGGCAGAACGCCGCCGCGATGGCCAGGGCGGCACCCGCGTGCCCGGAGGGGAAGGACGTGAGGCCGTCCACGAGGACCAGGGGTTCCGGGAACGCCGTGCTGTCCGGCCGGGGGCGGCCGACGGCGACCTTCACCATCCCGACCGCGGCCCAGCCGGAGAGGGCCGTGACGGCGAAGCCGGCGGCGTCCCAGGGCCGCCGGCGCGCCAGGGCGAGCCAGGCGGTGAGAGCGGCGATGATCGCGAACGCCCCCGGGGTGGAGAACGCGTGGTGCAGGACGAGCGCCAGCGCGTCCAGGACGCCGAGGCGCGCCGCGTCGAGCTGGTGCAGGACCTCGATCTCCTGTGCCGCGACTCCCGGGGAGTACACCAGCAGCCGCCCCACGGTCGCCGTGACGAGCACGACGATGAAGGGGACGACCACCCACTGGTGCAGCTGGGGGAGGGACCAGGTGGAGCGGGCCGGCCGGGGGGAAGAGTGCTGCGCCGGAATTGCCATGCCCACCACCATGACACACGCCACGTTCCGGGAGTCCCCGAACGCCCGGCCCGCAAGAGAGTTCGGAAAAAATTCCCCGAATCGGTACAGAGAATGACAAATCATGAAGCTTACTAGTGGGAACGGTGCCGTCGGGGCCGCTGTGTGACGCTCCGCGTCCCCCGCGCGACATCGGCAGCACCAGCAACCGAAAAAGGCTGATTTTGGAGCGGAGCCGTGGAGTTTCACGTGGAACGCCGGACGTCTGCAGGATAATCAATCCACATCGGGTGTTTTCAATGACGGACACCGCCACGACGGGCCTCCGCCGCCCTCGTGCCACCCTCTTGCCACTTTCAGCCCCTGTCCCCTCATCGAGGGACAGCTGTTGACGTGGAACGGCCCGGATAGACTGGGCCGCCACTCCCACCCTGCCGCCCGACCCGCGAGGAGCCCCCGTGTTCAAGAAGGACAAGTCCCGCAGCCGCCGCCCGGCCGCCTCCCACGCCGAGGCCGTGCAGCACGTGGCGGAGGGCGGGGTCGCCATCTACTGGCGGCCCGGGTGCCCGTTCTGCGGCATGCTCGAGCGCGGACTCGGAGCGGACGCCGAGCGCGCCGCCTGGACCAACATCTGGGAGGACCGGGACGCCCTGGCCTTCGTGGAGTCCCTCAACGACGGCAACGCCACGGTGCCCACGGTGGTGACCCGCGACGAGCACTTCGTCGCGGCCTCCCCCGCCCAGGTCGCCGCCGCCAGAGGGCTGATCGCCGAGGCCGGCAAGGTCCTCTGAGAGCAGGCGGGCGGAACCGCCGGCCCGCTCCACCCCTGTCTTCGACAAGTGAACGCTGATTAGGATGACAGTCCTGTTCACGTTCACCGGTGAAAGAGGACGATGATGTCCGAGTCCGCGGGGTCCCCCGTTCCACCCGGTTCGCAGACGTCCCTGCGCAACGCCAACCAGCGCCGGGTGCTCGACACGGTGCGCCGTGACGGGCACCTCACCCAGGCCCAGATCTCCCGGCGCACCGCGCTGGCGCCCTCGACGGTGTCCAGCATCGTGCACCAGCTGATCGGCGCGGGCCTGCTCGTCATGGAGACGGACGGCGCCGGCCGCCGGGGTCAGCGCATCGGCTTCCCGGGCTCCGCCGGCCACGTGGTCGGCATCGACGTGGGACACCGCCACGTCACGGTGGCCGTCGCGGACCTGAACCAGAGGATCCTCGCCCAGCGGCGTCACGAGCTGCCCGCCGAGCACCGCTTCGCCGAGGACCTCGAGCTGGTCGGCCGGACCCTCGACGCCCTCCTCCGGGAGCACGGCACGGCACGGTCCGGTCTGCTCGCCGCGGGTCTCACCCTCCCGGCCCCCGTGGACCTCGAGGGCCGGCTGGTCAGTGCGAGCGCGATCCTCTCGGCGTGGAGCGGGATCGACGTGCGCGAGGAGGCCGGCCGCCGGCTCGGGCTGCCCGTCGTCGTCGAGAACGACGCCAACGCGGGCGCCCTGGGCGAGCACGCCTGGGGCGCCGGGCGCGGAGCACAGCACATGGCCTACCTCAAGATCGGCCACGGCGTGGGCGCCGGTCTGATCCTCAACGGGTCCCTCTTCCGCGGCGCCACCGGGTCCGCCGGGGAGCTCGGCCACACGACCGTGGACGAGCACGGCCGGGTGTGCCGGTGCGGCAACCGCGGGTGCCTCGAGACCTACGTGTCCTCCGGGGACATCACCGGCCTGCTGAGCGCCACGCACGGGCCCGACCTGACCGTGCCCGACCTCGTGGCCGCGGCGATCGCCGGCGACGTCGGCTGCGGGCGGGTCATCGGCGACACCGGCCGCCTGCTCGGCACGGCGGTGGCCAACCTGTGCAACACCATCAACCCGGAGCTCGTGGTCGTCGGCGGCGAGATCGCCCGGGCCGGCGAGCTGCTGCTCGGCCCGCTGCGGGAGGTCGTCTCCCGCCAGGGGGTCCGCGGCAGCGTCCGGGAGCTGCGGATCGAGACCGCCCGGCTGGGGATCGAGGCGCACGTGGCGGGCGCGGTGATCCTCGCCCTGCAGCACGCGGAGCTGCCCGTCGGGGCCCTTCCGTCAGGATGACGCGCCGGACGACACCTGTCTTCGACTAATGGACATTCAGCGCACTGAGTTTTAGTGTGGACCGCGTCACACGAACCCCACGGCGTCGGCGGGTGCGTCCGCCCCGGGGTGCGGCGGACGGCACGTCCCGAGCCCACGCCGCTTCCTCCACCAGCAGCCGATCTCTCCACCAGCAAGGGAGCTGTCCGATGAGCCAAGACGCCACGACCCCAACGGTCGCGGAGCACCCGAACACCTCGGCGGTCCTCCGGATCAGCATCATCGCCGCCTTCGGCGGCTTCCTCTTCGGCTACGACTCCGCCGTCATCAACGGCGCGGTCTCCGCCATCCAGGAGGAGTTCGGCGTCAGCCCGGGTCCCCTGGGCTTCGCCGTGGCCTCCGCGCTGCTCGGTGCCGCCGCCGGCGCCTTCTTCGGCGGACGGATCGCCGACCGGCTGGGCCGCGTCCCCGTCATGAAGATCGCCGCGGTGCTGTTCCTCGTCAGCGCCATCGGCTGTGGCGTGGTCGACAGCTTCGGCTGGCTGATCTTCTGGCGCGTCGTCGGAGGCGTCGGGGTGGGCGTGGCGTCCATCATCGCACCGGCCTACATCGCCGAGATCGCCCCCGCCGCCGTGCGCGGGCGGCTCGGCTCGCTGCAGCAGATGGGCATCGTGCTCGGCATCTTCATCTCCCTGGCCGTGGACGCCTGGCTGGCCGCCATGGCCGGCGGCTCCACCCAGGAGCTGTGGTGGGGCCTCGAGGCCTGGCGCTGGATGTTCATGGCCGAGGCCATCCCGGCCCTCGCCTACCTGATCGGCGCCTTCACGATCCCCGAGTCCCCCCGGTACCTCGTGGTGGAGGGCCGCTCGGACGAGGCCCACGCGGTGCTGGCGAACCTGCAGGGGGACGCCTCCGCGCGGGAGCGCGTGCGCCTGATCAAGGAATCCCTCATCACCGAGCACAAGCCGCGGATGTCGGACCTCAAGGGCCGGACCGCCGGGCTCAAGCCCATCGTCTGGGTCGGCATCGGCCTGGCCGCGCTGCAGCAGTTCGTCGGCATCAACGTGATCTTCTACTACTCGAACGTGCTCTGGCAGTCCGTGGGCTTCACCGAGGCCGACTCGTTCACCATCACGGTGATCACCTCCATCACCAACGTGGTGGTCACCATCGTGGCGATCGCCCTCGTCGAGAAGGTCGGCCGCCGCCGGCTGCTGCTCATCGGCTCGGCGGGCATGACCCTGTCCCTGGGCACGCTGGCCGTCCTGTTCGCCACGGCCAACGTGGTCGACGGCGCCCCGGTGCTCGGGCCCACCGCGGGCCCCGTGGCCCTCGTGGCCGCCAACCTGTTCGTGGTCTTCTTCGGCGTCTCGTGGGGCCCCATGATGTGGGTCCTGCTCGGCGAGATGTTCCCGAACCAGATCCGCGGCGCCGCCCTGGCCGTGGCCGGGTTCGTGCAGTGGATCGCCAACTGGCTCGTCACCGTGACCTTCCCGGCGCTGGCGGCCTTCTCCCTGGGCGTCGCGTACGGGCTCTACGCGTTCTTCGGACTCGTCTCCCTGATCTTCACGATCAAGATGGTCCGCGAGACCACCGGCATCGAGCTCGAGGACATGCAGGACTGAGCACCGCGCAGGAGCCACGACGGCGGCGGTGGTCGCCCCCTCCGGGGGAGACCACCGCCGCCGTCGTGTCCGGGCCCGGGCGCCCGGGGCCCCGTCCCGGCCCGGGAGCGCACAGGGCACCGCGGGCGCTGTGCGTCCTTCTTTACTCCTCCGTGACCGCCAGGACACGGATCGCCGCCCGCATCGGGTATTTTCGGATGAACTGCGCCAGGCCCGGACCCCCGAGCCGGTTCCGGCCTGCCCAGCCCCACCGCTCCATTTTCAACGGCGAAAAGGACCCACGTTGACCCAGACCACTGCGGACCCCGCATCCCCCGCACAGACCACTGCCCGCAAGTCGGCGGGCCACGTCATCGTGGACACGCTCATGGCGCACGGCGTCGAGCGCACCTACGTGGTGCCCGGCGAGTCCTACCTGGACGTGCTCGACGGTCTGCACCACTCGCCGATCGAGACGGTCGTCTGCCGCCACGAGGGCGGTGCGGCCTACATGGCCGAGGCCGACGGCAAGATGGGACCCGTGCCCGGGGTGGCGATGGTGACCCGCGGGCCCGGCGCGGCCAACGCCCACGTGGGCCTGCACACCTCGTGGCAGGACTCCACCCCGATGGTGCTGTTCGTGGGCCTGATCCCGTTCGAGCACCGCGACAAGGAGGCGTTCCAGGAGTTCGACCCGCACGCGTGGTTCGACTCCGGGGCCAAGCGCGTGATGGTCCTCGACCACGCAGAGCGGGCCTCCGAGATCGTGGCCGAGGCGATGTTCGCCGCCAACTCCGGCCGCCCCGGCCCCGTGGTCGTGGGTCTGCCCGAGGACATCATCAGGGCCGAGATCGACGCGACCCTGCACCCGCCGATTCCCGTGGCCCACGGCGGGATGACGGTCAACGACTGGAAGGCGCTGCGCGACGCGCTCTCGACCGCGGAGAAGCCCCTGTTCGTCACCGGCGGCAACGACTGGACCGTCGAGGGTGCGGCCGGCCTCACGGACTGGCTCGAGGAGCACCACCTCCCGGCCGCGGCCGAGTGGCGCACCGAGGGCACCGTCCCGTTCGACTCGGACTCCTACGTGGGCCCGATCGGCTACGGCCGCCCGAAGGCGACCTTCGAGATGCTCGAGGAGACCGACCTGCTGGTCTTCGTGGGCACGGTGCCCGGGGACGTGATCACCAACGGGTTCCTGGTCCGCCAGGACTGGGACAAGAAGAACTTCCTGGTCACCATCGACCCGTCCCTGCGCGGGCGCTCCGGGCCGGTGTCCTACCAGATCGTGGCCAAGCCCGACGTGTTCGTGCGCGACCTCGTGCGCATCGACCTGCCGGCCAAGCCGGCGTGGAAGGAGTGGACCGCCCGGCTGCGCGCCCAGCAGGTCGAGTTCTCCACCCCCGTGTCCACGGATCCGTCCGGGGGCCGGGCCCGGATGGACACCATGATGGCCCACCTCGTGGCGGGTCTGCCCGACGACGCCATGTGCACCTTCGGCGCCGGCGAGCACACCAACTGGGCCCACCGCTACTTCCCCGCCAAGGGATACGCGGCGATGATCTCCGCCCGCAACGGCTCCATGGGCTACTCGGTGCCCTCCGCCGTCGCGGCCTCTTTGCGCTACCCCGGCCGGCGGGTGGTGACCATCGCCGGTGACGGCGAGTTCCTGATGAACGGCCAGGAGCTGGCCACCGCCGCCCAGTACGGGGCCACCCCTTTGGTCATCGTGATGGACAACCAGGAGTACGGCACGATCCGCACCCACCAGGAGCGGGACTACCCGGACCGCGTCTCGGGCACCCAGCTCAAGAACCCCGACTTCGCCCTCATGGCCCAGGCCTTCGGCGGGTTCGGGGTGCGCGTGGAGACCGACGCCGAGATCCCCGGCGCGCTCGAGGCCGCCCTGAGGGCGATCGACGAGGAAGGGCAGTTCGCCCTGATCCACCTGATCGTCGAGCAGCGCGTCAAGGCCTACTGATCCGCGGGCCGTCCACCGCCCGTGCGGTGAGCGGGGCGGGGCCGCGTCCGGTCGGGACGCGGCCCCGCCCCCGGTCCGCACCCCGTCCTGCACGTCCCGGTCCACTGCGCCCGGGTCCTCGGCGCCCCGGTCCTCGGAAGCCCCGTCCTCCGCGCCCCGTCCCTGCGCCCTGAGAGGTGCCGCGGCGGCGCTCAGCCGGCCAGCGGGTGCGCCAGCTCGTCCTCGCGCATCCGCCCGGCCCACAGGGCCACCAGCCCCAGCGCCGGGGTCAGCAGGGCCACGGTCCAGAAGATCACCGGCAGGGGCACCACCTGGGCCACGGGTCCCGCGACCGCCATCGACACCGGCATGAGGGCGATCGAGACGAAGAAGTCGAGGCTCGAGACCCGCCCCAGCATGTGGCGCGGGACCCGGCGCTGCAGGAGCGTGCCCCACAGCACCATGCCCGCGCCGTCCCCGGCGCCCACGAAGGCCAGGCACAGCGCCATGACCCAGAACGAGTCGGTGGTCGCGACGAGACCGAAGGGCAGCGTCCCGAACCCCCACAGCACGATCATCCAGGTCAGGTAGCGCCGCGGCAGGGGCAGCGACGCGACCACCAGGGAGGCCACCGCGCTGGCCCCGCCGTAGCACGCCAGCAGGTAGCCGAACGTGGAGGCGTCCCCGCCCAGCCGGTCCCGGACCAGGAACGGGACGAGGACCTCCAGGGGGCCCAGCAGCAGGAAGACCGCGAGCACCGCCCACAGCAGGGTCCACAGCAGCCACGGGGTCCGCACCGTGTAGCTCACGCCCTCCATGAGGTCCTGCCGCACGGACCGGAGGGCGCCCACCGCCTCCCGCGGCGGGGACGGATCCCCCGCGCCCGGCACCGGGGCGGGCACCACGGCTGCCGCCGCCGGGACCGGCATCGCGGTGGGGTCCCCGGTCGGCCCCGCGACCGGTTCCGTGTCCGCGCCGGGGTCGTGGCCGGGCACGTGCAGGCGCAGCAGCAGCACGAGCGCGGCGGCGTGGCAGAGCGCGATCAGGGCGAGCGCGCCGCCGGGGGCGACCAGCCCGATGAGCAGACCCGCCACGGCCGGTCCCGCCGCCTGCTGCAGCAGCGGGCGCGCCGTGCCCTCCACCCCGTTGGCCGCGAGCAGCTGCCGGGCGGGCAGGATCCGGGGCAGCGAGGCCGAGTAGGCCGGATAGAAGAAGCCGAGACCCGCGCCGAACACGAACGCCGCCGCGGCGAGGTGCCCCATGCGCAGCCCGTCCGCGAGGGCGAGGACGGCGACCGCCCCCGCCGTCAGGAGGTTGGCGGTCTCGACGAGGCGCAGCACCCGGGCCAGGGGGAAGCGGTCGGCCGCGATCCCGCCCACGAGCACGAAGACGAGCATGCCGAGCGCGCCCACCGCCGTCACGGCCGAGAGGTCCACGGCCGTGCCGTCCAGCTGCAGGACCTGGTGCACGAGGGCCACCGCCCACATCCCGGCGCCGAAGACGCTGCTGAACATCGCGAAGGCGAGCACACGGTACCGGCCGAGCCGGAACGGCTCCAGCGCGCGGGGCAGGGGCATGCCCCCAGTGTCCCCCCGCGCGGGCCCCGGCGCACGGGCCGGTGCGGTGGTGGAGGCCGCGGATCCGTAGGACACTGGAGCGGTGCAGACCTTCCTCCCGTACCCGGACTTCGCCCGCTCGGCCCGCGTCCTCGACCGCAAGCGGCTCGGCAAGCAGCGGGTGGAGACCCTGCAGGTGCTGCGCGCGGCCACCGTACCGGGCTACGGGTGGTACCGCCACCCGGCCACGGCGATGTGGGCCGGGCACGTGCCCGCCCTGGTGGCCTACGGCCGCGCGATGGTCGACGAGTGGACGGCCCGCGGCGGGGCCGACAGCACGGGGTGGCAGATCCGCGAGTTCGCCCCCGAGGCCTGGGACCGCGCTCCCGACGACGACGTGGCGCCGCCGCCGCCCTGGCTGGGCGACGAGGCGTTCCACCGCTCGCACCGGTCGAACCTGCTGCGCAAGGACGAGGAGCTCTACCGCGCGGTCTTCCCCGGCGACCCCGCCGGCCTGGACTACGTGTGGCCCGTGCCCGCGGAGGGCCGCACGCCACCCGCCGAGCCGCCGCCCGGCCGGCGGGCGTGGGTCCTGGCGCCGGGCGCGCACGAGGCGGCGGGCGGCGCCGTCGTCGTGCCCTTCCGCGTCCCGGACGGCGTGCGGGAGAGCCACTGGGTGCAGGCGGTGGCCCGCATCGAGGAGGAGCTGCGGGAGGGTGAGCCGGTGCTGCTGCTGCACGGGCCGCCCGGCCCGGAGCAGGTCGTGGAGCGGACGGTGCTGGGCGAGAACGTGCACCACGCCGTCGGCGGGTTCTCCCTCGAGCTCGAGCGCGGGGACCGGGTGCTGCGCCGCGACCTGCCCGCACCCGCCCGGCTGCAGTCTCCCCGCCCCGTCTTCGCGGTCCCCGCCGAGGCCGTCGGCGCGGATCCGGGCGTCCCGCGGGTTTAATCCGGCGTCACGCCCGCCCCGTGCACCAAACCGTGGGTAGCATGTCACCCACCGGCGCCCGGCGCGCCCGACCCCAGGAGGCGCGCATGCGAGCATCCCACGTCCCCACCACGGGCACCGTCACGGTCACCGACTGGCCCGATCCGCACGCCCGGGAACCCGGTCAGCTGGTGGTGCGCATGCTGCACGCCTCGATCTGCGGATCCGACCTGCACGCGGCCTTCCACGGGCTGCTCCACGCGGAGGGCCCGCGCCGTCCCGGCTACCCCGGCCACGAAGGGGTCGGCGTGGTGGTCGAGTCCCGCTCGGAGCGCGTCCCGGAGGGCACCCTGGTGCTGACGGTCCCCCAGGGCGAGATGGGCGGGTGCTTCGCGGAGCTCCAGCTGCTGGACGACCTGCACGTCGTGGAGCTGCCCGCCGGCACGGACCCGGACGACTCCCTGCAGCTGCGGCGGCTCATGATGGCCCAGCAGTACGGCACGTGCCTCTACGCCATGCGCCAGTTCTGGCCCGTGGAGACGCCTGCCCGCCGGGCGCACACGTGCGTGGTGATGGGCGCGGGGTCCGCCGGGCTGTTCTTCGTGGAGGAGGCCCGCCGACTGGGCTTCGCGCACGTCGTCGCCTCCGACCTGGACGCAGGCAGGCTCGACGTCGCCCGCCGGCTGGGCGCCGTCCCCGTGCGGGTGCCGGAGGAGGACCTCGCCGCGGCCGTGGCCGAGGTCACCGGGGGCCGCGGCGCCGACCTCGTCATCGAGGCCGTGGGGCACGACGTGCTGCGCGACCAGGCCGTCGAGCTCGCCGCCGACCGGGGCATCGTCGGCTTCTTCGGCCTGCCGGAGCGGCACGGGCACACCGAGGTCCCGCTGTGGACGGCATTCCGCAAGAACCTGCGGTTGCAGTGCTCCGTGGCGGCGCAGGCCGAGCCGGGACTGACGTCCTTCCGCGAGGCCCTGCGGCGGATCTCCGAGGGCGAGATCGATGTGGAGCACTGTCTCGGGCCCGAGTTCCCCCTCGAGCGGATCGCGGAGGCCATGCAGCGGGCCGAGGAGCACCGGCCCGGGGACATCAAGCTGACGATCACCCCGTGACCACCCCACCCCGCTCCGTCGCCGGGTCCCCGGCCGGCGACCGTCCCGGGGCGGCGGCCCCCGCGCTGCCGTCCGTCACCGCCACGACCGGGAGCTCGCTCGCCGTGCAGGTGATGGCCGCGGTGCGCCGGGCGATCACGGCGGGCGAGATGGAGCCCGGGCGCCTCTACTCGGTGCAGCAGCTGGCCTCCGCCATGGACGTCTCCCGCAGCCCCGTGCGGGAGGGCCTGCTGCGGCTGGGCGAGGCCGGGCTGATCCGGTTCCACCGCAACCGCGGCTTCGAGATCGTCGAGGTCAGTCCCGACGACGTCGCCGAGATCTTCGCGGTGCGCACCGCCCTGGAGGTCCCGGCCGCCCGCCGGGCCGCCCGTCTCGCGGCGCCCGAGGAGCTGGACCGGATCCGGGCCCAGTGGGAGGCGCTGCACGAGGCGGCCCGGAGCGGGGACGTCGAGGCCACCGCCGAGGCGGACGAGGGACTGCACCGGGCGCTGCTGCTCGTCGCCGGCAACGCCCAGGCCGTCCAGCTCGTGGAGCGGCTGCGCACCACCACGTCCTTCCTGGGCGTCGTCGCCGCCACGTCGCGGCGGCCCGTCGGGGAGCTCGCGCGCGAGCACGACGCGCTGGTCCGGGCCGTGCTCGCCCGGGACGAGGCGGTGGCGGCACGCGCCATGCGCGAGCACCTCTCCTCCACCGCACAGCGGCTCGTCGCCCAGGCGCTGCGCGCCCAGCGCACGCCCGAGGAGCGCCTCGAGGAGCTCACCGCGCAGGTCTGGGCCGCCGCCGCCGCCGGGTACTGAGAGCCCGGCGGGTGAGCCGCCGGAGGCCGGGGGACCCGGGCCGGCGGCCCGGGACCCCCGGGCGCGGAGCAGTCGAATGCCCCGGTCCGCCGACGGACCGGGGCATTCCGCACGGCTGCCCGGGGGTGCATCCGTACTGGTCGGAGCGGGGTCGGGGGGCTCCCGCCGACCAGGGAGACGCTAGGCGGCCTGCGTGACGGTGCCGCCAACGGAAGGTGAACGCGAGGTGCTCAGCCATCGTCGTCCCCGCCCTCCCGCGGGAGACGCACCTGGAAGCGGCACCGGCCCTCCGGGTCCTCGCCCGCGCCGATCGTCCCCCCGTGGGCCGCGACGATCTCCCGGCTGATGGCCAGGCCCAGCCCGGATCCGCCCGTGTCCCGGGTCCGGGAATCGTCGAGCCGCACGAACCGCTCGAAGACCCGTTCCCGGTCCTCCGGCGCGATGCGGTCGCCGTCGTTGACCACGGTCACGACCGCCTCGTCCCCCTCGGCCACCAGGGAGACGGCGATCCAGGCATCCGCGTGCCGCTCCGCGTTGGAGAGCAGGTTGCGGACCACCTGCTGGAGCCGGCTGGCGTCCCCCCGGACCCGCACGGGCTCCACGTGCACGCGCACCTCGTGCCGCGAGGCCGGCCGCATCCGGGCGATCTCCTCCCGGACCACCTCGTCGAGGTCGGTGTCCGCGGTGCGCAGCCGCAGCCCGGCGTCGTCGACCTTGGCGAGGGTCAGGAGGTCCTCCACGAGCTGGCCCATGCGGCGGGACTGGGACCTGAGGACGGGGGCAAGCTCGGACCACGTCGCCCCGGACGGATCGGAGGCGGCCACCTCGATCGTGGTGGTGAGGGTGGCGAGCGGGCTGCGGAGCTCGTGGGAGGCGTCCGCCACGAACCGCCGCTGCGCCCGGTCGGAGGCCTGCAGCCGGTCCAGCATCCCGTTCATGGTCTCGGCGAGCGCCGCGATCTCGTCCCGGGTGGGGGGCACGTCGACCCGCTCCCCCAGGCGGGCCGTGCCGATGCGCCGGACCTGTCCGGTGATGCGGCGCACCGGGGCCAGGGAGCGGCCGACCAGGAACCACATGAGCGCGGCCCCGAGCAGCGCCAGCACCGGCCCGCCGACCAGCAGGAACAGGGACACGGTCTGGAGGGTGCCCTGCTGCAGCGCCATGGGCACGGCCACGGTGAGGGTCAGGGGCACGCCGTTGATGTACATGCCGTGAGCGACATACACGTGGTTGTCGGTCCTGAGCTCGGGCCCGTCCCCGTTCGCCGCGGAGTCGAAGGACCGCCCCGGCTCCAGGACCGGCACGGACAGGTCCGTGCCCAGCGCGCTGGCGGGGGACGCGGCCACCACCTGCCCGTCGGCGTCCTGGAGCTGCACGATGACCCCCGGGCGGCCGAGCCGCAGCATCAGCTCGCCGAGCCCGGCCTGCGTGAACACGGCCGTCTCCCCCGCCGAGCCCTCGGCGCTGCGCGGGCCCCATGGGAGCCCCAGGTCCTGGAGGATCTCCGTCTGCCGGGCCACGGCCTGGTCGTGGGCGGCCCCCACGGCCGCGCGGCTGAGGACCTCGAGCAGCACGGCGCCGGCCACGGCCATCACCAGGAGGATGAGCAGCGCCGCGGCGGCCGTGCTGCGCTCCCGCACCCCCCACCGGTCGAGGAGCCCCCTCCTGGCGGAGGTCACGACGCCGGCGTCCCGGGCTCGTCCGGGGCCAGCCGGTAGCCCATGCCGCGGACCGTCTGCAGGGTGGAGAGGCCGAAGGGCGCGTCGATCTTCTTCCGGAGATAGCCCACGTAGACCTCGACGATGTTCTCGGAGCCCTCGAAGCCGGCGTCCCAGGCGTTGTCCATGATCTCCAGCTTCGAGACGACCTTCTCCGCGTTCTGCATCAGGTACTGGAGGATGACGTACTCCTTCGCGGTGAGCTCGAGCGCCGTCCCCCGGCGGGTCACCGTCCGGCGGACGGGGTCGAGCTGCAGGGACCCGACCGTGAGCACCACGGGCCGCTCGGGCGCCCCCCGGCGGATGAGGGCGCGCAGCCGCGCCACGAGCACGAGGAAGCTGAAGGGCTTGGTGAGGTAGTCGTCGGCGCCGAGGTCGAAGGCGTCGGTCTGGTCGTACTCGCCGTCCTTGGCGGTGAGCATCAGGACGGGGACCCAGTTCTCCGCGGCGCGCAGCTCCTCGAGCACCGCGTAGCCGTTCCTGCCGGGCAGCATCAGGTCCAGGACCACGACGTCGTAGGGGTTCTCGCCGGCCAGCCACCCCCCGGTGATGCCGTCGTGGGCGACGTCGACGACGAAGCCCTCGTTCGTGAGCCCGCGGCGCAGCGACTCCGCGAGGTCCACCTCGTCCTCCACCAGCAGCACGCGCACGCGTCCTCCCGTTCTCCTCCGTGGGCGCGGCGGGATCCGCACCCCTCCAGTCTTCCGCACGCCGCCTGAGGATCCGATGAGGACGGCGTCCCGGCCCGCACGGTCGTGCCCCTTCTCCCCAACCGGTGCACAACGTTGTCCACAGGTGTGGAGAACTGTGTGCACAGCTCGCTCTCCACAGCGTTATTAACAGCTGTGGAAGCCGCCCTGGCCCTGTCCACACCGTTGCTCACAGGTGTGGAATTCCACCGGTGTAACTTGTTGACAGGTGGGGACAACCCCTGTGGAGAACACGGTCGTCCGCCGGCGCGCGAGTGCTCGGGGGTGGGTGCCGGCCGGTGTCACCGGCGGCCGCCGGCACCCCGGCGCCGACGGGTGACGGCCGTGTAGCCGAAGGCGACGAGGGCTCCCGTGACGAGTCCGCCGAGGTGCGCCTGCCAGGCGATGCCGGGGAAGAGGAAGCCGAAGACGACGTTCACGCCGATCAGCACCGCGATGGGCGTGATGGACTGCCCCAGGTGGCGCTGCAGCACGAACAGGGCGCCGAACAGGCCGAAGACGCCCCCGGACGCGCCGACCACGAGGCTGAGCGGGTGCGACAGGAGCAGGACGCCCACGGATCCGCCCAGGACGGAGAGCAGGAACAGCAGCAGGAACCGGCTGCGGCCCAGCGCAGGCTCGAGCATCCGCCCGAACAGGTAGAGCATGTACATGTTCAGGATCAGGTGCAGCGGACTGGACATCGAGTGCAGGAAGCCGCTCGTGAGCATCCGCCACGGCTCGGACGTCGTGGTCACGGGGGCGTAGGCGAACATCTGCAGCAGGCTCACGCCCGCCGCCTGCACGAGCCACTGCAGCGCGTAGACCACCGCGTTGACGCCGACGAGCCACCAGGTGACGAGCATCGGGGAGCCCTGGGCCGCGCGGCCGCCGAGGCTCGTGCGGACGGCGGGGCGCGAGCGCGTCGCCTCCTGCACGCAGTCGACGCAGTGGACGCCCACCGCGGCCGTGCGCTGGCACTCCGGGCACGTCGGCCGGCCGCACCGCTGGCACCGCACGTACGCCGGCCGGTCGGGGTGGCGCGGGCACACCGGGATGTCTCCCCCGGTGGACGCGCCGTACTGCGGTCGCTCGCCGCTCACTGGGACTCCTCCTGGGCCGGTTCGCTGCGGGCCCGGTTCGCTGGACGGGATGGACGGGGTGGGACGGAACGGCAACGGCGCAGGCCCGTCCGGATCGCTCCGGACGGGCCTGCGCCGTTGGTCCCCGTCCCGGCGGTGCCGGGACGGGGAGACTGCTCGGATCTAGAGCTGCTCGATGTCGATCGAGGTGACCACGCAGTCCTCGACCGGGCGGTCCATGCCGCCGGTGCGGACGCTGTTCAGCTCGTCCACGACCTTCCGCGACGCGTCGTCGGCCACCTCGCCGAAGATGGTGTGCTTGCCCTGCAGCCAGGTGGTGGGAGCGGTGGTGATGAAGAACTGGGACCCGTTGGTGCCCTTGCCGTTGCGCTTGCCGGCGTTGGCCATCGCCAGGATGTAGGGCGCGTTGAAGTCGAGCTCGGGGTGGATCTCGTCGTCGAACTCGTAGCCCGGGCCGCCGATGCCCTGGCCCAGGGGGTCCCCGCCCTGGATCATGAAGTCCTTGATGATGCGGTGGAAGACCACGTCCTTGTAGAGGGGACCGGTCTGCTTCTCACCGGTGCGCGGGTCGCTCCACTCCTGGGTGCCGTCCGAGAGGCCGATGAAGTTCTTGACGGTCTTCGGGGCGTGGTTGCCGAACAGGTTCACGACGATGTCGCCGTGGTTCGTGTGGATGGTCGCCTTGGCAGTGGGGATGGCAGAAGTCATGCGCCCATTCTTGCACGGCCCCCGGAGGCCCTTGCCGGTGGGGTCGCGGGGTTCAGCGCACAGTGAAAAGGCCCGGGATTGCGCGGCGCACCCTCCTGCCCCGACGGCTCTGCCCGTATGCTGACAGTGGATTGTCACGACCCGAGGAGGGATGGATTCATGAGCTTCAAGAAGTCCAAGAGCGAGAAGAAGGCCGTCGCGGCGCAGAAGGACGCGGAGAACAGGGTCCTGGACGCCGGCAAGTGGGCGTCCAAGGAGATCGGTGACCTCGCGCCCCGGCTGCAGCACAGCGTCGAGGCGGGCGCCGCGGCCCTCGCCGGGGGCGTCGCGACCGCCGGCCCCAAGGTCCAGGAGGGTCTGGGCCGCGCCCACGATCTCTCCGGCTCGGCCAAGCTGAAGGCTGCCGCGGTGACCGCCCCGGTCGCGGCGAAGGCCGCGAAGACCGCCGGCCCCGTGGCCGCGAAGGCCGCGGACCGGGCCTCCGAGAGCCGCGCCGCGATGCAGGCGAAGTACGCCGGTGCCGCCGCCCTGCTCGCGGGCAAGTTCGCCGACGCGGACACCCCCGAGCAGCTCGAGGCGATCGTCGCGAAGCTGACCGGTGACAAGAAGGCCGTGGCCAACGCGAAGAAGGCCGCCTCGAAGGTCGCCAAGGACTACGCCAAGCAGCAGAAGAAGGCCGAGAAGTCCCACAAGGGCCTCCTGCTGCTGGGCCTGCTCGTGGCCGGCGGTGCGGCCGGCGTGGCCGCCTGGAAGGCGTCGCGCCCGGTCGAGGACCCCTGGAAGACCCCGGCGGCCACGTCCCCGCGCGTGACCGCCTCCCCGGTGGCCCAGCAGTCCACCGTGGCTGCCGGCACCGGTGTGCAGGTCGACGACGTCAAGGACGCGACCACCCCGGCCGGTCAGTCCGGTGGTGTCTCGGACGCCGCCGCCGAGGTCAAGGACAGCGCCAAGACCGTCGGTGAGGACGCCAAGACCACGATCCACGAGGTCAAGGAGCAGATCCAGGGCAAGAAGAACGAGAACGAGGCCTGATCCCCGCCCGTTCGGGCAGAGGCCCCCGCTCCCTGTCGGGAGCGGGGGCCTCTGCCGTTGCGGCGGCGCGCGGTGATGCGCCCGACAACGAGAAGATCCCGACCGAGCATCTGCTCGATCGGGATCCGGTGTGGTGGAGGCGAGGGGACTCGAACCCCTAACCCTCTGCTTGCAAAGCAGATGCGCTACCAGTTGCGCCACGCCCCCGTGGTGTCCGGGCTACTCCACCTCGTCGGTGGCGTCCGCCCAGGCGTTCCTGTCGGCGTCGGCCTCCCGCAGCTTGGTGAGCACGGCGACCGATGCGCCGACCAGGGCGAGAGCCGCAGCCATTTTCCTGTTCACGCCTGCCTCCTGACCTGCGGAAAAGGGAAACCGTGGGCGTACCAGGAATTGAACCTGGGACCTCTTCGTTATCAGCGAAGCGCTCTAACCGTCTGAGCTATACGCCCTCTCACGGCCCTTGCGGACCGAGAAGAAACGATACCGGAGTTGCCGACCCGTGCCAAATCGCCCCGGCCGGGCCGGAGTCCCCGGAACCGCGCCGGATCAGTCGTCCGTGAGGGTGAGCCCGATCCCGCCCACGAGGGCCGCCGCGATGTTGTACAGCAGGGCGGCGAGCACCGACAGGGCGGTCAGCAGGATGACGTTGACCACGGAGACGATGGTCGCGAAGATCGCGATCTGCCCCAGGGACAGGAAGTCCTTGATGTTCAGGGCTCCGCCCGCGCCGCCCAGCATCCCGAGCAGCTCGTTGATCCCGTCGAACAGGCCCGTGAGGTCCAGGACGATCCACAGCACGACCGCGGCGACCACGGTGATGATCCCCAGCGCGACCGACAGCAGGAACGCGAGCTTGAGCACCGACCAGGTGTCCACCTTCGAGACGACGAGCCGCGCCCGGCGCACCCGCGGCCGCGGGGCCGGGCGGACCAGGCCCTTCGTCGAGCTCGCGGGCCGGGCGCTCTTCGCCGGGCCGGAGCCGGACCGGGCGGTGCTCGACTTCGCGGGACCCGAGCCTGACTTCGCCGGCTTCGGCGCGGTCCGGGCGCTCGTCGAGGGCCTCGCCGTCCCGGACGGCGACCCGTTCCCGGGGCGGGGTGCGGACGCCAGGGGGGAGCGTCCGGACCTGCCGGCGGTGTTGGAGCCGGAACTCGAGCTCATGCGTTACCTCCGTTGTTGTTCGGGTCCAACGCTACTTCATCGTCCGTCGTGTCCCCGGAACCGGGGACCGGACCGAGCTCGTCGGCCTCTGCGTCGGCCTCGCCTGCGTCCAGGACGTCGGCCGTCTCCATCGTCTCCTCGAGCTGGACGTCGACCTCGGCCACGGCCTCGGCGTCGACCTCCTCGGCGATCTCCCGGTCGGCGTTGCGGGCCACCCCGGTGATCGTGTCGCCCTGGGCGGGCTTCGCGAAGATCACGCCCATCGTGTCGCGGCCCTTGGCCGGGACCTCGGAGGCGCCGGTGCGCACGACCTTGCCGGACTCCATGACCACGAGGACCTCGTCCTCCTCGCCCACGATGATCCCGCCGACCAGCCGGCCGCGCTGCTCCGCGAGCTTCGCCACCTTGATGCCGATGCCGCCGCGGCCCTGCACCCGGTACTCCTCCACCTTGGTGCGCTTGGCGTAGCCGCCCTCGGTGACCACGAAGACGTAGGCGTCGTCGGTGACCACGTTGGCGGAGAGCAGCTCGTCGCCGTCGCGGAACTTCATGCCGGTGACCCCGGAGGTCGCCCGCCCCATGGGACGCAGCACCTCGTCGCTCGCGGTGAAGCGCAGGGACATCCCGTTGCGGGAGACCAGGAGCAGGTCGTCCTGCGCGGACGCCAGCTGGGCCGAGACGAGCTCGTCGTCGTCGCGCAGGTTGATCGCGATCACCCCGGCCGTGCGGTTGGTGTCGTAGTCCATCAGCCGGGACTTCTTGATCAGGCCCCTGCGGGTGGCGAGCACCAGGTACGGGGCGTCGCTGTACGAGCGCAGCTCCATGACCTGGGCGATCCGCTCCCCCGGCTGGAAGGCCATCAGGTTCGCCACGTGCTGGCCCTTGGCGTCTCGGCCCGCCTCCAGCAGCTCGTACGCCTTGGTGCGGTAGACCCGGCCCAGGTTCGTGAAGAACAGGATCCAGTTGTGGGTGGTGGTGACGAAGAAGTGCTCCACGACGTCGTCCCCGCGCAGCTGCGCGCCCTTCACGCCCTTGCCGCCGCGCCGCTGGGAGCGGTACTGGTCGGAGCGCGTGCGCTTGACGTATCCGCCGCGGGTGATGGTCACGACCATCTCCTCCTCGGGGATCAGGTCCTCCATCGACATGTCGCCGTCGTAGCCGTACATGATCTCGGAGCGGCGGTCGTCGCCGTAGCGGCCCACGATCTCGTCGAGCTCCGAGGAGATGATGCCGCGCTGGCGCTCCTCCGAGGCGATGATCTCGGTGTACTCGGCGATGAGCCGCTCGAGCTCCGCGTGCCGGTCCTGGATCTTCTGCCGCTCGAGGGCCGCGAGCCGGCGCAGCTGCATGTTGAGGATGGCCTGCGCCTGGTCCTCGTCGATCTGCAGCAGCTCCATGAGCCCGCTGCGGGCGTCGTCGGCCGTCGGGGAGCGGCGGATGAGCGCGATGACCTCGTCGAGGGCGTCGAGTGCCTTGAGCAGGCCCCGCAGGATGTGGGCCTCCGCCTCGGCCTGCCGCAGGCGGTACTCGGTGCGGCGGACGATGACGTCCATCTGGTGGGTGACCCAGTGCCGGATGAACGCGTCGAGGCTCAGCGTGCGGGGCACCCCGTCCACGAGCGCGAGCATGTTGGCGGAGAAGTTGTCCTGCAGCTGCGTGTGCTTGTAGAGGTTGTTGAGCACCACCTTGGCCACGGCGTCGCGCTTGAGCACGATCACCAGCCGCTGGCCGGTGCGCCCGGAGGTCTCGTCCCGGATGTCGGCGATGCCGGTGATGCGGCCGTCCTTGACGAGGTCCGCGATCTTCATCGCGAGGTTGTCCGGGTTCGCCTGGTAGGGCAGCTCGGTGACCACCAGGCAGGTGCGGTTGTGGATCTCCTCGACGCTGACCACGGCGCGCATGGAGATGGAGCCGCGGCCGGTGCGGTAGGCGTCCTCGATGCCCTTGTGGCCGAGGATCTGCGCGCCGGTCGGGAAGTCCGGGCCCTTGATCCGCTGCAGCAGCTCCTCGAGCAGCGTCTCGTTGGAGACGTCCGGGTGCTGGAGGTACCACTGCACGCCGTCCGCGACCTCGCGCAGGTTGTGCGGCGGGATGTTGGTGGCCATGCCCACGGCGATGCCGGACGAGCCGTTGACCAGCAGGTTGGGGAACCGGGACGGCAGCACCGACGGCTCCTGGTTCTTGCCGTCGTAGTTGTCCTGGAAGTCGACGGTCTCCTCGTGGATGTCCCTGACCATCTCCATGGCGATGGGCGCCATCTTGGTCTCGGTGTACCGCGGGGCGGCCGCGCCGTCGTTGCCCGGGGAGCCGAAGTTGCCCTGCCCCAGGGCGAGCGGATAGCGCATCACCCAGCCCTGGATCAGCCGCACGAGGGCGTCGTAGATCGCGGAGTCGCCGTGCGGGTGGTACTGGCCCATGACCTCGCCCACCACGCGGGCGCACTTGTTGAAGGAGCGGTCGGGGCGGTAGCCGCCGTCGTACATCGCGTACAGCACGCGCCGGTGCACCGGCTTGAGCCCGTCCCGGACGTCCGGCAGGGCGCGGCCCACGATGACGGCCATCGCGTAGTCGAGGTAGGACCGCTGCATCTCGGTCTGCAGGTCCACCTGCTCCACGCGGTCGGTCAGCACGGGGGTGTGCTCGAGGTCGCCGGCGAGGCCGGCGTCCTCCGGGGTCGGTCCGTCCTGGGTCTCGTCACTCATGCGGTCTTTCCGTTCTGTCTGCTCGTCCTCGTGGTCCTGCGCAGGTCCCGCCCCCGGTCATTGCATGCCGAGCGGAACATATGTCGCGGATCAGATGTCGAGGAACCGGATGTCCTTGGCGTTCTGCTGGATGAACTCGCGGCGGGACTCGACGTCCTCGCCCATGAGCACGGAGAAGATCTGGTCGGCGGCGGCCGCGTCCTCCATGGTCACCTGCAGCAGGGTGCGGTGGTCGGGGTCCATCGTGGTGTCCCACAGCTCGGTGTAGTCCATCTCGCCGAGGCCCTTGTAGCGCTGGATGCCGTTGTCCTTGGGGATGCGCTGGTTGTTGGCGAGCCCGCGCGCCAGGGCCTCGTCCCGCTCGGCGTCCGTGTAGACGTAGTCGTGCGGGGCGTTGGACCACTTGATCCGGTACAGCGGCGGCTGGGCCAGGTAGACGAAGCCGTGCTCGATCAGCGGGCGCATGAACCGGAACAGCAGCGTCAGCAGCAGCGTGGTGATGTGCTGGCCGTCCACGTCGGCGTCGGCCATCAGCACGATCTTGTGGTACCGCGCCTTCTCGATGTCGAAGTCGTCGCCGATGCCGGCGCCGAACGCGGTGATCATCGACTGGACCTCGGTGTTGGACAGCGCCCGGTCCAGCCGCGCGCGCTCCACGTTGAGGATCTTGCCGCGCAGCGGCAGGATCGCCTGGTGCGCGGGGTCCCTGCCCTGCACCGCCGAGCCGCCCGCGGAGTCGCCCTCCACGATGTAGATCTCGGACAGGGAGGGGTCCTTGGAGGAGCAGTCCTTGAGCTTGCCGGGCATCCCGCCCGACTCGAGCAGGCCCTTGCGTCGGGTGGTCTCGCGCGCCTTGCGGGCCGCGAGCCGCGCCTGCGAGGCGTTGATCGCTTTGCGGATGATCTCCCGCGCGGCGGCCGGGTTGCGCTCGAGCCAGTCGCCGAACCGGTTGTTCACCTCGCGCTGGACGAAGGTCTTCGCCTCGGAGTTGCCGAGCTTCGTCTTGGTCTGGCCCTCGAACTGGGGCTCGGCGAGCTTGATCGAGATGACAGCCGTGAGGCCCTCGCGGACGTCGTCTCCGGTGAGGTTCTCGTCCTTGTCCCGGAGCAGCCTGTTCTCCCGGGCGTAGCGGTTCACGAGGGACGTCATCGCCGAGCGGAAGCCCTCCTCGTGGGTGCCGCCCTCGTGGGTGTTGATCGTGTTCGCGTACGTGTGCACGGACTCGGTGTAGGCCGTGGTCCACTGCATGGCGAGCTCGAGGGACATCTTGCGCTCCGTGTCCTCGGACTCGAGCGCGATGACGTCGTCGTGGACGAGGTCGGCCTTCTTGGACGTGTTCAGGAACGTCACGTAGTCCAGCAGGCCGTGGTCGTACTTGTAGACGACCCGGCGGTGGCCGGCGCCGTCCTCGTCCTCGTGGTTGAGCCGGGCGACGTCGGTGCCGCCGTCGCGGCCCTCGACCGGCTCGGCGTCCGCGTGGACGGCGGTGCGGTCCGAGGCGGAGCCGGCGATCTCCTCGCCGGACTCCTCCGGCGCCCGCTCGTCCGTGAGGGTGATCCGCAGGCCCTTGTTGAGGAACGCCATCTGCTGGAAGCGGGCCCGCAGCGTCTCGAAGTCGAAGTCGACGGTCTCGAAGATGCCGGGGTCCGGGTAGAAGACCTGGGTGGTGCCGGTCTCCGAGGTCTCCTCCCCCCGGACCAGCTCGCCCTGGGGCATGCCACCGTCGGCGAAGACCATCCGCCAGACGTGGCCCTGGCGCCGCACCTCGGTCTCGACGCGCCGGGACAGCGCGTTGACCACGGAGATGCCCACGCCGTGCAGCCCGCCCGAGACGGCGTAGCCGCCGCCGCCGAACTTGCCGCCCGCGTGCAGGATCGTCATGACGACCTCGACGGTGGGCCGGCCCTCGGTCGGGTGGATGTCCACGGGGATGCCGCGGCCGTTGTCCACGACCTTGACGCCGCCGTCGGCCTGGAGGGTGATCTCGATGTGGTCGCAGTAGCCCGCCAGGGCCTCGTCGACCGAGTTGTCGACCACCTCGTACACGAGGTGGTGCAGCCCCCGCGGGCCGGTCGAGCCGATGTACATGCCGGGTCGCTTCCGGACGGCCTCGAGACCTTCCAGGACGGTGATGTCACCGGCACCGTACTCGCGCTTCTGCGGATCCTCTGTTGCCACGGGTTCCTGGCTCCTCCTGTTGGGCACACCGGTCCCGCTCCGGACGGCACAAGAGAACGCCGATGAGACGTTCGGGCGGCTCATCGGCTCGTGCGGGGTCGGAACGGGTCGACGACTCCGGGTGCCCGCGCCGCGGGCGGGGTGGTCGCGATCGGCCGTGGGGGCCCGGTCCGTCGATTGCTGTCTGGAACCGATTCTATCGGAAAACCGTCGGCTCGGGGTCCTCACAGGCCCCTCTGAGCGGCCGGGAAAGGGCCTCAGGACCACTTTTCCTCCGCTCCGCCACCCCCGGGACGCCACAGGGGGGCCGCAGCGCGCCACGAGGCCGCTCAGCGGTCCGGACCGCCGGCCTCAGCCGTAGGTGTCGCGGGGCCCCCGGCCCTGCACGGAGCGGCGGCCGCGCTTCCAGCTCGGGGCCGTGGGACCGAGGATCTCGATCCGGGTGACGATGCCCTCCCCCAGGTGCTCGTCGAACATGCGCAGCAGCTGCGGGACCATGAGGCGCAGGTTCGCGGCGTAGGCGGTGGAGTCGCACCGGACCCGCACCACGGTCTCGTCGAAGCTCTCCGGCCGGCAGTGCCCAGCGATGCCCGGGCCCACGAGGTCGTCCCAGCGGGCCAGCACCGAGCCCACGGCGACCGGCGCCTTCCAGCCGCGCCCGGACACGAGCCCGTCCAGCACCGTGCCCACCCCCCGGGGGTCGCGGGCGGAGCGGCCCGCCCCGGAGTACCCGCCGAGCGCCCGCGGGTCCACGTCGTTGCCCCGGCGGCCCAGGCGCTCGGCGGCCGACGCGGTGGCCGCCTCCATGGCGGCGCCGAAGCCCTTGAGGTTGCGCCGGGCGGCCGCGCCGTAGAGCCGCCCGTCCCCGCGCGCCTCCGCCGCGTGGCGCATCCGGGTGAGCAGCGCCGACGGCGCGTCGATCTCGTCCTCGATCCGCACGATGTTCGCCTCGGGGACAGGGGGATCCTGGGGCTCCCCGGCGGGGAGCGGGCCGTCCTCGCGCCGCGGCCCGCTCATGACGACGACGCCTCCTCCGGCTCCGGACCGGTCCCGGCGGGCACCTGTTCGTCGTCCCGGACGGCGGTGCCGGGACCCACCCGCACCACGTCGTGCGGACCGGCCACGAGCTCGGCCGGGAGGTCCTCCTCGACCGCGGCGGTCACGAGCACCTGCTCCGCGGAGGCCACGATGGCGGCAAGACGGCTGCGGCGGCGGGCGTCGAGCTCCGCGAACACGTCGTCCAGGACGAGGATCGGCGCGGCGCCCTCCGTGGGGTCGTCCGCCAGGTGGACGTACCAGGAGCCGAGGCGGAGCGCGAGGGCGTAGGACCAGGTCTCGCCGTGGGAGGCGTAGCCCCGGGCCGGCGCCGTCCCGAGCAGCAGCTCGAGCTCGTCGCGGTGCGGGCCCACGAGGGTCAGTCCCCGCTCGAGCTCCCGCTGCTCCGAGGCCTCGCACGCGTCGAGGATCAGCTGGTGCAGGTCCGCGGGCGTGAACCCGCGCAGCCGCTCGGCGTCCCCGGCCGCGCTCTCGGGCAGCACCGAGGACACGTAGCGCAGGGTCGTCTCCTTGGTCCCGTCCGTGAGCTGGCCGTATGCGGTCGCCACCTGGGGCGCCAGGGCGTCGATGAGCTGCAGGCGCGCGTGCAGGATGCCGGCCCCGGCGCGGGCGAACTGGTCGTTCCACGCCGCCAGGGTCGACCGGTGGGTGTCCGTGAACCGGCCGCTCCGGCGGGCCGACTTCAGCAGCGCGTTGCGCTGCCGGAGCACCTTCTCGTAGTCGGCCAGGGTGCCCGCGAGGACGGGGCGCATGGACTTCGCGAGGTCGTCGAGGAAGCGCCGGCGGTGGGAGGGGTCCCCCTTCACCAGCGCCAGGTCCTCCGGCGAGAACAGGACGGTCCGCACGATGCCGAGCGCGTCCCGGGCCCGCACCGGGGAGGCCCGGTTGATGCGCACCCGGTTGGCGCGGCCGTCGTTGAGCTCGAGCTCCAGGACGGTCTGCTGCCCGCCCCGCCGCACCCGGACGCGGACGATCGCGCGGTCGGCGCCGAAGCGGATCAGCGGGCCGTCGGAGGACACCCGGTGCGAGGACAGGCCCGCCGTGTAGTCCAGGGCCTCGACGATGTTCGTCTTGCCCACGCCGTTCGGCCCGAGGAACACGGTGGTCCCGGGAGCGAGACGTATGTCCAGATGGGCATACGTCCGGTAGTCGAGCAGGGAGAGGTGGTCGACGAACACGCCGGGATCAGCAGCTTCCGGTTCCGGGCCGGCCGGTCACTGGCTGGGGAGCCGCACCGGCATCAGCAGGTACTTGTAGTCGTCCTTGTCCTCGCCCTCGGGCTCGGCCTGGGCGGAGAGCACGGCCGGCTTGGGCGGGGCGGTGAAGGAGAACCGGACGTAGTCGGAGGCGAAGGCGTGCAGGCCCTCGGAGAGGTACGTCGGGTTGAAGGCCACCGTGATGTCGTCGCCGGTGAGGTGCGCGTCGAGGACCTCGGAGGCCTGGGCGTCCTCGCCGGTCCCGGCGTCCAGGGCCACCTGCCCCTGGGTGAAGGCCAGGCGCACGGGAGTGTTGCGCTCGGCCACGAGCGAGACGCGCCGAACGGCCTCGACGAGCTCGGTGGTCCGCACCGCCGCGGTGATCGGCGTGTGCTCCGGGAACAGCGACCGGATCTTGGGGTACTCGCCGTCGATGAGCAGGCTCGTGGTGCGGCGGCCGCCGGACTCGAAGCCGACGAGCTCCGCGGAGTCGGACAGTGCGATGTTGATGTCACCGGCCGGGCCGAGGGTCTTGGCGATGTCGTTGAGGGTGCGCGCCTTGATCAGCGCGGCCGTGGAGATGTCCTGGGTGCTGGGCCGCCAGGTGAGCTCGCGCATCGCGAGCCGGTAGCGGTCCGTGGCGAGCAGCGTCATCTTCTCGCCCTCGATCTCCACGCGGACGCCGGTGAGGATGGGCAGGGTGTCGTCCTTGCTCGCGGCGATGTTCACCTGCGCCACGGCGTGGGCGAACTCGTCGCCGGCCACCACGCCGGAGACGTCCGGCAGCGCCGGGAGCTCCGGGTAGTCGCCGACCGGCATGGCCGCGAGGTTGAAGCGCGAGGAGCGGCAGGTCAGGGTGACCTTCCCCTCGTCGGTGTGCACCTCGACCGGGGCGGAGGGCAGGGAGCGGCAGATGTCCGCGAGCAGACGGCCGGAGACGAGGGTCGTTCCCTCCTCCTGGACCTCGGCGCTGATCGACAGCCGCGCGGAGATCTCGTAGTCGAAGCTCGCGATGGACAGCTGACCGCCCTCCGCACGGATGAGCAGACCGGACAGCACGGGGACCGGGGGCCGAGGAGAGAGGGACCGAGCGGTCCAGGTGACGGCCTCGGCGAGAACATCGCGTTCGACGGAGAACTTCACGAGAGGTTGCTGCCTTTCAGTCTGAGCAAGGACGGCGGAGCCACGGTCCCGGACAGGGTCCGGTGCGGGCCGCGCCGCGGGGTGCAGCGGTGCGAACAGGGTCTTCGCCCTCTGCATCGTATCGGTCCGTTTCACAGGACGGCCATTCGGCCGCTCCGTGGCGGCGTCCGGGTGATCCGGGGCCCGGAAGGTCCCGGACGGGGTCGGCGCTCCAGGATTCTTGTTGTTTGGCCAGATGTCTCTTTAAGGATGGGAGTGTTAATAACCGCTGTGGAATCTGTGGATAACTGCCCCTCGGCCAGGCCCCGGGCGGTGGCGGCCTGTTGAGTTCCTGTGGTTCGGGGTCCACCGGAACGCGTGCTGCCGGTGGATGAGATCCGCGTGGTTCCGCGGGTTCCACAGCCCTCCACCGAGTTGTACCGAGGTTCTCCACCGGTCGGACGGAGAATTCCACAATTTTATCCACAGGTGTGGGTTCTGTCCTGTGCACAGGCGTTCCACAAGCGCCGACATCCTGTGCAGGAGGGTGCCTCCGGGCCCGGGATCCCGCGGGCGGAGCCTGTGGACGAACTACACGAAAAGGCCCCGGCGGTGCTCCGCCGGGGCCTTCGAGGAGGGGTGGGGCCGGGTTCAGCCCTCGCGCTGCTGCTGCTTGATCCGGTTGGTGAGCTCCGTGACCTGGTTGAAGATCTGCCGGCGCTCGGCCATCAGCGTCCGGATCTTGCGGTCGGCGTGCATCACCGTGGTGTGGTCGCGGCCGCCGAGCTCCTGGCCGATCTTCGGCAGGGACATGTCGGTGAGCTCGCGCAGCAGGTACATCGCGATCTGCCGGGCGGTGACCAGGGTGCGGGTGCGGGACTTGCTCTTGAGCTCCTCGAGGCTGATGTCGAAGTACACCGCGGTCTGGGCCAGGATCGAGGCCGCGGTGATCTCCTGCGCGCCGTCGTCGGTGATGAGGTCCTTGAGCACCAGCTCGGCCAGGGGCAGGTCCACCGACTGCTTGTTCAGGGAGGCGAACGCGGTGACCCGGATCAGGGCGCCCTCGAGCTCGCGGATGTTGGTGGAGATGTGGGAGGCGATGTACTCCAGCACGTCGTCGGGGGCGTCCATCCCCTCGCTCGTGGCCTTCTTGCGCAGGATCGCGATGCGCGTCTCCAGCTCCGGCGGCTGCACGTCGGTGATCAGGCCCCACTCGAAGCGGGACCGCATCCGCTCGGCGAAACCGGTGAGCTGCTTGGGCGGCATGTCGGAGGTGATCACGATCTGCTTCTCGTGGTTGTGCAGCGCGTTGAAGGTGTGGAAGAACTCCTCCTGCGTGTGCTCCTTGCCCGCCAGGAACTGGATGTCGTCGATCAGCAGCATGTCCACGTTGCGGTAGATCTCCTTGAAGGAGGAGCCCTCGTCGTCGCGGATCGAGTTGATGAAGTCGTTGGTGAACTCCTCCGAGTTCACGTAGCGCACCCGCACCTGGGGGTAGAGACGCTTGGCGTAGTGGCCGATCGCGTGCAGCAGGTGCGTCTTGCCCAGCCCGGACTCCCCGTAGATGAACAGGGGGTTGTAGGCCTTGGCCGGGGTCTCGGCCACTGCGAAGGCCGCGGCGTGGGCGAACCGGTTGGACTGGCCGATCACGAAGGAGTCGAAGACGTACTTGGGGTTCAGCCGCGCGGAGCTGTCCCACTCCCCCACCACGGCGGGAGCGGTGCCGGTGTCCTGGACGGGGCGGCGGGGCGGCGCGGCCTGCGGGTCCCGCGGCGGCGGCAGCGTCCGGTCGGCCCCGCCCATCTCGGAGCGGTGTGCCGGCTCCGGGGGCGGCGCCATGAGCCCGGCGGTCTGCCGGTCCAGACCGGTCGTCCGACGGTCGACCTCCACCGCATCGGCGGTGTCGGCGTGGTCGACCCGCGCGGGCAGGTCGGTGCGGTTGCGCTCCGCCTCGAGTTCGCTGATCGGGGGCAGGGCCGCGGTGGGCGTCGAGGCCCCGGCCTCCGGTGCGGGAGCGGTCTCGAGGTCGGCGTCCACCACGAACGCCACGAGCGTCTCGGGGCTGAAGGCCCGGCCCACGGAGGACCGGAGCACGGACGCCATCTGGTTCTGGAAGAACTCGCGGGTGAGCTCGTTCGGGACCGCGACGAGCAGCGTGGTGCCGATGAGGCCCTGGGGCTGGGCCAGGGAGATGAACCCCCGGTAGCGCCCCGTGGTCATGGGGTCCTCGTACATGTACTGCACGCATTCGGCCCACTGAGCGCTGAGCGCCTGATTGTCCTGCGTGCCCACGCGTACTCCTGCTGTCGTCGAGATGTCATCGAGCTGTCGTCGGGATGACGAGGCGGTGGACGGGTCGTCCCGGCCCCTCGCCGGGGATCTTGTCCACAGCGTTGTTCACAACGGTGGAAAAGCTGTCGGGGGCCAGCCGCGAGTGCCAGCCTAGAACATGCGCCGAACCTGTTCATAGCCGTTTTCCGGGGGCTCCGGGAACTACAGAGGTGTAGTTCGACCCCCGATCCGCGTGGTTCCGCGGCTCGGGCCGGGCCGGTTTTCCACAGGATGTGATGAAGATCCGTGCACAGCTGTGGGTAGGATGTGAACTGCACAGCGGCACCGGGTCTCCCGGTGCCCGGTCCAGCACTCGACCACCGTTCGACCCGGTTCCGCCCCGGCCGCCCGGCTCCTGCGCCGGCGGCACCGGGGCCCGCGGCCACGCGTCGCTGATTTGACCGCCCCCTGCCCGTTGTCTAGGGTGAAGTAGTCTTTTGTGTCCACTGTCATGCCCATCCGCATGCTCGGACGCATCCACCAGCACCGCTGTGACCGTCCCTCTCCTCCGCGCCGAACCCGGTGCGGTGAGCCCGAGGACGGGCGCACACCCTGACGCCTTTGGAGTAACCAGTGAGCAAGCGGACTTTTCAGCCGAATAACCGCCGTCGCGCCAAGAAGCACGGCTTCCGTGCCCGGATGCGCACCCGCGCCGGCCGCGCCATCCTCGCCGCCCGCCGCAGCAAGGGCCGCACCGAGCTCTCCGCCTGAGCCGGTCCGTGTCGGCGCCGGCGCTTCCGACGACCGCCCCGCGACGGGCGCTCGTCGTCGTGCCGGAGCTGCCGACCGTGCAGGAGCGGGACCGTGCTGCCTGAACAGCACCGGATCCGGACCTCGGCCCAGTTCTCGGCCACCACGCGTTCCGGCGCCCGCAACGGGCGCCGGAACGTCGTCGTCTATGTGCGTCCCACCGGCGAGGAGCACCCGGCCCGGTTCGGTTTCGTCGTCTCGAAGGCCGTGGGCAACGCCGTGCGCCGCAACAAGGTGAAGCGACGCCTCCGGGAGCTCGCCCAGACCACGGTCAGGCAGGCCCCGTACGGTTACGACGTCGTGGTGCGCGCGCTGCCGCCCGCCTCCCGAGCGGACTGGGCGGAGCTGGCCGCCGACTACGCGAAGGCGTGGCGGACGGCGTCCGCGCGGGCCGGGGCCCCCGGGACCGCCGGGACGACGACCACCGCAGCAGACCGACGACCCGCACGGGAGGAGCCGGAGTCATGAGCGAGCACGCTCACGCGCCCGAGGACCTCCACGCGGCGGCTCCCCACGAGTTCGTCCGCCCGGCGTCCGCGTGGCAGGTCCTGTGGTTCCTGCCCCAGAACGCGCTCATCGCGGGTCTCAAGCTCTACCGGACCATCGTCTCCCCCCTGTACGGGGACGTCTGCCGGTACTTCCCCTCCTGCTCGGCCTACGCCCTCGAGTCCGTCACGGTGCACGGCGCCGTGCGCGGCCTGGGCCTCAGCGTCCGCAGGCTCCTCCGCTGCCACCCCTGGGCGGCGGGTGGGATCGACAGGGTCCCGGACGGGGGCCGGGTCTTCCCCGACTTCGCGTCCCTTCCCCGGATCGTCCTGCTGAACCATCCCACCCTTGCTGAGCGCCACCAGCACCACCCCGCCAGGGCCACCGGTCCCGCGGCCCAAGGAGAGCCTTCCCCATGAACCTGTTCGAAATGATCCTCTTCCCCTTCAGGTGGGTCGTCTCCGCCGTGCTGTGGGTGTTCCACGAGATGCTGACGGCCCTCGGGATGGACCCCGCCGCGGGCATCACCTGGGTGCTGTGCATCGTGGGCCTGACCCTGGTCATGCGCACGCTGACCATCCCGCTGTTCCTCAAGCAGATCAAGTCCATGCGCGGCATGCAGGAGCTGCAGCCGGAGATGGCCAAGCTCCAGGCCAAGTACAAGGGCAAGAAGGACCAGCTGTCCCGGCAGGCCATGGCCCAGGAGCAGATGGAGCTGTACAAGAGCCACGGCTCCAACCCGTTCTCCGCCTGCCTGCCCATCCTGGTGCAGATGCCCATCTTCTTCGGGCTGTTCCAGGTCCTCAACGGAGTGCCCGGGTCCGCGGCCGCCGGCGAGGGCGTGCACGTCCTGAACGCGGCCACCGTGCAGTCCTTCAACGAGGCCACGTTCTTCGGCGCCCCGTTGTTCTCCACGCTGCTCAACCCCGGCGACGGCAACCACGTGGCCACGATCCTCCTGGCGATCGTGATGATCGTCGCGATGTCCGCCTCGCAGTTCTTCACCCAGAAGCAGCTGACGGCCAAGAACATGAGCGAGGCCGCGAAGGCCTCCCCCATGTACCGCCAGCAGCAGATGATGCTGTACCTGTTCCCCCTGGTCTTCGCGATCGGCGGCATCAACTTCCCCATCGGCGTCCTCATCTACTGGACCGTCTCCAACGTCTGGTCCATGGGCCAGCAGTGGTGGGTCATCCGCAACAACCCGACCCCGGGCTCGCAGGCCGAGCAGGAGCTCAACGAGCGCCGCGCCGCCAAGGGGCTCCCCCCGGTCGGCAAGACCGTGGAGGAGCACGAGGCCGACATCGAGGAGCAGCGTGCCCGCGCCGCCGCCGGGCAGCGCCAGCAGCCGGTCGGCAAGAAGCGCCAGAGGCAGCAGGCGAAGCGGAAACAGGCGCGATGACCGCGGCCGGCCGACCCGGCTCGACCCCCTCCCCGCACGGGGCCGGCGCGCCCGGCCCCGTGCTTCCACGGCCCCAGGAGACGACATGACCGACATCCGGCAGACCACCCAGGACGCCGACGACGTGCAGCCCCCCGCGCCGCGCGACGACGCCGACCGCGGCGCCGGGGCGGGAGTCCCCGCCGCGGAGACCCTGGCCGCGGAGACCCCGGCCCCGGAGACCACCGCCGCGGAGAGCATCGCGTCGGAGACCGCCGCCCCGGCCACCGCCGCTCCGGCGGCGGACGAGACCCCGGACGCCGACCGGCAGGCGGCCGGGCAGGTACCTGCCGGGGACCGCGCCGGCGAGGACGGCGCCGCCGTCGATCCGCTCGAGGAGGAGGGCGAGATCGCGGCCGACTACCTCGAGGAGCTGCTGGACACGGCGGACCTCGACGGCGACATCGACATCGAGGTCCGCGACGGTCGCACCTACCTGTCGGTCGTCGCCGACGGGGACGACGTCGAGGGGCTGTCGGCGCTGGTCGGCGAGGACGGCGAGGTCCTGGAGGCCCTCCAGGAGCTCCTGCGCCTCTCCGTGCTGGCCGCCACCGACCGGCGCTCCCGCCTGGTGCTCGACATCGGGGGCTACCGGCTCCGCCGGGCCGGTGAGCTCAAGGACCTGGCGCTGGCGGCCGTGCGAGAGGCCCAGGAGACCGGGAAGCGCGTGCACCTCGACCCCCTGTCCGCCTACGAGCGCAAGATCGTGCACGACGTGGTCGCCGAGCAGGGTCTCGTCAGCGAGTCCGAGGGCGAAGGGGCGGCACGGCACATCGTCGTGTCCGTTCCGCAGGGCTGATGGCCGAGGAGCCGCGCCCCTCCCCCACGCCGCAGGACCCGCCGGTCCCGGACGAGCAGGAGCGGCGCGCCGCCGAGCGGCTGTTCGGCGAGCGGCTGCCGCTGGCGGAGCGCTACGTGGCGCACCTGGCGTCATCCGGCATCGTCCGGGGGCTCATCGGTCCGCGGGAGGTGCCCCGGCTGTGGAGCCGGCACGTGCTCAACTGCGCCGTGGTCGAGGAGCTCATCGCGACCGGCGCCCGCGTGGCCGACGTCGGATCGGGCGCAGGGCTGCCCGGGCTGTGCCTCGCCCTGGCCCGCCCCGACCTGCGGATCACGCTCATCGAGCCGCTGGAGCGGCGCGTGCAGTGGCTGGACGAGGTCGTGGCCGACCTCGGGCTCACGAACGTGCGCGTGCTGCGGGCCCGGGCGGAGCAGGCCCGGGACGAGGTCGGAGAGGTGGACGTGGTCACTGCCCGCGCGGTCTCGGCCCTGGTGGGCCTCGTGGACATCACCCTGCCGCTGCTGCGCGGCACCGGAGAGCTGATCGCCCTCAAGGGCCGTTCCGCGGCGGACGAGGTGCGCAAGGCGCAGAAGAAGCTGGACCGGCTCGGCGCCCGGTCCACCGAGATCGTCCCGGCCGGGGCGAGCCTTCTCGAGGAGCCCACCACGGTGGTGCGGGTCCGGCTCTGAGCACCGCCGCCTGCTCCGCGCGGTGTCGGCGGTAGGCTGGGAGGAGTGTGCCACGGTCGGTGCGCCGAGCTCGGCCACGGGCCGACGGCGACCTGACCTGCGGCGCGGTCCCAGGCACTCCTCCCCCGCGGGAGGCGTGCTCCGACGGAACGAGTTCGAGACGAACCGGGAAGGTGCGCAGTCAGATGCCGATCGACGACGGCGCGGGAAGTCCGCGAGGCTTCGACGCCGAGTTCCCCCCCGACCCGCTTGATCAATCGATCAAGGTTGTTCCTGATCGGGGTACTCGTGTTTCACGTGAAACGGACGGACAGCTGCCCAAGATGACCACAACGATGGCGGAGGATACGCCGCTGGGGAGGAAGCTCGTGGAGGAGACCAGGCGACGCGCCAGGCTGAAGAAGGTCCAGCTGGAGAAGCCCGCCGCAACGCGGATCTTCACGATCAGCAACCAGAAAGGCGGCGTGGGCAAGACGAGCACATCGGTGAACATCGCGGTGGCCCTCGCCCGGCAGGGGCAGAATGTCCTTGTGATCGACAACGATCCCCAGGGCAACGCGTCGACGGCCCTCGGCGTGGAGCACCACTCCGAGGTCGACAGCACCTATGACGTGCTCATCGACGAGATGCCCATCGCCGACGCGGTGAAGCCGTCCGCCGAGGCGGACAACCTCTGGGTCGTCCCGGCCACCATCGACCTGGCCGGCGCGGAGATCGAGCTCGTGTCCATGGTGGCGCGGGAGCATCGGCTCCGCCGGGCGCTCGAGGCGTACGCGAAGCAGCGCGAGACCGACGGGCTGGAGCGGCTGGACTACGTCTTCATCGACTGCCCGCCGAGTCTCGGGCTGCTGACCCTCAACGCGTTCGTCGCCGCCACCGAGGTGCTGATCCCCATCCAGTGCGAGTACTACGCGCTCGAGGGGCTCAGCCAGCTGCTCAAGAACATCGAAATGATCCAGAAGCACCTGAACCCCGAGCTCTCGGTGTCGACGATCCTGCTCACCATGTACGACGGTCGCACCAACCTCGCTTCGCAAGTGGCAGAAGAGGTGCGCAACCACTTCCCCGCCGAGGTCCTGGAGACCATGATCCCCCGCTCGGTGCGCATCTCGGAGGCGCCGAGCTACCAGCAGAGCGTCATCAGCTACGACCCCAGCTCCACGGGGGCTTTGTCCTATCTGGAGGCGGCGGCCGAGATCGCCCAGCGCGCCCAGCGCTGACGGAGCGGCCCCGGCCACTCCCCCGCCCGACGCCCGTCTCCTTTTGGAGGCGGGCGTCCTGCTGTCCCCGACCCGCGCCGCGCGCACGGGACCCACCGTTCCACGTGAAACGGCACGTCGGAACGCGCGGCTCGGCTAGAATTGTCCGGATTGCCGGGCGAGGGAGAGGAACACCGTGAGCGAACGACGACGTGGACTGGGCCGTGGACTGGGAGCACTCATTCCGAGTGCACCCGCCCCCGAGGCTCCGGTGGAGGAGGAACAGGGCGCGGACGTCGGCCCGGCTCCGGTGCCGTCGACGAGCGCAGAGGACACGTCCCGGAAGGATGTGGCCCGCACGGATGTTTCACGTGAAACGACGTTCGCAGAGGCCGCACCCGCACGTGGGGAAAGCTCCACCGGCCAGCAGGACGCGGCAGCCGGAAGCTCGACGCAGCGCGCCTCGACCGGCAGACGGGGCACCACGCCGCCCCTGGCCACGTCAAAGGCCGCCTCGCGTGCAGTCGGCGAGACCGCTGACGCAGACGACGTCCCCGAACAGCCCAGGTCCACCGATCCGGCGAAGCGGTCTGCTGCCGGGGGGCGTGGCAGAACCATCAGCCCCGCGGCACGGCAGAAGGCCATGAAAGCGCGGATGGACATGGGCGAGGCCCTGCGCAACACCACACTCGTCAGCCGGCCCTCCGATATGTTCTTCCTGCCCTCGGCCGGTGCCCCCGACGCCGAGCCGGCGGCTGACTCCGGGGAGACGTCGTCGAAGACGACGGAACCCGGTCCGGAGAACCGGACCAGCGTTTCACGTGAAACATTCAGCCCGGAAGAGACCGTCGCGGCAGCGGAGGTCGTCGAGGACCCATCCGGTGGGCGCAGGCAAGGGGTGGCCGAACCGGAGCAGCAGCGTCTCGAAGTTCCCCCGGTCGGTCCAGCCGCCGTGGACGGATCGCCCGAGGCGACAGGTAATTCCGGCGCGGTGGAGGCGGCCGAGGCGCCCGCCGTGACGGACCTCCCCGCGCCCGATGCTTCCGCGGACAAAGTTTCACGTGGAACGGACGCGGATGTCGAGGAGCTGGCGGCGGTGCCGGGCGCCACCTTTGCAGAGATCCCGGTTGCCGCCATCCACCCCAACCGAAAGCAGCCCCGTCAGGTGTTCGACGAGGACGAGCTCGTGGAGCTCGCGTACTCGATCGGCGAGCTCGGTGTGCTGCAGCCGATCGTGGTGCGACCCACCCGCGAGGACGGCGAGCAGGCGTACGAACTGGTCATGGGCGAGCGGCGGTGGCGCGCGACCCAGCGCGCCGGGCTGTCGACCATCCCGGCGATCGTCCGCGAGACCGCGGACGACGACCTGCTTCGGGACGCCCTGCTCGAGAACCTGCACCGCAGCCAGCTGAACCCGCTCGAGGAGGCCGCGGCCTACCAGCAGCTACTGGAGGAGTTCGGCGCCACCCAGGAGGAGCTGTCCCGGCGCATCGGCCGATCCCGCCCGCAGATCAGCAACACGATTCGTCTGCTCCGCCTGCCGCCGCTCGTCCAGCGCCGCGTGGCCGCCGGCGTGCTGTCCTCGGGACACGCCCGCGCCCTGCTGTCCCTGGCCGACCCCGCGCAGATGGAACGACTCGCGCAGCGGATCGTGGCGGAGGGGCTCTCGGTCCGGGCCACGGAGGAGGCCGTACAGCTGACAGAGACGGGGGAGCGCAAGCCGCAGCGGGCGGCCGCCCCGGCCGGGCGCAACAAGGAGCGGCTCGACTACATCGCGGAGGCGTTCTCCGACCGCCTGGACACCAGCGTGCGGATCGCCCTGGGGGCCCGCAAGGGCAAGATGACCATCGAGTTCGCTTCGGTGGACGACCTCAATCGCATCATCGAGGTGCTGGACCCGGGGATCAACCGCAGCTAGGCCGGCTATCGTACGCAAGAGCCCCGGTGTTTCACGTGAAACACCGGGGCTCGTCCGTACGCCGGGTCTGCCCGGCGGGGCGGTTCAGCGTCCGTTGTACTCGGCGACGTCGTCGACGCTCATGGTGCCCGTGGGCACGTCGTCCTCCGCGAGCAGGAACATGCGCTGCAGACCGAAGACGACGGCCTCAGCCAGGTGGTTCCGGTGCTCGGAATCGGCGAGGGCGGCCCGGTCGGCCGGGCTGGAGAGATAGCCGAGGTCGAGCCAGATGGTCGGGGCGTCCTGGGAGCGCAGCAGGTCCCACTGCCGGGCGTGGGTGCCGAGATCGAGCGCCCCGGTCCGGGCGACCATCTCCTTGAGCACGAGCACCGCGGCCCGCTCGCCGATGGGGGAGTAGATCTCCGAGCGGTCCTGCTCGCCCCAGTAATAGGAGGCGACCCCGCCGGCGGCGGGGGAGGCGTTCCAGTCGCAGTGCAGGGTGACCACCACGGAGTCCGTCCGGCTCCCGGTGACGGCCTCCCGGGTGGAGTCGGCGGTCCGCAGGGGCGCGCCGCGGCGGTCGTGGAGCTCCCGTCCGGGCGAGACCACCGAGGGGTCGGCGCCGATCTCGTGCAGCAGCTCGAAGGCGCGGACGGCGACGTCCCGGGTCAGCTCGTCGGCGCGGTCGCGGAAGTCCGGCGCCGCCGAGGCCGGCGGCTGCTGACCCGCTGCCCCCGATGGGACCAGCACCACGGAGCGACCGCGCAGGGCGGAGGTGGCCCGCTCCAGGCGGTGGTACTCGCGCAGCGAGAAGGCCTTTGAGGACGTGATGTTCTTGTTGATCCGGGCGAGCGCGGCGATGGTCTCGCGGTCCACCAGTCCGGTGGCCCCGAGGCCCAGACTCTGCTGGAGCTCCATGACGGCGTGGTGCGTGCTGCTGCCGAACACCCCGTTCAGGTGTCCGTAGTAGAAACCCAACCGGGAGAGGTTGTGCTGCAGCATGCTGACGTCGTCGCCCCGGAGCGGGCGGTCGTCGTCGGCGTAGAGCGGGCGGTCACCGAGGGCGTACTGCGCCTCGTTGAGGCACCGGTCCGTCTCCGGGCCCACCAGGCCGTCCACGATGAGCCCGCGCTCCTGCTGGAAGGCGCGCACGGCGGCGTCGACGTGGTCGTCGAAGTAGGAGGGGTTGTTGACGTCCTGCGGCGCGAGGTAGGCCACGGTGACGCCGGCCCGGAGCAACCGCTCCCGCAGGCTGACCACCCGCCGGCTCGTCATGGTCCGGCGCAGCATCGGTTCGGTGTCGTCGTTGTTCACGGGTGTCCCACGGGTCGGAGAGGTCGGCGTGGTGCCAGGACAGCGGCTCGTCCGCCCCTCCCCGGCCGGGGAGGGGCGGACGAGCCCGGGGTGTCGCGGATGTCGGGGGGACCGCTCAGTTCCCGGCGACGAGGTAGTCGGCGAACTCCTTCTCGAGAGCGCTCTTCGGCTTCGCACCGATGGCCTTCTTGACCACCTCGCCGCCGGAGAAGAGGTAGATGGCCGGGATGGACGTGATGCCGTACTGGGACGCCACGGCGGGGTTCTCGTCCACGTTCAGCTTCACGACCTCGACGGTGTCGGCGTGCTCGGCGGCGATCGCGTCGAGGACCGGGCCGACCATGCGGCAGGGGCCGCACCACTCGGCCCAGAAGTCCACGATGACGGGCTTGTCCGATTCGAGAACCTCCGTGCGGAAGTCGGCGTCGGTGACGTTCTTGGCGGCGCTCATGTTTCTCCTTGTCCGGGCGCCGGGCACGCGGTCGGCGTGCCCGGATCGCTCTGGGTGACGTGGTGCGGAAGGCGGATCTGGTTCGATTATGGACCATCCCGGTCCGGGCGCCGGCGGCGCCCGGACCGGGACGGCTCAGCTGTGCAGGACCGAGCGGTCGTGCAGGGCGGCGAGGTAGTGCTCGGTGTCGACGGCGGCGACGCATCCGGAGCCCGCCGCCGTGATGGCCTGGCGGTAGGTGGCGTCCACGACGTCGCCCGCCGCGAAGACCCCGGCGAGGCTCGTGGTGGAGCTGCGGCCGTCCACGGCGATGGTGCCGTCCACGGTGAGCTCGAGCTGGTCCTTCACCAGGGCGGTGCGGGGATCGGAGCCGATGGCGACGAACAGTCCCGTCACGGGCAGCTCCGACGTCTGGTGGGACTCGGTGTCACGGACGGTGACGGAGCGGACCTTGTCCTCGCCGTTGATGCCCACGACCTCGGCGTTCCACAGGACCTCGATCTTGGGGTCGTCGAAGGCGCGCTGCTGCATGATCTCGGAGGCGCGGAAGCTGTCCCGCCGGTGGATGATCGTGACCTTGGAGGCGAAGCGGGAGAGGAACGTGGCCTCCTCGAGGGCGGAGTCGCCGCCGCCGACCACCGCGATGTGCTGTTCCTTGAAGAAGAAGCCGTCGCAGGTGGCGCACCAGCTCACCCCGTGGCCGGAGAGCCGCTTCTCGTCCGGCAGGCCGAGCTCCCGGTACGCGGAGCCGGTCGCGAGGATCACGGCGTGGGCGCGGTGCACGGAGCCGTCCTCGAGGGTCACGGTCTTCACCTCGCCCTCGAGCTCGAGGGCGACGACGTCCTCGTAGCGGATGTCGGCGCCGAAGCGCTCCGCCTGCTGCTGCATGTTGGACATCAGCTCCGGGCCCTGGATCCCGTCGATGAACCCGGGGTAGTTCTCCACCTCGGTCGTGTTCATCAGCTCACCGCCCGCGGTCACGGACCCGGCGAAGACGATGGGGTGGAGGTTGGCGCGCGCCGCGTAGACGGCCGCGGTGTACCCGGCGGGGCCGGATCCCACGATGATCACCTCGTGGACGGTCTCGTCGTCCGCGCCGGCCTTCGGCTCGCCGATCGAGGGGACGAGGTTGAGGGCGTTGATCACGGGACCGAAGTCGGGGCTCACTGTTCTGCAGACCTTCCGTACAGGGAGCGGCCGGGCACGCCGACCGCAGGGACCACTGGCACAACGGGGCGCGCGCGGCGGATATTCCGGTGCCGGACCCGCCCCGGCGGGCCCGGCGGGGGGAGCGGGGGCCTCAGTCGAGCTGGATCTCGCCGATCCGCAGGCCGTGATTGAACCCGGCGATGGGGTTGGTCAGCTGCGGCAGCTGCGTCCAGTTCACGATTACGTACTGCTGGTCCTCGTCCTGGGCGGCCGCGGAGAGCGGAACGGTGATCTCCGGGCCCGTGAAGGAGCCGGAGGCCACCTGGTCGGCGCCGTCCAGGCTCGGGGCGTCGTTGACGTACACGTCGAACATCCCGCCCGAGCCGGCCGACTGGCTGAGCCTGAGCGTCTCCACGGGCGCGGGCTCCTCGAGCTGCACGGCGAGGCCGACGCTCGGCGTCCGGTTGCCGAAGTTCGGGTCGGAGAACCCGTAGCTGATCCAGTAGGTGGACGGGTTGCCGTCGACGATCTGGCCCAGCTGCGCGTCCTGGTCGGCCATGAAGCCCGGGTCGGTGGGCACCACCCGGGTGACGGCGCGGGGCTCCGGCTCGGCGGCCGGGGCCTCCGGCTCGGGGCTGGGCTGCACCTGCTCCGCCCCGGCCTGCTCCTCGGCCGGCGCGCTCACGGCGGGCTCCGGGCTCTCCGACCCGGCGAAGAGTCCGCCCAGCCGGTCGAAGCTGAACACCACGGCACCGATCAGCAGGGCCAGCAGCAGGAGCAGGAGCAGCAGCAGGCCCCGGCCGCCCTTCTGCGGCCGGTCCGCGGTCGCCTCCCGGCGCGGCGGCGCGGCCGCGGCTGCCTCCTCCGGCCCGTGGGGCGTGCCCGGGTGCCCGTCGTCGTGGTCGTCGTAGCTGTCGTAGCGGTTGTCGCCGTCGTAGCCTGGGTCGATGTCCGTCCCGGCCGTCCGGACGGCCGAGGCCGCCGTGCCACTCGCCGCCGCGCGGTCGAAGAGGGTCGAGCGGGTCGAGGTGGCGCTGACCCGCACCGGCCGGCCGAGACGGGTTCGCACCGAGGGGGCGGGCGCGGCGTCGTCGTACGAGTCGTCGTCCCGCCACCGGGTGACCTTGGGCTGGGGGGCCGCGCCGCCGAGGTCGTCGGAGGCCTCGGTCGCGACCACGGGGGTCGGGCTGGTGGGGTCCGGCTCGTCGTACACGTAGGACCCGGAGCCGCTGCCGCGCGGGGCGCCGAAGATGTCGTCGCTGAGGGACTCGTCCTCGACGTCGTCCGGCTCCACGAGCAGGGAGTCCAGCATGTCCGCGGCCGGGGTGTGCGAGGTCACGAGGTAGGTGTGCGCCTCCGCCTGGCCCAGGTCCAGGATCTGGAAGGGGGCGCCGATGCTGCCGTTGGCCATCGAGCGGGCGTTCTCCACGAGCAGGGACGTGTGCCGCTCCGCGGGCAGCAGGATCGACACGCGGCGGCCGAGGATCTGGTCCTGTCCCTCGAGCACGTGGTCGCCCTCGGCAGTGGCCAGCACGTCGGTGACGACCTTGTAGCGGCCGCCGAGGACGGAACCGAGCTTCATCGGTGCGGGCACGTTGGCTCCCTGGGGGTCGGGAATCCGCGGCGGGGGGCCGGAATTCGCGGGCGGGGGTGGCCGGCGGGGCAGAAGGGGTGTTCCTGACCCACGTCACCGACCACTCAGCACTTTACCGGTCCCGGCCTCCGGCGGCCGAGAGCCTCGTCACACGGCCGGTCCGCGAGCTCGGTCCGAGCGCCCGGTCCGCCCGGTCGGGGCGGTCAGCGGCCGAGGCGGGCGAGGAGCGGGCGCACGAGGCTGTCGAGCTCCCGGACGCGGCAGAGCTTGAGGGCGCCCAGGTAGGCGATCCCCATGACGGTCCCGCCCGCGGCGACGGTCGCGATCGCCGTCAGCTGGTCGGTCCAGGGGAAGCCGGCGGGGTCGTATCCGCCGAGCAGGAACAGGGCCACGGCGCCCACCGCGCCGGCGAGCAGGGACGCCACGAGGGTCCGGGCGTGGGAGTCCACGATCCGGGCCACGTCGTAGTCCCCGATCCGGCGGACCAGGACCACGTGGTAGATCAGCGCGCTCAGGACGTTCTGGGCCGCGTAGCACGCGGCGACCGCGAAGACGATGAGGTCTGGCGGGACGAACGACCAGATCAGCAGCGCCGAGACCACGGTGAAGAGGGCGACGCCGACCTGCACGAGGAACGGGGTGCGGGCGTCCTCCTGCGCGTAGAACGCCCGGCCGAGCATGAAGGACACCGACATGAAGGGCGCGCCGATCGCGATCACCGTGATCACCTGGCCGACCACGGCTCCCGCGGAGGGGACGCCGCCGCTGAAGAGCATGCCGAGGGGGCCGGCGAAGACCACGAGGGCGACGGTGGCGAAGACCGTCGCCACACCGGTGATGCGCAGGCTCGAGGACAGGGACGCGACCATCCCGGCCCGGTCCCCGTCCGTCGAGGCGGCGGCCATCCGGTTGAACAGCACCGTGGCGATGGACAGCCCGATCACCCCGTGCGGCAGGGAGTACAGCATCGAGGCCTGGTTGAGGGCCGCCACGCCCGCGATCTGCTGCGGCGGGTCCATCGCGAGGTACTCCGGGCGGTAGCCGGTGGGGATCGCCGCGACCTTGGTCAGGGTCAGGAACGCCAGGTTGGCGAGGACCCCGGTGGCGAGGGTCCAGCCCGCGAGCCGCGCCGCGGTGGAGAGACCGATGCCGCGCCAGCCGAACTTCGGCCGCAGCCCCAGCCCGAGCCGGCGCAGCGGCCAGAACAGCACGAGGGCCTGGGCGGCGACGCCCACCGTGGCCATGGCCGCCAGCCAGAAGGTCTTGGCCGGGGACCAGTTCTCGAGGGTGTGCACCGTCTCGGCGTAGGCCCCGAACTGCTGGACGAACACGAGCAGCGCGGCGATGGCCACCACGTTGTTGACCACCGGCGCCCACATGTACCAGCCGAAGGCGCCGCGGGCGTTCAGGACCTGCCCTACCACGGTGTAGAGGCCGTAGAAGAAGATCTGTGGGAACGTGAACAGCGCGAACGTCAGTCCGAGCGAGAGCTGCTCCTCGGTCCAGTCGGTGCCCATGGTCCGGATGATGGGTCCCGCCAGCAGCACCACGACCGCCGTCACCCCCAGCAGGGCGAGCACGGCGAGGGTGAGCAGGCGGGCGATGTAGTCGGCCCCGCCGTCGTCGGCGGTCCTGGAGGCCTTGATGATCTGCGGCACCAGGACGGCGTTGAAGATGCCGCCCGCCACGAGGACGTAGATCAGGTTCGGCAGCGTGTTCGCGAGCTCGAAGACGTCGGAGACGGTCGTGATGGAGCCGATCGCCACCGTGATGAGGACCGTCTTGACGAACCCCAGCGCGCGGGAGACGAGCGTGCCCGAGGCCATGATGGCGCTGGAGGCCGCGCCCGAGCGGCGGGCCGGGGCCGCCGGGGTGCCCTTCCCGGCCGGCCCGGAGGGCTCCGCGGTCTCAGAGCTGGTGGATGATGTATTCACGGGCGATGTCGGCGATGCGCCGTTCGTTGGGGAAGGACAGCTTCCGGCCGAGGTCGTCGATGTTCACCCAGGCGACGTCCACGGCCTCGTGGTCGGGGTCGTTGTCCGTGGTGAGGTGACCGCCCGTGGCGCGCAGCAGGAAGTGGTGCACCGTCTTGTGCACGCGGTGCCCGGAGACCGTGAACCAGTAGTCGATGCTGCCCAACGGGCTCAGCACCTCACCGGCGATGCCGGTCTCCTCCTCGATCTCGCGGATCGCGGCTTCCTCGTTGGACTCCTCGCCCTCCGGGTGACCCTTGGGCAGGCACCACTCGAGGCGCCCGCCGCGGTTGATCCGGGCGATGATGGCCACGGGGTGGGAGGGCGCGCCGAGGTCGACGACGATCCCCCCGGCGGAGACTTCCTCGACCGTGGGCAGCGCAGCGGCCGGCGCGGTCGGCCGCTTCTTCGGTGCGCTGGGTACGGGGAAAGCCATGTCTCCTACCTTGCCACAATCGCCCCGGCTCCCGCCGGAGCGGGGGAGGGGCTCCGGCGGCCGGTTCCGGCGGGGCCGCGGCGGCCGGGTCCGCGCCCCGGGGTCTGGAACAATGGGCGGCACCATGACGCAGCTCCCCGATGCCCACGCGATCCACCCCGCCGCCCTCGACCTGGGGCGGCGGTTCTCCGCCGCCGGCCACGAGCTCTCCCTCGTGGGCGGGCCCGTGCGGGACCTCTTCCTCGGCCGGCCCGCCCTGGACCTGGACTTCACCACCGACGCGACGCCCGAGGAGACGCTCGCCGTGGTCACGGGGTGGGCGGACGCGGTGTGGGAGATCGGCCGCGCCTTCGGGACCATCGGGATGCGCCGGGGCGACGTCCAGCTGGAGGTGACCACCTACCGGGCCGAGGCCTACGATGCGGACTCCCGCAAGCCGCAGGTGGCCTTCGGCGACTCCCTCGAGGACGACCTGTTCCGCCGCGACTTCACCATCAACGCCATGGCGCTGCGGCTGCCCGGCCTGGAGCTCGTGGACCCGCACGGCGGGATCAAGGACCTGCACGCCCGGGCGCTGCGCACCCCGGGCGCCCCGGAGGACTCCTTCTCGGACGACCCCCTGCGCATGATGCGCGCCGCCCGCTTCGCGTCCCAGCTCGACGTCGAGGTGGCGCCCGAGGTGCGCGCGGCCATGACCGGCATGGCGGAGCGCATCGCGATCGTCTCGGCCGAGCGCGTGCGGGAGGAGCTCGTCAAGCTGGTCTGCGGGCGCCGGCCCCGCCGCGGCATCGACCTCCTGGTGAGCACGGGGCTCGCCGAGGTCGTGCTGCCCGAGGTGCCCGCGCTCCAGCTCGAGACGGACGAGCACCACCGGCACAAGGACGTCTACCAGCACTCCCTGACCGTCATGGAGCAGGCCGCGGCCCTGGAGTCCGGTCGAGACGGCCCCGTGCCCGGGCCCGACTTCGCGCTGCGCTTCGCCGCGCTCATGCACGACGTCGGCAAGCCCGCGACCCGGCGCTTCGAGGAGTCCGGTGCCGTGAGCTTCCGCCACCACGAGGTGGTGGGCGCGAAGCTCACGGCCAAGCGGATGCGAGCCCTGCGCTTCGACAACGACACGATCAGGACGGTGGGCCGGCTGGTCGAGCTGCACATGCGCTTCTACGGCTACGGGGACGACGAGTGGACCGACTCCGCCGTGCGCCGCTACGTCCGGGACGCCGGGGAGTGCCTGGAGCGGCTGCACCGGCTCACGCGGGCGGACGTGACCTCCCGGAACCGGCGGAAGGTGGCACGGCTCGCCGCCGCCTACGACGACCTCGAGGCGCGGATCGAGGAGCTCTCCGCGCGCGAGGAGCTCGACGCCGTGCGGCCGGAGCTGGACGGCGAGCGGATCATGGCGGTGCTCGGCATCCCGCCGGGCCCGGCGGTGGGCCGGGCCTACAAGTTCCTGCTGGACCTGCGCCTGGACGAGGGGGAGCTGGGGCCGGAGGAGGCCGAGCGGCGGCTGCGGGCCTGGGCCGCGGACACCCTGTGAGCCCCCGGTCCGGCGCCGGCGCCGCCGGGAACACCCTCTGCTGCCCCTGGAGTGCATATATCGGTCGAGGCATATCTTCCGACCTCACCGCCGTCCTCCTGGTCAGGGTCGGGGCGGGCGTGCTGCGCGGACGGCGGGAGGGGCCGTGAGCCCCCTGGGCGGGTCCCGGGGCGGCCACTGGGCGTTGCTCGTCGGCCTGAGCCTCTACGCGGTCATGACGGCCTGGCTGCTGCGGCTGCCCTGCCGGGTGCCCGGCTGGGGCGCCGCGGAGAGCCTGCCCGCGCTGTGCGCCACAGAGATCGCGCCCGGCGAGGCGTCCGGGGCGGGCGGGTTCTTCACGGGCGGGCCCGCGGGGGACCAGCCCGCACTGGTCGGGATGATCACCACGGTGGTCGGCTGGTTCGCGGCCCGCCTCTCCGCGCTGTTCGGGACGGACGTGGACCGGGGCGTGTTCGCCGACCTCTCCGTGCTGCTGCTGGCCCTGGTGTGGATCGCCACGGTGGCCGCGGTCTCCGCGCTCTCCGGCAGGCGCGGCGCGGACGCGTTCGTGCTGGCGCTCGCTCCGGTGGCGGTCCTGGTGGGCTTCGGCACGTGGGACCTGTGGGCCGTCCTGCTCATGATGCTGGCGCTGCTCTTCCACGTCCGGGGCAGTCCCGTGCCGGCGGGGATCCTGCTGGGGCTCGCGGCGTCCGTGGCGCTGTTCCCCCTGGTGGTCCTCCTGGCCGTGCTGCTCCTGGCCGTGCGGTACCGGCAGTTCCGGGACTTCGCGGTGGTCCTGGCCGGGACGCTGCTCACCTGGGCGCTGGTCAACGGACCGTTCCTGCTCTCCGCCCCGGACCGGTGGGTCCGGCAGCTCCGCCTGCCCTGGGACGGGCCCGTGGAGGGCTCCTCCTCCTGGGGCGTCTGGGCCCGGGTGGAGCAGGCGCGCACGGGTGCGGTCCCGGACCCGGCGGGGGCGGGGCAGTGGGTCCTCCTGGCCCTCGTGCTGGGCCTCGTGGCGGTGCTCGTGCTGACCCTGCTCACCCGGCAGGAACCCAGCGTCGTCCAGATCGCGTTCCTCCTGCTGGCCGTGCTCGTGCTCTCCGGCCCCGCCTACTCCCTCGTCCACGTGCTCTGGCTGGCGCCCCTCGTGGTGCTCAGCCGGCGCAACTGGATCGAGTTCGCCGCCTGGCAGCTCGTCGAGGTCCTGTGGTGGACCACCCTGGTCCTGCCCGAGCCGACCTGGCCGGTGCTGCCCGGCCTCGGCCTGATCGGCTGGGACGCGCAGGACCTGCTCGCGGCGGTGCGCGTGCTGCTCCTCGTCCTCCTGGTGGTCGCGGTCGCGGTCGACGTCCTGCGGGGCGGTCAGGCGCGGCGGATCGGGATTTCCGAGGCCGGCTGAGCGTCCCGGCTCCGCCGGGAGGGGGAGGCCGGCGGCCGCCACGCCGGCACGGGTTCATCCTGACGGCGGTGCCGTCCCGCGCCGGCTCTCCCGTAGGTTGGTGGCGGAGAAAAACTGACGAGTGCTCGGGAGGAGCGCCGGTGATCGAGATCGAGAACCTGACGAAGACCTACGGCGGCAAGACGGCGGTGGACGACGTCAGCTTCACCGTCCGCCCCGGCAGGGTGACCGGGTTCCTGGGGCCCAACGGGGCCGGCAAGTCGACCACGATGCGCCTCGTCGTCGGGCTGGAGTCCGCGACCCGGGGCCACACCCGCGTCAACGGCAGACCGTACGCCCAGCACCGGGCGCCGCTCGCGGAGGTCGGGGTGCTGCTGGACGCGAAGGCCGTCCACCCCCGGCGCACCGCGCGCGCGCACCTCTCGGCGCTCGCCGCGACCCACGGCATCGCGAAGTCCCGCGTCCAGGAGGTCGTGGACCTCACGGGGCTCGGGGCCGCGGTCGACAAGCGGGTGGGAGGCTTCTCCCTCGGCATGGGCCAGCGCCTCGGGATCGCCGCGGCGCTGATCGGCGACCCGCACACCGTGATCCTCGACGAGCCCGTCAACGGACTGGACCCCGAGGGCGTGGTGTGGGTGCGCCACCTCGCCAAGTACCTCGCCTCGGAGGGTCGCACGGTCTTCCTGTCCTCCCACCTCATGTCCGAGATGGCGCAGACCGCCGACCACCTCGTGGTGATCGGCCGGGGCCGGATCCTCGCGGACGCGCCGATCCAGCAGATCCTCGCCGGAGGCCGCACGCGCACCCGGCTGCGCGCCACCGACCGGGAGTCGATGCGCCGCGCCCTGCAGGGCACGGACGCCGGCATCACGGAGTTCGACGACGACGGGCTCCTGGTCACGGGGCCGGAGCCACGGCGCATCGCCGAGGCCGCCCTCTCCCACGGGGTGCTGGTCCACGAGCTCACCCCCCTCACGGAGACCCTCGAGGACGTGTACATGGCCATGACCCAGAACGAGGTCGAGTACCGCTCCGGCGGCGCTCCCGCACCGACCGACCCGGCGCCCTGGGCGGGCGCCGACGCACGAACCGGAGACCGAGCATGAGCACCAGCACCAGCACCTCGACCGCCCCCAGCCCGCAGACCGGCGCAGCGGAGCGCACCGGCCCGTCCGACCCCGCGTCCCGGGTGCGGCTGGGCTTCGGCCGGGTCCTGCGCTCGGAGTGGATCAAGTTCCGCTCCCTGCGCTCGCACTGGATCCTGCTCGGCGTCGCCCTGCTGCTCTCCCTCGGCTTCGCCGCCCTCTCGTCCTCGAGCGCGCTGACCTTCATCGACTTCAACGAGCAGGCCGCCCAGGAGCAGGTGGACACGATGCTGGACGGCCGGAGCCCCGAGGAGCTCGGGCTCACCGAGGAGGACGTCCAGCAGCAGAAGGACGAGATCATCGCCCAGTCCGAGCAACAGATGACGGAGGGCTCCGGGCTGTCCCTGCCCGAGGGGATGGGCTTCGGCGAGTACATGGCCATGTCCAGCGCCAACGGCGGCCTGCAGCTGGTCATGCTGCTCCTGGGCGCCCTTGCTGTGCTGGCCATCGGCTCGGAGTACTCCACCCGCTCCATCCAGACCACGATGACCGCGGTGCCCCGGCGCACCCCGGTGATGCTCGCCAAGGTGGTGGTGCTCTCGGCGGTCACGTTCGGGTTCGGGGTGCTGAGCGCCCTGCTGTCCCACCTGCTCGTCCAGCCGATCCTGGCCGGCGGGGACCTGGGCTACGACCTGCTGCAGGAGGCCGTGCTGCTCAACATCCTGGCGGTGGGCGTCTTCTACATGATCACCTCGTGGCTGGGCTTCGGCCTGGGCTCCCTGCTGAAATCCACGACCTGGGGCATCGTGGTGCTCGTGGTGCTGCTGATGGTCCTGGAGATCGTGCTCTTCGCCCTGTCCTTCGAGTGGCTCGACGACGTCAAGCCGTACTCCCCGGCGGCGGCGGGCGCGCAGCTGACGTCGATGTACCAGCCCTCGGACGCCGCGCTGAACCACGTGGAGTCCGGTCTCGTCTACGGCGCCTGGGGCCTGGTGCTCGTGGCGGCCGGGATCCTGGTCACCAAAAGACGCGCGCTCTAGCGGTCCTCCCGCCCCGGCCGCGGCGCCGGCCCTACGATGTGAGCTGGTGGGCCGGGACGCGGCCCGCGCTACCCGGCGCCAGCGCCGGGCGGACCCCTGGGGAACGGGAGCTGCGGTGTCGGTGTCACGGGAGCGGGAGGCCGGGGAGGCCCTCTCTGCGGTCGACGCCCGGGGCCTGCGGCGGACCCTGCTGCACTGGCTGACGGTCGTGGTGGTCCTCGTGACCGTGTTCAGCTCCGTGGTCAACTGGGTCTTCGTGGACCGGGAGCCGCAGGACCCGGTGGCCACGTGGCTCGGCGGGCTCGAGAACGGGCGCTCGCGGCAGCTGCTGTCCCGCACCGAGGCCGTCGTGGCGGACCCCACCCTGAACATCTTCTCGAACCGCGTGTACCGCAACGCCGCGGGGCGGATCGGCGGCTACGAGATCCTGGGCGTGGACCGCCGCGGGAGCCGCGCCGAGATCCGGGCGCGCGTGTGGTGGGACGGGCCCGACGGCGCCCGGGACCGGGAGGAGGTCCACGTCTACGGGGTGCACCAGGTGCGGCGCAGCGGTCCCTTCAACGACCAGTGGCAGCTCGACTCCCCGGACGCGGCCCCCTTCTCGATCCACCTGCCCGCTCCCCTCGACGAGCTCTCCGTCAACGGGGAGACCGTCCGCCCGGACCCGGACGAGCGGGTGCCCGACCCCGAGGGCCCCGGCGGCACCTGGCGCTTCGAGGCCCTGCCCGGGGACTACGCGATCGGGCTGCCCGGGAACTCCTACTACACGGCGGACCCGCCCCTGGAGCCGCACACCGTGGCGTTCCGGGATCCGGCACCGGCCTCGGTGGCGCTGCGGATCGAGCCCTCGCCGAGGATGTGGCAGGAGGTCGACGACCGGATCGAGGAGTGGCTGGAGAGCTGCACCGCCTCGGACGAGCTGTCCCCAGAGGACTGCCCCTCGTCCCGGCGCTGGGCGGCCCCGCAGGAGCCGCTCGAGCCGTCCGCGGCGGCGACCGGGGCGCCGGACCCGGAGATCACCGGCGTCCGGTGGCGGCTGGTCTCCCGGCCCGCCCTGGTCCTGGTCCCGGACCCGGCGGACCCGCTGCGCTGGACGGCGGACGCGCACCGGCCCGCGGAGGCGCGGCTGAGCTACGAGGAGGACGGGGAGACCGTCACGGAGCGGATCGAGTTCCCCGTCCGCGCCGCCGTGCGCTCCACGGGCCAGAGCGCCGAGATCAGCGTGGGCCTGGAGTAGTCGCGGGCGGCCCCGCCTCGACGGGCGCCGCCGTGCGCGCGGGCGCGCGCCGGAGACCCCCCAGCACCCGGTCGGCCAGCACCCAGTAGGCCACCCCTGCGACGAGGGAGACGACCACGGCCAGGACGGGCGAGACCGGCAGCAGGGCGGGATAGACCAGCCAGTGGGTGAGGTAGACGTACAGGGAGGCCGCGGCCAGCCATCCCGTGACGCGCCGCAGGCCGGCCGGAACGGGCAGCGCGGTCACCCACAGCAGCAGGAGGACACCGGTGATCACCGTGACCTCCCGGACGGTGCTGTCGAAGTACCCCGGCACCGTCAGGAGGGTCAGGAGAGTGACGAGGGACCGTTCCAGGACCGTCCGTGTCCGGGCGGCGGCCCAGCCGAGCGCGAAGAGCCAGAAGACCGGGGCGGGCTTCGGCAGCCCCGGGTCCACGATGTCGTACCGGCTGATCAGCCCGATCGCGAGCAGCGCGAGCGGGAACGCCAGCGGGAAGCGCCGTTCGGCGCGGTCCGCCCACGGCAGCGCCATGAGCGCCGTGACGGCCACGAGCACGTAGACGAGCATCTCCACGAACCAGAAGTGCCACTGCGTCGTCAGGTGCTGCGGCCCCACGATGCCGTTGAGCAGGAAGACGTTGGCCCAGGTGTAGTCGTCGGTGAGCAGGTGCGCCAGGGCGATGAACGCCGCGGAGGGCAGCACGATCCGTCCGAGGCTGCGCAGCTGGCGCCGCAGGCGCGGGAGCCGTTCGCCGTGGAGCTGGAACCGGGCGAAGTTGTAGCCGGCCACGGCGAAGAGCACATGGGCGGTCTGGATCGTGAAGAGCTCCACGTGCGTCATCACGATCAGCACGATGGCCCCGGCCCGCAGCACGATGCCGGTCTCCAGGAACGACACGAGCCGCCGCCGCCGGGGGGCGGCCCGGGCTGCCAGATCGCGGACGGAGGTGAGGTGCCAGTCCGTGGGGAGGTGCCCCAGGGCCTGCTCGAGACGGACGGAGGCCGCCACGTAGGACAGCGAGTCCCCGTCGAGGGAGACGAACGTGTCGTCGTCGCCGACGTCGGGGCGGTCGAGCACGTCGGCGAAGATCCGCCGGACGTCCTCGGGTCCCTCCGCCCGGCGCGGCACCGCCTCGGCGACGGGGGGTGGTGTGCCGAGCGCCAGGACCGCCGGGTAGTCCACCTTGCCCGTGCCCAGCCGGGGCAGCTCCTCCACGGGGTGCACCTCGACGGCAGGGCGCGGCAGGCCGATGCTCTCGGCCACGACCTTGGCGAGCAGGGCCGTGTCCTGCTCGCCCTCGGCGGCCACGACCACGCGCTCGTCGGAGCCCGCGGCGGCCGCGCTCACGCCGAGCTCGGCGAGGATCCGTTCGACCTGCCCGAGGTCCACGCGCAGGCCCACGATCTTGACGAACCGGCTGCGCCGCCCCACCACCTCGTAGAGCCCGTCGGGGTGGCGGCGGGCGAGGTCCCCGGTGCGCAGGTCCTCGACGGTGCGCCCGGCGGCGAGATCCTCCGGGCGCTCCGCGTAGCCGAGCATGACGTTGGGCCCGCTGTACACGAGCTCGCCGTCCGGCAGTCCGTCCACGGGCTCGATGCGGAACTCCCCGCCCGGGATCGGCACCCCGATCGTCCCGGCCCGCTCGGCCGCCAGCCCGGGGGGCAGGTAGGCCATCCGGGCGGTGGCCTCCGTAGCCCCGTACATCACGACCAGGTCCCAGCCGGCGCGCTCGCCGGCTCCGGCCCAGTGACGGACCTTCTCCGGGGCGAGCCGTCCACCCGCCTGCGTGACGTAGCGCAGGTGCGGCAGGTCCATCTCCGCGAAGCCGACGCGCTCCAGCAGCTCGAAGGTGTAGGGCACGGCCGCGAAGGACGTGGCCCGGTGGGCGCGGACGAGATCCCAGAAGCAGGGATCGACCACGGAGAGGTCCGTCAGCAGCACCGCGGCGCCACGGCAGAGGTGGCTGTTGAGCACCGACAGCCCGTAGCAGTAGGACATCGGCAGCGTGGTCGCGGCGCGGTCGTCGGGGCCGATGCCGAGGTACTCGGCGATCGCCTCGGCGTTGGCCGCCAGGTTCTCGTGCGAGAGCCGCACGAGCTTCGGGGAACCGGTCGAGCCGGAGGTGCTCAGCAGCAGGGCGAGGTCGGGGTGCAGCTCGTGCCGGGTGCCCGGGCGCCGTTCCTCGACGACCGGGGTCCCGTTCCCGGCGCTCCGCAGCAGGACGTCGGGGTCGTACGCCGCTATCAGCGACTCGACAGCGGCCGGCTTGTCCGCCGGGACCAGCAGGAGCGGGTGACCGGCCGTGAGGGCCGCGAGGTAGGCCACGAGGGAATCGACGTCGTTGGACGCGGCGAGCACGGCCAGCCGACGCTCCGTGCCGAGACGCGCGGCCAGGTCCTCGACCCGGGCCGCCAGTTCCCGGTAGCTCAGGACGTGCTCGCCCGTGAGGACGGCGGGGCGGTCCCCGTGGCGGGCGAGATCGGCGGCGAAGGCGACCCGGGCAAGGTCAGGATGAAGGCTCACCCGCACTACGGTAGAGAAGATCTTTAGCGAAGGAAAGTATTGCCTAATTCGTCCGACATGCGGGATCGCCGGTTCGACGTCCCGTCGGCGGACCGCGGGGGCGGGGCGGTGACGGCCCGGTCGTCGACGAGCAGCGTGGGGGTGGTCCCGGGCGTGACCGTCACGGCGACGGGGGTCCCCACGGAATGGCGGACGTTGTGCGGCTGCCAGGAGCGCAGCGAGCGGCCGGAGGCCAGCCGGACGTGGTGCAGCACGAATGCGCCGTGGTACTCGATCGCGCTGACCCGGGCGCTGGAGCCGGGGTCCGGCTCCAGCGCCACCTCGTGAGGCCGCAGCACGACGTCGACGTCGACGTCACTGTTGGCCCATCCCGGCACGGTGGAGACGATGCCGATCTCGCACGTGAGCAGCGCACGGTGGACGCGGGCGGGCAGGAAGTCGGCGTCCCCCATGAAGGACGCCACGAACCGGGTGGCGGGCTGCTCGAAGACCTGCTCCGGGGTGTCGGACTGCTCGATCACCCCGTCGTGCATGACCACCACGCGGTGACCGATCGACAGGGCCTCCGTCTGGTCGTGGGTGACCAGCACGGCGGTGGTCCCGGTCTCGCGCAGCGTGGCCACGGTGTCCCGGCGCACCTGCGCACGCAGCGACTCGTCCAGGCTGGAGAACGGCTCGTCGAGGAGCACGACGGCGGGGCGGGGGGCCAGCGCCCGTGCCAGGGCCACGCGCTGCTGCTCGCCCCCGGAGAGCTCGTGGGGATAGCGGTGGGCGAGGTGTCCCAGCCGTACGAGCTCGAGGACCTCACCCACACGGGCCTGCCGCCCGGCGCGCGGGAGCCGGTCCAGGCCGAAGGCCACGTTCTTGGCGACCGTCAGGTGCGGGAACAGGGCGTGGTCCTGGAAGACGAGACCCACCCTCCGCCGCTCGGGCTCCTGGAAACGGTGCCGGCCCGCCACCACGTCCCCGGCGATCCGGATCGTGCCCTCGTCCGGCCGTTCCAGGCCCGCCACGAGGCGCAGCGTGGTGGACTTGCCGCAGCCGGAGGGGCCGATGAGCGTCACCAGCTCGCCGGGCGGGACCGTCAGCTCCAGTCCGCTGACGCCCACGGAGGACCCGTAGTGCTTGCTCAGCGCCTCCAGGACCAGGGCGGGCACGGCGCCGTCGCTGCCGGACGCGGTCCGAGGGCTCGTGGTCTGCACGGTCATGAGGACACCTTTCCGTGGCGGTCCGCCCGGTGGGCCTGCCGGACGAGGAAGAACACGGGCACCACCGCCGCCGCCACGATCACGAGCGCCGGCAGGGCGGCCTTCTCCCAGAAGTTCTCGCGTGCCAGCTCGTAGACCCACACGGAGGCCGTCGTGAAGCCGAACGGGCGCAGCAGCAGTACGATGGGCAGCTCCTTGACGGCGTCGATCATCACGAGGACGAGGGCAGTGGCGACCCCCGGGCGGGCGATGGGCAGGTGCACGCGGGTGAGGACGCGGAGCGGGGACGCGCCGAGGCTCTGCGCGGAGAAGGTGACGGTGGGGGAGATCTTGGCGAGGCTCGCGTCCACGGCCTGGTAGGCCGGGGCGAGGAAGCGGATCACGTAGGCGTAGAGGATGCCGAGCACCGAACCCGTCACCAGCAGACCCGTGCCCCCGGGCACGCCCGCCCGTTCCAGCGCCGTGTCCAGCCCGGCGAAGGCGATGAGGACGCCGATGCCCACCACGGCCCCGGGAACGGCGTAGCCGAAGGTCGTGAGCTGCGCCGCGAAGGCCACCGCCCGGCCGCCGCCCATCCGCACCCCGTGGGCGACGGCGAGCGAGAGCGCCACGCAGGCCACGGCGGCGATCCCGGCGACCACGAGGCTGTTGCCGAGGTACTGCGCGAAGCGCGGGTCCGAGAGGGAGGCGGGGTTGCCGACGGCCTCCCCGACGGCCCACACCAGCAGCTGCAGCACGGGGACGAGAAATCCGGCGGAGAGCGCTGCGAGGGCGAGCAGGGTGGCGCCCCACGCGCGCCACCCGGTGAGCCGCTGCGGCTGCAGGCCCTGGCCGCGGCCGCCCCGCTGGTGGAACCGGGCCCTTCCCCGGAGCAGCCGTTCGCCGGTCAGCACGGCCACGGCGAACAGCAGCACGAGCACGGCGAGCTGGGTGGCGGAGTGGAAGTCGAAGGTGCCCTTCCAGACCAGGTAGACCCCCACGGAGACCGTCTGCACGTTGAAGTACTGCACCGTGGCGAAGTCGGTGAGCGTCTCCATCATCACGAGCGCCAGTCCTGCCGCGAGCGAGGGCCGGGCCAGGGGGATCAGGACCCGCCGGAGCGCGCGCCCCCGGCCCGCACCCAGGGTCCGTGCGGCGTCGTAGGTCCCGGTCGTCTGCTCGACCAGTGCGGAGCGCGCCAGGAGGTAGACGTACGGGTAGAGGGTCAGGGACATCACGAGCACGGCTGCGGGCAGCGAGCGGACCTCGGGCACCCACACGTCCGGCCCCAGGACGGAGCGCAGGGCCCCCTGCACCGGTCCGGCCACGTCGAAGACGGAGAGGAACACGAAGCCGAGGATGTAGGCCGGCATGGCCAGGGGCAGGACCAGCAGCCAGACCAGGACGTCCCGCAGGGGGAAGCGGAAGGCCGTCACGAGCCAGGCGAGCCCGCCGCCCACCACGAGGGTGCCCGCGCCCACGCCCAGCATCAGCAGGAGCGTGGTGAGCACCATCCGGCCCAGGTCGCGGGGCGGGGCGGCGGAGCCCAGGCTTCCCAGGCCGTCCACGACCACCGCCAGGACCGGGGTGGCCACCACCACGGCGACGAGGACCACGAGCGCCGACCACGCCGGGCGCCCCGAACCGGGCGCCCGGCGTGGTCGGCGGGCCGATGTCCTCGTCGGTGCGAGGACGGCGGGTTCGGTCACTGATACCCGGCTTCGGCCAGCAGGTCGACGGCCTCGGCGTTGAGGTCCCCGTAGGCCTCGGCGTTCAGGGGCATCCGCTCGAACTCGCCGAAGGCCGCGATGCTGGGCGCGGGCTCCACGGAGGGGTTGACCGGGAACTCGTGGTTCGCGTCCACGAACGCGTTCTGGCCGTCGGTCGCGAGCCACTCGATCAGCCGCTGAGCGTCCTCGGCGTTGTCGGAGCCCTCGACCACGCCTGCCCCGGAGATGTTCACGTGCGTCCCGGCACCCTCCTGGCTGGCCCAGAAGAGGTCGACCTTCAGGTCCGGGTTCTCCTCGAGGGTGCGCGCCAGGTAGTAGTGGTTGTTGATGCCCACGTCGCAGGTCCCGGCGTCGATCGCCTCGAGCAGGAGGATGTCGTTGCTCATGATCTGCACGTCGTTGTCGACCCAGCCCTCGACGATCTCGAGCGCCCGCTCCCGGCCGTGCAGGTCGATCAGACTCGCCACGAGGGACTGGGTGTAGGCCGAGGTGGCGTCCCGCATGCACAGCCGGTCCTGCCACTTCGGGTCGGCCAGTCCCGCGTAGGTCTCTTCGGGGTCGAACTCCGCGGTGTCGACGTTGTCCGGGTTGTAGGTCACGGTGCGCGCGCGCATCGCCAGGCCGTACCACCTGCCCTGGGGATCGCGCAGGTCCTCCGGGACCGCCTCGTCGAGGGTCGCGGAGTCCAGTGCGGCCAGCTCGTCCTGCCGGGCGGCGTTCCAGAGGTTGCCCGCGTCCACGGTCATGAACACGTCCGCGGGGCTGTCGTCCCCCTCGGCCTTGAGTCGTTCGAGGAGCTCGGCGTCGTCACCGGTGATGAACTCGACGCTGATGCCGGTTTCGTCGGTGAAATCGCCGAAGGCGCCCTCGAGGTCGTAGTGGCGTGCCGAGTAGATCTGCAGGTCGGCGGGCTGCTCACCCAGACCGAGCGTGCCGCACCCCGTGACCAGGGTCGTCAGCGCGGTCAGGATGCCGGTGGTGACGTACAGGGAACGACGACGCATCGGGGCCTCTTCCGGAGGGCGCGGCGCTCGGGGACCGCGCGACGATCATTTGGCAACGAAAGCGTATCCTAATCGGACCCCTCGGGTCGCTCCCGGTGGGCGGGGCACCGCCACCGCGGCACCCTGTACAACTCCCCGCCCGTGGCCGCCCGCACCGGAATAGCCGTCCCGAACGGGCCGTTGCACTGGTCAGGCCGTTGACCGTGGACGGCACCCGTCGAGACCCCTCCGCCCCGAAAGGATCCGCGTGGCTCCCGAGCCCGAGTACTACCGCCCCGTCCCGCTGAACAACGACCCCGGCCGCGCCGGCTACTCCCGGGCGCCCCACGGGCAGCCGTTCGGCGGGCAGCCCTTCGGCGGGGGTGGGCGCGGCGCCCCGTACCCCGGGCCGCCCGTGGCCAACGTGGTGGGCGGGAAGTCCGTGGTCCTCGCCTACGTCCTGTGGCTCTTCCTGGGCTGGCTGGGCATCCACAAGTTTTATCTGCGCCAGCCGATCTGGGGCCTGATCTACCTGTTCCTCGGTGGCCTGGGCTGGACCCTCGCGGGGGTCGGCGTCGGGATCCTGTTCCTGATCCCGTGGATGCTGCTGATGTTCGTTGACGTCTTCACCATGCCGTTCCGCACGGCCCTCGTGAACGCCTCGATCGCCCGCAGTGCCTACCGGTACTGAGCCCGCGTTCCCTGACCACCGCGGTGCCCGCGCCCGCCCCGTTGGGGGCGGGGTTGCGAGTGTAGTAGTGTTGTGAGGTCTGTGTGCCCGCCGCCCGACGTGCGGTGCCGGCGCGCGGACGACGCTACAGAACCTCCTGCTGCGGAAGGACCGCAGCCGCTCAGCCCGAAGGAGGTGGGTTCGAACATGCGTGAGTACGAACTGATGGTGATCATCAACCCCGAGGTCGAGGATCGTGCCGTGGAGCCGACTCTCAAGAAGTTCCTCGAGGTCGTCACCAAGGACAACGGGACCGTCGACAACGTCGACATCTGGGGCCGTCGTCGCCTCGCCTACGAGATCCAGAAGAAGACCGAGGGCATCTACGCGGTCGTCCGCTTCACCGCGACCCCGCAGACCACCCAGGAGCTCGACCGCGTCCTGAACCTCAACGAGGCCATCATGCGCACCAAGATCATCCGCCCGGAAGAGCAGAAGATCTCCGCCGAGTAAGGACTTCACAACTGATCACCGAGGGCGCCCCGACCGGGCCCCCGGTGAGATGCTTGAGAGATCCCAGCACGTCCCGCACGACCGCGAACATCCTCGACCCGGGAGGTCCACATGGCTGGTGACACCGTCATCACCGTAATCGGCAACCTGACCGCTGACCCCGAGCTGCGCTTCACCCCGTCGGGTGCGGCGGTGGCCAACTTCACCGTTGCGTCCACGCCCCGCACCTTCGACCGCCAGTCCAACGAGTGGAAGGACGGGGAGACCCTGTTCCTCCGCTGCTCCGTGTGGCGCGAGGCGGCCGAGAACGTGGCGGAGTCGCTGCAGAAGGGCATGCGCGTCATCGTCCAGGGTCGGCTCAAGTCGCGGTCCTACGACACCAAGGAAGGCGAGCGGCGCACCGTCACCGAGCTCGACGTCGACGAGGTCGGTCCTTCCCTGCGCTACGCGTCCGCGAAGGTCAACCGCAACGCCCGCTCCGGCGGGCAGGGCGGCGGCTTCGGCGGCCAGCAGGGCGGCGGCCAGCAGGGCGGCGGCTTCGGCGCCGGCGCCCCGGCCGGCGGCGGATTCGGGGGCGACTCCGGGTTCGGCGGCGGTGGCGGCGGCCAGCAGGGCGGCGGTTCCGGCTTCGGCCAGGGCGGCCGCTCCGGCGGCGGACGCCAGCCCGCTCCGCAGGCCGCACCCCAGAGCGACCCCTGGAGCCAGTCCTCCGGCGGGAACTACGACTGGGGCAGCGGCCAGGACGACGAACCGCCGTTCTAGACCTTCCGCACTTTTCCCATCCACCCCATCCCGCGGTGACAAGCCGCGGGCTCCACTCGAAGAACAAGGAGCACCACGATGGCCAAGGCTGAACTTCGTAAGCCCAAACCAAAGCAGAACCCGCTCAAGGCTGCCAAAGTCACTGAGATCGACTACAAGGACGTTGCGCTGCTGCGCAAGTTCATCTCCGATCGCGGCAAGATCCGCGCCCGCCGCGTCACCGGTGTGACCGTGCAGGAGCAGCGCAAGATCGCCCTGGCGATCAAGAACGCCCGCGAGGTCGCGCTGCTGCCCTACTCCGGCGCCGGCCGCTGATCAGAGAGGACAGACACTCATGGCAAAGATCATCCTGACGACCGAGGTCACGGGTCTCGGCGCTGCCGGTGACGTGGTCGAGGTCAAGAACGGGTACGCCCGCAACTACCTCTTCCCGCGCGGCTTTGCGACCCCGTGGTCGCGCGGCGGACAGAAGCAGATCGAGAGCATCAAGGCCGCCCGCGCCGCGCGCGAGGTCGCCTCGCTCGAGGACGCCCAGGTCCTGGCGCAGAAGCTGACCTCGGCCACCGTGACCATCCCGGTCAAGGCCGGCTCCGAGGGTCGCCTCTTCGGCACCGTCAAGGCCGAGGACGTGGCCAAGGCCGTCGAGGCCGCCGGCCTCGGCTCCGTGGACAAGCGCAAGGTCGAGCTCAACCAGCACATCAAGACCACCGGTGTGTACCAGGCCTCCGTGCGTCTGCACGAGGACGTCAACGCGAACGTCGAGTTCGAGGTCGTCCCCGCCTGATCGGTTCCTCCGGTCCGTGCAAGCACGGAAAGGGCCCCCGCGGTGCGCCGCGGGGGCCCTTTCCGCATGTCCGACGTCTCCAGCGGGATCGGCCGGCGGGATCGCTCAGTGGGGCCGGAGGGCCTCGACGACGACGTCGAGCGCGGTGTCGGTGGTGCGAACCTGCTCGGCGCGCAGCAGGTCCAGTCCCTTGCCCTCGAGCACGGCGACGGTCTCCTGGAGGGTCGGCCGGGGCACGGTCGGGGGCGGGCCCTCGACGCTGCCGGGGGCGTGCGTGATCCACAGCAGCCGGCCGCCGGGGACGAGCCACTCGGCGGCGCGGCGCAGCAGCGCCAGGTCGTGCTGGAAGTACGCGGCGACGATCAGGTTGAACTGCGGGGGCACGGCGTCGGGCCCGGAGCGCTGCTCCTGCTCGGGCGTCCAGGTCCGCAGGTCGGCGACCAGGGCGCGCCCCGGCAGGCCACGCTCCGCCAGCGCCCCGGTGATGGTCCGCACGGCGCTGGGGGAGAAGTCCACGGCGGTGGGGTCGTAGCCGGCCGCCGCCAGGGCCAGGGTGTGGCGGCCGGTGCCCGCGCCGAGGTCGAGGGCGGTCGGCGGGCCGCCCGTGCGCTCCCGGGCCGTCCGGTCCAGGAGGGCGGCCACCTCGGGGTGCGGCTGGGCGCCGTCGGGGGAGGACCCCCCGGAGGCGTACCGGTCCTCCCACATGCGCTGGTTGTCGTCCACGGGGATCTCCTGGAGGGGTCGGGTTCGTCGGTCGGGCGCTCGGGCACCGCGGGCCGGTGCGGCGGTGCCGTCGGGTTCCCCGGGGGACAATGGGTGCATGCCGTCCCTGATCTCCCGTGTCTCGCCGTCCGCCCTGTACTGGTTCGGCGTGGGGTGCCTGCTCTTCACCGTACTGGCTTTTGTCGTGGCGTTCCTGGGCGGGAACTCCGCAGGGCCCGAGACCTCCATGGCGTTCTTCGTGATCGGCTTCGTCGCGGCGGCGGTGGGGGCCACCGTGACGGCGGTGGTGGCCCTCGCGGGGGCCATCGGGTTCGCGTCCGACCGGATCCGGTTCCTGGTGCTGCTGGGGCTGTCGGTGCTCTGCCACCCGCTGCTGTGGCTGGCGCTGCTCGCCTCGGTGTCCTGAGGGCGGGCGGAGACCTCCTCCAGCTCCACGAACAGGGCGTGCCGGTCCGTCGCGCACACGTGGTGCGCGGGGCGGTCCGGGGTGTGCGGTCCTCCTGACGGACCGGCCTCCGACGTGGGCCGGAACACCAGTCGGAGAACACGTGCTGTGGACGGCACCGGTGGTGTCCGGCTCCGCCCTGCACAGGGTGTGCATCACCATCGCTCCTGGTTAGACGGGGATTTGTGGAACCCTGTGCATAACTTTCCACAAGGTTCTCCCCAACCTGTGCACAGCCGTCCACGGCGTTTTCCACCGGTTGTCCACAGGGTGGAAAACCCCGCCTGCTGATAGGATTTTCCGTCCTTCCCGAGCTGGTCCGGTCACTGGTCCGGCACCCGGTCCGGGAGCCGCCCTCCGCGGCCGGCGGGCTAGGCTCGGGGCACCCGGCCGGTCCAGTGACCGGTTCCCTGCGGGAGAGGAGCGGCGGATGTCCCCACGCACGCGCGTGGCCCTGGCGCTGGGCAGCGGCGGCGCCCGCGGCTACGCCCACATCGGCGTGATCGAGGTGCTCGAGGAGCGCGGCTATGACATCGTGACCGTGGCGGGGAGCTCGATGGGGGCGCTCGTGGGCGGCCTCCACGCCGCCGGGCAGATGGAGGCGTACGCGCAGTGGGTGCGGGGTCTCAGCCAGCGGGACGTGCTGCGGCTGCTGGACCCTTCCCCCTCGGCGCCCGGGGTGATCCGCGCGGAGAAGATCATGGCGAAGGTGCGCGAGCTGCTCGCCGGCCGGCTCATCGAGGACCTGCCCATCCCCTTCACGGCGGTGGCCACGGACCTGCTCGCCCGCAAGGAGGTCTGGTTCCAGGAGGGCCCGGTGGACGTGGCCGTCCGCGCGTCGATCGCCCTGCCGAGCATCATCACCCCCGTCATGCTCAACGGCCGGCTGCTCGCCGACGGGGGGATCATGAACCCCGTGCCCATCGCCGCGACCGTCGCCACCCGCGCGGACGTGACGGTGGCGGTCTCCCTGTCCGGGGGGCAGCAGTCCGGGGAGGGCAGGGTCCCGGCCCACGAGACGTCCGCCGTGCGGCCGTCCGAGGAGTGGGCGGAGCGGTTCCGGCGCAGCGCCTCCCACGTCCTGGACCGCGAGCTGACGCGCAGCGTCCTGGAGCGCTTCGCGGAGACGCGCGGCCGCAGCACCCCGTCCCGGTTCCTGCGCCCCGCAGGGTCGGCCCCGGTGGACGCCGCCGAGGCCCTCGTCCAGGACGCCGGCCAGGACGCCGGCCAGGACGCGCTGGTGGACGCCGCCGCGGAGGCCGCGGAGGAGCTCGCCCAGGACGGCTTCGGCGCCCTGCCGGCGGGGCTGCGCACGCTCGACGTCATGCAGCTCTCCCTCGAGGTGCTGCAGTCCATGGTGCTGCGCTACCGGCTGGCCGGCTATCCGCCCGACCTGCTCATCACCGTGCCGAAGAGCGCCGGGCGGCTGCTGGACTTCCATCGCGCCGGGGAGCTCATCGAGCTCGGCCGGCGGATGACCGAGGAGGCCATCGACCGCGCCGACGAGTTCCCGCCGGCGCGGCCGCGGTCCTAGTCGGCCTGGACGATCTCGTCCAGGTTCGCCTCGGTGTCGATCACGTCGTACTTGAGCATCAGCTCGGCGAGCGTCTCGAGCTCGTCGCGGTCCACCTCCGCGTCGAACTCCTCCAGCCGCAGGTCGGTGGCGACCTCCTCCGGCATGTTGAGGAAGCTCACGATGGTCTCGCGCACCCGGTCGGGGTTCTCCTGGGCGAACTGGAGCGCCTCGTCGATCGCGGCGTTGTAGCTCTCGAGGACCTCCGGGTTCTCCTCGGTGAATGCCGTGCTGCTGAAGGTGACCATGGTGTCGAGGCCCGGGACGGTGTCCTGGTAGTTGTAGCCGACCAGTGCGGTCTGCTCGCCGTTGATCAGCTGGGTCAGGAACGGCTCCGGGACCCAGGCGGCGTCGATCTCCCCGCGCTCCAGCTGGGCCGGCATGTCCTGGAAGGGCATCTCCACGAAGTTCACGGCGTCGGGATCGCCGCCGGCCTTGCTCACGGCCTCCTTGATGGTGAGGTCGCCCTGGCCGTTGATCGTGTTCACCGCGACCCGCTTGCCGGCCAGGTCGGCCCAGGACGCGATGCCGGCGTCCTGGTTGGCGGCCACGCCGGTGATGTCCTCGCCCTCGGCCATGGAGCTGCTGTAGCCGCTGAGGATCTTCATGTCGAGGCCCTGGTCCTTGGCGAGGACGACCGAGAGCGGGTTGCCCACGCCGATGTCCATGGAGCCGCCCGAGACTGCCGGGAGCATGGCGGCGCCGCCCTGAGCGGTCTCGATCGTGACGTCCAGGCCGTGCTTCTCGAAGATGCCCTCGTCGAGGGCGAGCTGCACGGGCGCGGAGGGTGCGATGGGGATGACGCCGATGGTGAGCGGCTGCAGCTCCTCGCCGCCCCCGCCGCCCCCGGTGGTCCCGGTGGTCCCCCCGCCGCCGCAGGCGGTCAGGGCGAACGTCAGGACGGTTCCGACGGCGGCTGCTCTGGCGAACGGGTGCTTCATGGGGGTCCTCTTCCTCGGGTCGGTCCTGCCGGCGCCCGGCACCGGCGAATCCGCTGTGAGATGCATCACGCACATCGGTGACCTCACCGTAGAGGGCGACCGTTGGCTTCGTCAACGGTTGTAGCTCTGAATCGTTGCGCTGTCCCCCGAAAAGCACCACGGCGGCTCACTGGTCGCGCAGCAGCGCCTCCACGGTGCGGGCGAGGTCCAGCAGCACGGCGTCCGCCCCCGGCCCCGCCGCGAGCTCCAGGCCCACCGGCAGGCCCTCCGCGGTGCGCCCGGCGGGGAGGCTAATCCCGGGGGTGCCGATGATGCCGGCAAGGTCGGAGTGGCGGGTGAAGGTGTCGAAGGTGGGCACGCGCCGGCCGTTGAGCTCGACGGTCTCGTCGTCGCCGATCGGCCGGGCCGTCAGCGGACACGTCGGCTGCACCAGGGCCGTCACCCCCTGGGCCTGCATCGCCCCGGTGTACAGCCGCAGGGCGAGCCGGCGCTCCTCCTGGGCCGCGCGGTAGTCGTCGTCGGCGGCGCGAAACACCTGCGCCAGCTCCCAGATCCGCCGCACGTCCGGGCTGCCGATCCCGTCCCGCACCTCGTCGAGGGAGCGCCCCGTGCCGCGCGCCTCCAGATAGGCCTGGAGATCGGGCAAGAACTCGTGGAGGGCGATCGTCATGCCGGCCGCGGCGGCCAGCTCCCGGGCGGGGCGGAGGTCGACCGGCACGAGCTCCGCGCCGGCCGCCTCCAGCGCTCGCAGGCCCGCGCCGAAGACCGTGTCCACGCCCGGCTCCAGGTCCTCGAGGAACAGCTCGGGCACGCCGAGCCGGACGCCGTGGAGCGGGCCGGGGCCCTCGTCGTCGAACTCCAGGTGCCGCGCGCCGGGCGCGCCCAACGGGTGCTCGCCCGCGAGCAGGGCGTCCAGCAGCACGATGTCGTCCACGGTCCGGGCCATGGGGCCGATCGTGTCCCGCGAGTGGGCGATCGGGAGGACGCCCGACGACGGGTAGCGGCCCAGCGTGGGCCGGAAGCCCACGATCCCGCACAGGGCGGCGGGGATGCGGGCCGAGCCCCCGGTGTCCGCGGCGACCGCGGCCGGGACCAGGCCCACCGCCACGGCCACCGCCGAGCCCCCGCTGCTGCCGCCGGGGCTCAGCGCCGGGTCGGCGGGGTGGCGCACCGACCCGTACGAGCCGTTGTTGGAAGTGATGCCGAAGGACAGCTCGTGCAGGTTGGTCTTCAGGGCGAACAGGGCCCCGGCCTCGCGCAGGCGGGCCACCGCGGGGGCGTCCCGCGCCACCACGTCGTGCTCCAGCGACTGGGTCCCGCCGGTGGTGGGGAACCCCGCGACGTCCACGATGTCCTTGACCGCCAGCGGGATCCCCGTCAGCGGGCCCCGCGTCTCCCGGCGGTCCAGCGCGTGGGCGAAGGCCCGGGCCAGCTCCGGGTCCGCGCTGATCACCGCGCCCAGCCGCCGCGCCGTGGGCAGGCGCTCCAGCAGGGCGTCGAGGTGCTCCACGTGGCTGATCCGGCCCGCGGCCAGCTCCGCCCGGGTGGTCCTGATGTCCCACGAACAGGGGCCGCTGAGGTCTGTGGTGAGCGTCATGATCCATGGTGTCCACGGACGGGCCCGGGCGGCAAGCGGTGTCCGGGCCCGTGCCTCGCTCTCGCACTCACGACTTGGTATTGGGAACGAGATAGTGGGGACCCACGAAGCCCACGTGAACCTTCCCAGTGGCCCCGGCGGTGTCGTCGTGGAAGTAGATGCGCGGGGCCAGGTCTCCGCCTCCTTCGCTGATCTTGAGATGTGCCTGCATCAGGAGCCTCCCGGACCGGGCGACGTCATGGTGCACATCGAAGATGCGGCTCTTTCGGTACTTGTCACGGTTCATGACCGACTCGGACTCGCTCATGGCCAGCTTTTTGTCCGTGGCGGGCCAGCTGACCGACATCGCTCCACCTCGTTGGCACCAGACCCAGAATCCACCGGCGAATCCTTCTTCCTTGCAGGACCGGGAGTACTCAGCCAGCGCACGGAGACCTCGATAGGCGTTGTTTCCCCATGAAACCGCCTCGGGCGCCGTGTCGATGCCGTGCAGCTCACGAGACGCGGAGTCCGCGATGGTCAACCAGTCGCCCAAGTGCTCTTTCGCCGCGAGGACCGCTTCAGTGACGCCCTGGACCTGGTCGGGAAGCCCGTCCTCCGGCGCAGTCTGGGCGTCCCAGATCAGGTGCTCGAGGTTCGACTCCCGCAACTTCTGCACAATGCGGTCCAAATGCCCGGACACCCGGCCCAGTTCGAACTGCGTGGTGGAGTGATCGTCCTTCTCGAGCTCCAGGTCGAACTCCCACTGATAGCGAAGTTCCGCCAGCTCGTTCTCGCTGATCGCCTGCTGGTCGGAGAGGAAGACGGAGAAGACCCCGGGCACACGGCGACGCGTCGACAACTGCGCCACCGTGTCGACGAGCCGATCCACGACCCAGTTGTTGTTCTCCCGCATTTCCGCCGCAGGGATGAACCGATGCCGCCGAGCGTCCGCCGGGCTGTTCACGAGCCGGGGTGCATAGGTGCGGATGCCTCCGCCCCACACGGCCAGATCATCGAACTCGGCTCGGAAGCAGGAGACTGCCGCCTGGTCCAGGACCGCGACGGTCGCCACGCCCATGGACCGTCGAGCCGTCTGACGAGCGAGCTGCCTCCAGCGGCCACTGGAGGTCTGGAACGGTTCCGTGAAGACGATGACCGGCAGCCTGCGTTCTTCGTGCGACAGCATGGACACGAAGTCGTTGACGTCGTCCGCGTCGATCACCCGGGGCGTCCCGCACAATGCGTCACGCTCGAGCCGAGGATTTTCGCTGAGAGACAGGAGATCGGCAACAACACGGGGACGTCCCACCTTGATCCTCTGGGTCGGGTCGTTCGTCTCCATGGAGTTCTCCACCCAGACGTGTGCGGTTCCGCCTCCTGCTGCGACTCGCACGGTCGTGCACCAGCGTGTTGAGCCCGCCCCTTCCACCTCGTCGACCGTGCATCCTTCGACCCCGGACACAGCATCGTCCGCAATGGATCTCAGTGTGATCCGACGATTGCCCACCTGGTGCTGTCCATCCACGAGACTTTCTCCCGCGGGATCGTTCACAGCCCAGCGACTGAAGCATTCGCGGCTCAGTTCGAGGAAGACCTGTGGGTCTCCGCAGTCGCTCTCCCAGATTGTCCGATACATGATGCTCATGCCAGTACTCGCCCCCCGAGACGTATTTGCAATAGGTAATCTCATGTGCGGCAGACACGCCAAATATCGGCTGCGGAGCGCCGATGTCTGTGCTTGTGGGGTGCCGAAGATGACAGCCGCTCCGGGGTCCGGGCGGCAAGCGGTGTCCGCGGTCGGTGCGAGAATGGAGGGGCTGCCCGGAAGATCGGGGCGGCGTCGTCGTGTGCGCGCCCCGCTGTCCGTGGGGTGCGCGGGGAGAGGTGGACCAGGTGTCGATGGTGTCGGAGCGCTCGTCCGGGAGCGACCGGGAGTACGGCCGGACCCCGCCGCAGGACAACGTCGCGGAGCAGTCCGTGCTCGGCGGGATGATGCTGTCCAAGGACGCGATCGCGGACGTGGTGGAGGTCCTGCGCGGCGTCGACTTCTACAAGCCCGCACACGAGTCCATCTACGAGGCCGTGATCTCCCTGTACGGGCGCGGCGAGCCCGCGGACGCCATCACCGTGGCGGACGAGCTGACCAAGCGCGGCGAGATCGAGCGCGTCGGCGGTCCCGCGTACCTGCACACCCTCATCTCCTCCGTGCCCACCGCGGCCAACGCGGGCTTCTACGCCGAGATCGTGCGCGAGCGCGGCGTGCTGCGCCGGCTCGTGGAGGCCGGCACCAAGATCGTGCAGCTCGGCTACAGCTCCGACGGCGAGGTCGACGACATCGTCAACGCCGCCCAGGCCGAGATCTACCAGGTGGCCGAGCGCCGCTCCTCCGAGGACTACACGGTGCTCAAGGAGGTCATCGAGTCCACGGTCGACGAGATCGAGGCCGCCGGCTCCCGCGGCGAGGGCATGCGCGGCGTGCCCACCGGCTTCATCGAGCTCGACGAGCTGACCCAGGGCTTCCAGGGCGGCCAGATGATCGTCATCGCGGCCAGGCCGGCCATGGGCAAATCCACCCTGGCCCTCGACGTCGCGCGGTCCGCGGCGATCAAGCACAACCAGACCACAGTGATCTTCTCCCTCGAGATGAGCCGCAACGAGATCGCCATGCGCCTGCTCTCCGCCGAGGCCACGCTGAACATGCAGGACCTGCGCAAGGGCCGGTTGCAGGATGAGCAGTGGGCCAAGATCGCCACCACGATGGGCAAGATGGACTCCGCTCCGCTGTTCATCGACGACTCCCCGAACATGTCCCTCATGGAGATCCGGGCGAAGTGCCGCCGGCTCAAGCAGAAGCACGACCTCAAGCTCGTGGTGCTCGACTATCTCCAGCTCATGAGCTCCGGCAAGAAGGTCGAGTCCCGCCAGCAGGAGGTCTCGGAGTTCTCCCGTGCCCTGAAGCTGCTGGCCAAGGAGCTCGAGGTCCCGGTCATCGCGCTGTCGCAGCTGAACCGTGGCTCCGAGCAGCGCCAGGACAAGAAGCCGATGGTGTCCGACCTCCGTGAAAGTGGATCCATCGAGCAGGACGCGGACATGGTGATCCTGCTGCACCGCGACGACGTCTACGACAAGGAGTCGCCGCGTGCCGGTGAGGCCGATGTGATCGTGGCGAAGCACCGCAACGGTCCCACCAAGACGATCGTGGTGGCGTTCCAGGGCCACTACTCCCGGTTCGCGAACATGGCGCACGAGGGACTCTGACCCGCACGCAGGCTGGGAAGAGAGCTTCCCGGCGGCTCAGCGCCCCGGGATGGTCCGGTCCTTGACGGTCAACGAACCGCCGGACCCGCTGCCGCGCGCTCTGCATAAAGCGCAGATCCTCCGGCACGAACGCCTCGCCGACGAGGTCCGGATCTCGCTGGGCGCCCTGCGCGGGGCACCCCTTCCGAAGCGGGTCGTCGAAGTGTCGGGTCACAATGGTGCGGGCCCTCCGGCAGATCTGGAGAATGGTCCTTCGGAGCAGAGTCCCCGTGGGGTGGGCCCTGGGCGGGAGGCGGTGCTGACTCATGGGTGAGGTGTTCCGCCACGAGCTCACGATCCTGGATCCCGAGGTGCTGCCCGCGCTCGGCGAGCGGACCGGCATGCGATTCGGCTACAGCTCCACCGATCCGGGGTTTTCCTACCGGCTGTCGAGGGCCGGGGACGGCCAGGTCGCCATGTCGGCGGTGCACGTGGGCGGAACGATGTCCCTGTGGGGGGACACCGAGGTCTTCACGGTGGCCCACGTGCGAGGGGTCCGGTACGACTGGCAGATCCGTGCGGAGATCGGCGCTGCGGCTGCGGGCTCATCGGTGCTGTTCCGCCCCGAGCACCCGTCCCTGGTGGTGGCGCAGGACGTCGCCGTGACCATGGCGCACCTGCCGGTGGACCTGGTGCAGGCCACGGCCGACACCGTCTACGGCCACGAGACCCCGGTGGAATTCAGCTCGTCCGCCCCGATCAGCGACCGGCTCGGCGAGTACTGGTCGGGCCTGGTGCGCCGTGGTGCCGACATGCTGGGGTCGACGGTCTTCGAGGAGCCCATGGTGCGCGCCGACCTGACCCGCCACCTGGCCGTGGGCCTGCTGGAGTGCTTCCCGCTGCTCGGGGACCGGGAGGAGCGGTACCTGTCCATGGAGGCCCAGTCCCGCCGCTACCGGATCGCGGCGCAGTTCTTCGACGACCACGCCTCGGACCCGATCACCGTGGAGGACGCCGCCCGCGCCGCCCGGACCACCACGAAGGTCCTGGTGCGAGCGTTCCGGGCCAACCATCCCCTGGGACTGACCCCGGCCCAGTACCTGCGCCGGACGCGGATGGACGCCGCCCACCGGGACCTGCAGGACGGCGACCCGGCTCGCGGGGACACCGTGAAGGGGATCGCGGCCCGATGGGGCTTCACCCATGCGGGACGCTTCGCGCAGTACTACCGGCAGGTCTACGGGACGACACCGAGCCGCACCCTGGACCGCTGAGGGCCGCCGTCGGAACGATGGGTCCGCGCCCGGCGTCCCGGCTTAGAGGCGCCGTGCCGCGAGGTCACGAGAACGCGGGCGGGCTCGTGACCGAAGCTGACGTCCACGGGCGGTGCCGTGGGATCATGCCCGGCCACCATCGGCGAGATGATTCGCCAGTGCGAGCACTGCACGAGGGACGTCAGCTGCGGCTCAGGACGCAGGGGCGGAGGGGCGCTCGTCGCTCTTGAGGGTGGTCCCGACCGTCCACAGTTCCGGGTCGACCTCGTTGACCAGCACCCGGACGGAGGACAGCGGGGCGTCGAGGGTGCGCGAGACCGTCCTGGCGACCTCGCGCAGGCAGTCCTGGACCACGGCGCGGTCTCGACCCGCAACCATGTTGATGGTGACGATGGGCATGCTGTCTCCGTTCTGCAGGCTCCCGAGAGCCGGCGGTGGTAGGTCGTGCTGCCGGCCGGTGCGGCCTCAGGCAGTGCGTGCGGCAGGGGGCCGAGCGGTGGACTGGCGCGGAATGAGAGTGGGGGTGACCACTCGGCGCGGCTCGCCGAGGGCGCCGGTGCGCTGCTGGGTGAGCAGCTCCACGGCGTTGGCGGCGATCTGGTCGAAGGGCACCCGCACGGTGGTCAGGGCCACGGGCAGGCGGGCCGAGACGGGGATGTCGTTGTAGCCGACCACCGACAGATCGCCGGGCACGGACAGTCCGGCGGCCTGGGCGGCTGCCAGCACGCCGATGGCGGTGTTGTCGTTGACGGCGAAGATCGCGGTGGGCCGGTGCGCGCCGGCCAGGACGGCCCGGGCGACGGTCTCCCCGGAGTCCATGCCGAAGGTCGACTCGTGGACGAGGTGGTCGACCTCGGTCAGGCCGGCCTCGGACATGGCGCGGCGGTAGCCGGCCTGCCGGGCCACGGCGGTGGAGGCGTAGGAGGGCCCGGCGACCAGGGCGATGTCCCGGTGGCCCAGATCCAGCAGATGACGGGTGGCCAGGTACCCGCCGAGCTCGTCGTCACCGGTGGCCGAGGGACTGATGTGATCGGTGCGCAGCGCCAGGACGTGCGGCACCCCCTGCGCCCGCAGCTGGGCGGCGACGGGGTCCTCCAGGCGGGCGGTGGTCAGGATCAGCCCGTCCACGCGCTGGCGCAGCAGGGTCTCCACGGTGGCCTTCTCGGCCTCGGGCCGGTCCTCGGTGGTGGCCACCATGGCGAAACCGGCCTGACGCGCGCACGCCCGGGCGACCTCCTCGAAGAACACCGCCATCACCGTGTCCGACAGCCGCGGCACCAGGACCCCGACGGTGCCGGTGTGCTGGCGGCGCAACCCGGAGGCGTAGGCATCGGGGCGGTAGCCCAGCTCGGCCGCGGCAGCCCGGACGCGTTCGGCCGAAGGGGACTTCGAGGGCGGGTGGCGGTCGTCGAGCACTCTCGAGACCGTGGAGATGCTCACCCCGGCGACCCGGGCGACGTCACGGATCGTCACGGTGCGTGAGCCCGCCTGCTCAGCCATGCCCGTCCTGGTCCATGGCTCGGACGATACCAAAGCCCTTGCCGGGACAGGCCCTGAGGCGGGTCCGAGCGGTGGGGTCCCATGAGCTGGGTCACAGAAAGTTTCGGCGGAGGTGTTGACAGGTGTCATGAGTCACATCATAGTTGAAAACGTTCCCGCAAACGTTCTCAACCCAGGAGGAACTTCGAATGTCTCTCGATCTCCGCGGTCTCGTTCCCGCCCCCGTCACCCCGTTCACCGCCGACATGGAGGTCGACCACGACGCCGTGGCGAACCTGACCCGCTGGCTCGCCTCCGTGCCGGGCGTGAAGGGCCTGGTCTGCCTCGGTCACGCCGGTGAGGGCACCTACCTCACCGCCGAGGAGCAGGTCGACGTCATCCGCACCATGGTCGACGCCGCCGGCGAGGTGCCGATCATCGCCGGCATCACCGGCGAGGGCGACAAGGTCGCCGGTCTCGAGGCCGCCCGGGCCGCCGAGGCCGGAGCCAAGGCCGGACTGGTCTACCCCTCCCACGGCTGGCTGCGCTTCGGCTACCAGGACGGCGCCCCGCAGCAGCGCTACCGGATCGTCCACGAGGAGTCCGACCTGCCGCTGATCCTCTTCCAGTACCCCGACGCCACCAAGGCCACCTACAACCTCAGGACCCAGCTCGAGATCGCCGCACAGCCCGGGGTCTTCGCCACCAAGAACGGGGTGCGCAACATGCGCCGCTGGGACACCGAGATCCCCGTGCTGCGCAAGGAGAACCCGGAGCTGCAGATCCTCACCTGCCACGACGAGTACCTGCTGCACACCATGTTCGACGTCGACGGCGCCCTGGTCGGCTACGGCGGACTCGCCCCCGAGCCGCTGATCGAGCTGATCGCCGCGGGCAAGGCCAAGGACTACGCCGCCGCCCGGGCGCTGCACGACAAGCTGCTGCCGGTCACCAAGGCCGTCTACCACCGCGGTTCCCACATGGAGGGCACCGTGGCGCTGAAGATGGGCCTGGTCGAGCGCGGAGTGCTGCCCAACGCCGTGGTCCGCCCGCCGCTGCTGCCCCTGGCCGAGGGCGCGCGCGAGGAGATCTCCGCCGCCCTGACCTCCGCCGGGCTCATCGGTGACAAAGCCCAGTACACGACGACCCGCGGTTTCCAGGCCACCAGCGTGGTGTGACTTCCCAACCAGGACGGTGGAGAACGACGATGACCAGCATGACTGCTCGATCCAAGAAGTCCGCGCACTCGGCCACTCACGAGGTGACCGACTCCGAGACCCCCGCACTCGGCACTGAACCCCCCGCCCGACCCAACCGCCGATCCCGGCTGCTGGGCGCGCTGGCCCTGATGGGCCCGGGGTTCATCGTCGGGGCCTGGCAGTTCGGCCCGGGCAACCTGACCTCGGCAGTCCAGGCCGGCAGCCTCCACGGCTACGACCTGATCTGGGTCATCGCCGTCTCCACCCTCCTGATGCTCGGCTTCACCGACATGAGCGTGCGGATCGCCCTGGCCTCCGACCGCTCCCTGATCCAGATGATCAAGATGCACCTCGGCAAGATCACCGGGGTGGCCGCCGGCACCGGGGTCTTCTTGATCACCCTCATGTTCTCCGTGGGCAACGCGGTGGGCTCCGGGCTGGGGATGTCCATGGTCTTCGGCGGCTCCCCGACCCTGTGGACCCTGGCCTGCACCGTGCTCGTGGGCGTGGTGGCCTGGGCACCGAACTACTACAAGCTCTTCGAACGGGGACTGCTCGCGATCATCGCCCTGATGGCCGCCGGGTTCCTCGCCTCGGCGCTGCTCACCCAGCCCGACTGGGTCGAGGTGTCCGACGGATTCATCCCGTCCCTGCCCCCCGGAGCCGGGATGCTGCTGGTGGCCCTGGTCGGCACCAACTTCTCGATCAACGCCGCCTTCTACACCGGCTACGCCTCGAGGGAACGGGGCCTGCGCCCCGAGCAGTACAAGGCCACCACTCTGGCCGACACCATCCCCGGCATCGTCGCCCCGGGCATCATGACCATCCTGGTCATCGTGGTCGCGGCCACCGCCCTGCAGGCCACCGGCGGCACCGCCGCCACCCTGGGGGACCTGTCCAAGGTCCTGGAGCCGTTGGCCGGGCCGATCGGCACGACCGTCTTCGGCCTCGGGTTCACCGGGGCGGCGTTCTCCTCGATGATCGCCAACGCCACCGCCGGAGGCACCCTCATCTCGGACACGCTGGGCTGGGGCAACAAACTGGACCGCCACCGGGTGAAGGCCATGATCTGCGTGGTCCTGGCCTTCGGCCTGGCCGTGACCCTGCTCGCCCAGGGCTCCCCGATCCAGCTGATCATCACCGCCCAGGCGCTGACCGTGATCGTCGCCCCGCTGCTGGGCGTCCTGCTGCTGATCATGGCCACCCGCCGCGACGTGATGGGCCGCTACGCCAACCGCTGGTGGCAGACCGCCCTGGGCCTGCTCGGCCTGGCCGCGATCCTGGCCACCTGCTACCGGCTCCTCACCACGCTGATCGGCTGAGCCGCACCTCCAGCCCACACGGAACGCACAGGGCGGGAACCACACCAGTGGTTCCCGCCCTGTGCCATCGGTTCTACCCGGCTGGGGATGATCGCCGTGCAAGGCCCCGGTGGATGCATGGTTGGCCGTGATGGCCTTGTTCCACCCGGGAAGATCCGACCGACCAGCCCCGAACCGTAGGAAGGTGCAGACATGAGTGGTGTGGAGCTCGTCATCATCGCCGTGGTGATCGTCCTGGCGGCCTGCCTGCAGGGGGCGATCGGATTCGGACTGGGGATGCTGGCGGCCCCGGCGATCGCTCTGGTCGATCCCTCGCTGCTGCCGGGGTCCATCGTGCTGCTTGCAGCCGGCGTCACCGTGCTCGGGGTGCTCCGGGACCGCACGGCCATCGACCTGTCCGGGACAGGGTGGGCCCTGCTCGGACGGGTCCCCGGCACGGTGATCGGTGCTGCCCTGGTGGCCTTCCTACCCGCCCGCGGGCTGGCGTTGACGCTGGCCGGCACGGTGCTGCTGGGTGTCCTGCTGAGCATCTGCGGTTGGCGCCCCGCGCCCCGTCCCGTCACCGTCGCCGTCGCCGGGGCGGCCTCCGGGGCGCTCGGGACCGCCACGGCCATCGGGGGCCCGCCCATGGCGCTGGTGTGGCAGGGCTCCTCCACCGCACAGCTGCGCGGCACCATGAGCGCCTTCTTCCTCGTGGGAGCCCTCATGTCCCTGGTCGGCCTCGCCGCGGTCGGAGCCCTGGATCAGCACATCCTGCAGTTCGCCGCGATCCTCACCCCGGCGATGATCCTGGGATTCGCCCTGTCCGGGCTGGTCAACAAGCGCCTGGACCGGCAACGAGTGCGCCGCGTGGCGCTGTCGGTCTCCACGCTGGGCGCGGCTCTCGTGCTGTGGAACTCCCTGTAGCGCCTGGAGCGCCCACTGCTCCGCCCCGGGGGCCTCGGTGACCGACATCGTGCCCGTGCTGCGTGCAACGGGCGGCCGGGCCGCGGACGGGCACCGATGCCGCCCGGCGCGAGGCGACGATCAGAGGACGGGGCGGGAGAAGACCTTCGTCAGCGGTCGCTCCCGAGAGCCGGGGCCTCGACGTCGAGCAGGAGCAGGTCCCACCCGCCACCGCGGTGACCGAGCCGGGCGACCATGCTCCGGTCGTCGTTCCTCCACCGCAGGGCTCCATCGGCGGTGTCCACGCGGTACCCGCACTGATCGGCGATCCACACCAACTCCTCGACGGCGCGCGCGCGACTGGCGGACCACCGTCCACGGTCGAGCTCGGCCAGGGACGCCAGGGCCACGCCGGAGATCGCGACCAGGAGTCCCGACAGCGCCGGCAGGCCGGGGGTGGTGAAGGAGAGGGCCGCGCCGATCACCGCGACGAACATGATCGTCACCGGATGGTTCCACCACGCCGGGGCCGGGGTGCGCGGGGTACCCGCCACGTCGGCGAAGACCCGTACCGAGGGGGAGACGACCCGGCTCCGGCCGTACTCGTCCAAGAACTGCTTCACACTCAACGGGGCTCCTCCGGGCACGGGCTGATGGGGAAGGCGAACAGCGGGGAGAGCGTCGGCGAGCTCCCCGGGCGGAGCCGGGATCGCTGTCACGGGCGCGCGTGCGCCGCGTGGGCACGGCACCCGGGCCCGGCAGGAGACAGGATGCCCCAGCAGGCCGCGCCGCACCGACAGCACACGGTGTCTCCAACGACCGGTCTACCACCACGGCGCCGAGTGACGCATCGAGGAGCGCTGTCTCCTTGCTCACACCCCTGCCGTGCCGCACGGGCGTGGGAGAGTGGGGGCATGCGCGCAGTGGTGATCGATGCTGTCCGGGGCCGGCCGGAGGTCCGTGACGTCGCCGAGCCCACGGCACCGCCCGACGGGGTGGTCGTCCGGGTCGAGGCCACGGGCCTGTGCCGCAGCGACTGGCACGCCTGGGTCGGGCACGACGAGATCGCGCTGCCCCACGTCCCCGGGCACGAGCTGGCCGGGGTGGTCGTCGCGGTGGGTGCGGGCGTGCGCCGGTGGAGCACCGGGGACCGGGTGACCGTCCCCTTCGTCTGCGGCTGCGGCCGCTGCGAGTGGTGCCGCTCCGGCAACGCGCAGGTCTGCCCCGATCAGCAGCAACCGGGGTTCACCCACTGGGGGTCCTTCGCCGAGTACGTCGCCCTGCACGGGGCCGACACGAACCTCGTGGCCGTCCCCGAGCACGTCGACCTCGCCACCGCGGCCGCGCTGGGGTGCCGGTTCGCCACGGCGTACCGGGCCCTAGCCGACCGGGCGCGCCTCGCCGAGGGGGAGTGGGTCACCGTGGTCGGAGCCGGCGGGGTGGGGCTCAGCGCGGTGATGATCGCCCGGGCACTGGGCGGACGCGTGATCGCGGTCGACCGCAACCCGGAGGCGCTCGCCCTCGCCCGCGAGCTCGGCGCGGAGCACACGCTGCGCGCGGACGGGAGCGACGTCCCCGCGGCGGTCGCCGCCCTCACCGGCGGGGGCGGACACGTCGCCGTCGACGCCGTGGGCAGCGAGCAGACCTGCGCCGATGCGGTCCTCAGCCTGCGCCGGCGGGGGCGGCACGTCCAGATAGGCCTGCTGCCGCCGGTCGAGGGCCACCCGCGCGTGCCGATGGCGCGGGTCATCGGCTGGGAGCTGGACCTGCTCGGCAGCCACGGCATGGCCGCGGCCGACTATCCGGCCATGATGGCGCTCATCGAACAGGGCGCACTGCAGCCGCAGAAGCTCATCGAGCGCACCATCGGACTCGACGAGGCGGCGGAGCTGCTGCCGGTGTTCGACACCGCGACGGTCGCCGGCATGACGATGATCGATCCCGCGCTGTAGACCCGCTCGGAGGCGGCGAGCGGACCGACCCCGGCGCCGGGGACCACCCGCCGCTGCCCGGGCCCCGTCCCCGCATCCTGACAGCCGATTTTCGTCGATCGTGAAGAATCGGCAATGTTCTTCCGGAAAAGAGGGGCGCACCCCCTTCCGCCTCGGGCAGAGTGATCTGCACCACTCGGGGGACGCGAACTTCCCCGGTGCATCGCGTGAAGGGCGACCGCCGTTCACCCCGGTGTCCGCCGCTCCCATCCCGGTCGGCTCCACCGCCACCGTCCAGCTCCGCAACAACTCACCAGGTGCCCCCGAAAACGCTTCGGGCCTGAACTCCTCCCCCGGCCGGCCCGCCGGCGCCGCGTGCGCCCGCCACCCGGCACGGAGCGAGGACCTCATGATCGAACAGGAGATGACAGCATGAACCGACAGGCCGTTCATCTGAATGCGCACGAGGTGACTCCCGTAGGACTGTGGAGCCTCCGTGCCAAAGCGCCCACCGTGGCGACCGTGGTGTCACTGAACTTCCCGGGCCGCACCCCGCAGACCCGGGACCTGATGCGCCGCCGCACCCGCACCGCGCTGCAGTGCCTGGTCAACACCGGAGCCCGGCCGATCCTGGTCGACTCCAGTGCCCGGGAGCTGCCCGACCCCGCCGTCACCGCCTCCGCGGACGCGGTGCTGGTGCTCGGAGGAGGGGACGTCGACCCTGCCCTCTACGGGGCGGGCGGACCCGTGCCCAACGGGTACGGGGTCGACCGGCGCGCCGACCTCTACACCGCGGACCTCCTCGAGCAGAGCCTCGACCGCGACGCCCCGCTGCTGGCGATCGGACGGGGGGCCCAGCTGCTCAACCTGGCCTGCGGGGGAACTCTCGTCCCCGATCTCGGCATCGGCCACGGACACCGCGGTGCGCCGGGGGACCCGGTGTGCCCGGAGGAGGAGGTCGTCCTGGAGCCCGGGAGCAGGCTGGCCGCCGTCTTCGGCGCCCGGCGGCTCACCGTCCGGTCGGACCACCACCAGGCCCTGGGGGTCGTGGCCCCCGAGCTGCGCGTCACCGCCGTGGCCGAGGACGGCGTGGTCGAGGCGACGGAGCACCTGGACCGCACCTGGGCCGTCGGGGTGCAGTGGCACCCGGAGGACTCCCACGGCTCGGCCGCGGACCGGGGGCGGCTGTTCTCCGCGTTCGTGGAGCAGGCCGGGTCCGGGCGCCGCATCCCCAGGTCGCGAGTGCTGGCCGCGTGAGCCGGTCCGTCACCGGTCCGCGCCGCGGAGCACCACGCCGCGGCGCGGACCGGAGGGGCGGCGGCCGGACCCCGGGCGGGTGGGCCTGCTCGAGGGTGCGTCGTCGACCGGCGGTCCTCACCGGACGGCGGGCGGCGTGACGTCCTCCGCCAGGCCGGCCAGCCACGCGGCGCACAGCGCCGGCCAGGCCGCGGGCGCACCGGTGCCGCCGGCCAGCCCGAGACCGTGCGGTCCGCGGGGAAAGACGTGGAGGGCGTGGGGCACGCCCCGGCACGCCAGCGCCTGGGCCAGCAGGTAGGAGTGCTGCACCGGCACGGACGCGTCGTCGGCGGTGTGCCACACGAAGAAGGGCGGCGCGGCCCGGGTCACCAGCCGGTCGAGGGATGTGGCCGCCCGCACCTCGGCGGAGGGCCCCGGGCCCAGGAGCTCCTCCTGCGACCCCCGGTGCGTGTCGAGCTGCATGGACACCACCGGGTAGCCGAGGATCACGGCGTCGACCCGCTCGGGCCCCGAGGCCGGTGCGGTGAGCGCGGCGTGCCCGGCCAGGTGCCCGCCGGCGGAGAAGCCCAGCAGGACGACCCGCCCGGCCCCGGCCGCCCTGACCCGGCGCACCTCGGCGCGCACCGCGTCCACGGGGACGGGGTGCCTGGCGTGCACGGGATAGCGGAGGACGCCGGCGGAGAGGCCGAGGCCGCGAAGCCACTCGGCCACCGGCTCGCCCTCGTGGTCCGCGTGCCGCGCATACCCGCCGCCGGGGAGGACGACCACGTGCGGAGCGGGCGACGGCGCGGGCGGTCGCGCCCCCGCCGGTCCGGCGGCAGGGTGAACGGGGTCCATGCGGGGTGCCTCCTGGTCGGTGCTTCCGGGTCAGTGTTTCCTGGCCGGGTGCTTCCTGAGCGGTGGTGGACGGTCCGGCGCCGGAGCGGCCCCGGCGCCGGGCGCAACAGCACCGACTCCGCGGAACGGCAGGACATCGGTGCCCGTTCGTCCCGGGCGGGAGCATCCGGGCGTCGGAGGCCCTACTCTGTCATCATGCTGATCACCACCGCGGCTCCGCCCGCCCCTGTTGAGACCGCGCCGGAGGTCCTCCGATGAGCGGCGGTCTGATGGCCCTGCTGGACGACGTCGCCGCCCTGGCCCGCGTCACCGCCGCCTCCGTGGACGACATCGGCGCGGCGGCGGGCCGGGCGAGCATGAAGGCCGCCGGCGTCGTCGTCGACGACACCGCCGTGACCCCGCAGTACGTCCAGGACGTCTCCCCGGCCCGCGAGCTGCCCATCATCTGGCGCATCACCAAGGGCTCGCTGCGCAACAAGCTGATCTTCATCCTCCCGGTCATCCTGCTGCTGAGCCAGTTCGCGCCGTGGCTGCTCACCCCGATCCTCATGCTCGGCGGCAGCTACCTGTGCTTCGAGGGGGCCGAGAAGATCTGGTCGAAGATCTCGGGCCACGGGGCCAAGACCAGGACCCCCGTGGTCGAGAAGGGCAAGGACGCGGAGGACACGATGGTCGGGGGCGCGGTGCGCACCGACCTGATCCTCTCGGCCGAGATCATGGTCATCTCCCTCAACGAGGTGGCCGGCGAGCCCCTGCTCTCGCGGGCCGCCATCCTGGTGGTCGTGGCCATCGGCATCACCGTCCTGGTCTACGGGGTGGTGGCGCTGATCATCCGGATGGACGACTTCGGCCTGCACCTGGCTGGACGGTCCTCCCCGACCACGCAGAAGATCGGCCACGGCCTGGTGAAGGGCATGCCCGGGCTGCTCACGGTCATCTCGGTCGTGGGCACCGCCGCCATGATCTGGGTGGGCGGGCACATCGTCCTCGTCGGCCTCGACGACCTGGGCTGGCACGCCCCGTACGCGGCCGTCCACCACGTGGAGGTGCTCGTGCACGACGCCGTCCCCGGCGGTCTCGGCGCGGCGCTCGCCTGGCTCACGAACACCTTTTTCTCCGCCGTCCTGGGCCTGGCCTGGGGCGCCGTCCTGGTGCTGGTCTGGGAGCTGCTGCCCTTCGGAAAGGGCGAGCACGAGGCCGAGCACGCCGCTCACGGCGCCCACGAGGCGCAGGACGAGCACCAAGGGAAGCACTCCTCGGCGGCGTCCTCCGCGGCGTCGTCCTCGGGCGAGGAGGGCGCGGGACCGTCCGGCCCGTCTGACCCCACCCCGCCGGCCGACGGGGGCTCCACCGCGGCCCGCTGACCGGGCGCGCCGGGAGTCCGCTCAGAGGTCGTCGGGGTCCCCGGCGCGGGCGTTGAGGTACTCGTCCAGGACGGCGGAGCCCAGGTCCCCCGGGTCCGGCGCCACCACGCGCCCGTCGATCCGCTCGGCCATCCGCCGCAGGAACCGCTCCAGCCCCGGGTCGTCGCCGAGCCGGAAGAACGTCGCCTGGGCCCCCATGCGTCCCAGCCGGTCGAGCTCCTCGACCGTGGCGCGCAGGGTCTCCGGCTCCGTGGGCCAGGAGAACCAGCTCTCGCCGTCGGGCAGCAGGTGCGCCGTGGGCTCCCCGTCGGTGACCACGAGCAGGACGGGCTGCATCGAGGGGTGCTTGCGGAAGAAGCGCGTGGCGAGCAGCAGCGCGTGGTGCAGGTTGGTGCCCTGCTCCCGCACGGGCGGCAGCCCCGTGAGCTCGTCGACCGGCAGGGCGCGGGCGTAGCGGCCGAACGCGACGATCTGCAGCTGGTCCCCCCGGAACCGGGTGGAGACGAGGTGGTGGAGCGCGAGCGCCGTGCGCTTCATGGGCACCCAGCGCCCCTCGGCGGCCATGGAGAACGAGGTGTCCACGAGGAGGACGACGGCGGCCTGCGTGCGCGCCTCGGTCTCGGCGACCTCGATGTCGCGGACGTCGAGGCGCAGCCCGCGCCGGACGTCGCCGCCCTCGGCGGCCGTGCGCCGGATCGCGTTGGTGATGGTGCGGGTGGTGTCCCACGGCTCGGCGTCCCCGAACTGCCACTCCCGGGTGGCGCCGGAGGGCTCGCCGGCCGCACCGGCGAGGCGGGTGTCGCGCTGACCGGTCCGGGAGGACAGGTTCTGCGCGGCGTCCCGCATCAGCGCCTTCCCGATCCGGCGCACGGCGCGGGGCGAGAGCCGCAGGTCCCCGTCGGCGCCGCGCTGCAGGTAGCCGCTGTCCCGCATCGCCCGCTCCAGCTCGGTGAGGGTCCGGGCCGAGACCGCGGCGTCCTCGCCCAGCTGCCGTGCGAGCGCGTCGAGGTCCATGTCGTCCAGGTTGGCGCCCCGGTGGTGCTGCGCCAGCTGCTCGGCGAGGGAGTCGAGCTCGGCGATGTCCTGGAGCACGCCCGTCCCGTCGCCGAGGCCCAGGCCGTCCTGACCCTCGAAGCCCTCCGACCCGCCCCAGTCCTCGCCGGGGCGCAGCCCCTGCAGGTTCGCGTCGAGCCGGCCGAGCTGGTCCATCAGCTCGGGGGAGCCGAACGCCTGGGCGGAGAGCTGCATCAGCTCCTGGCGCTGCTCGGGGGACATGGAGTTGAGCATCCGCTGGGCCGCCGCCGCGCGCTGGGCCAGGGCGTCGATCAGCTCGTCGACCGACTGCGGGTTCTCGGGGAAGTGGTCCCCGTGCTTCGCCATGAAGTCCTGGAAGTCCTCCTCGGTGTCCTCGCCCCGCCCGTGCTTCTCGAGCAGCTCGTTGAGGTCCCGGAGCATCTCGGCCACGGCCTCCCGGTCGGCGTCCGTGGCGTTCTCCAGGGCCTGCTTCATCCCGGCGAAGCGCTGGTCGAGCAGCTCGCGGCCGAGGAGGTCCTTGATCTGCTCGTAGGCCTCCCGGGCGGACTCGGACTGCCAGTCGTAGGACGCGAGCTCGCTGGCGGCGGCGGCCGTGGAGCTCGGCAGGCCGTCGAGCTGCATCTCCCGGAAGGAGCGGTCCATCGGGTCCATCCGGGCGTCCCGCAGGAACTGCTCGCGCTCCAGGCGCAGCGCCTTGTCCAGGAGCTTCTTCGCCTCCTCGAGCGTGCCGCCCAGGCCGTGGCGCTTCAGCAGCTCGCGCCGGCGCTGCTGCACGCGCCGGGACAGGTCGTCCAGGCCGTCGCGGCCGCGGCCGCCCCGCCGGAGGAACTCGCGCAGCGCGTGCTCCGGCGAGTACCCGGCCATGACGTCCTCGGAGACGGCCTCGAGCGCCTCGGAGAGGTCCACCGGCGGGGCCAGCGGATCGGGTCCTCCGGTGTACCGGCCGTACCTCGAGGACCGGTGGTGTGCGGGCATGACGCCCCCTCTGTGTCTTCTCTGTGTCCCGGTGCGGAACCCGGTGCGGGTCCTGGTGCCGGCCGTGCGGTCAGCCGTAGACGGTGCCGGCCTCGTCGGCGTCCTTGGAGATCTTCTGGGCGAGGTAGAGCCCCTCCAGCGCCAGCTCGATCGCGCTGGCGCGCTGGCCCGGCGTGCTCGCGCCGAGGCGTGCGGCGATCTCGTCGTAGGCGGTCGCGGCCCCGTCGTCGTCGGAGGCCGTCAGCTCGGGGAGCCCGGCGAGGAAGTCCTGGGCGGAGACGTCGTCGCCGGTGGACACGGTCGTGCCGCCGTCGAAGGCCTCCACGACCGGCCCGAGGTCGAGTCCGCGGAAGCGGCCGCGGACGGTCTCGGCGGTGGCCCGGCGGAGCAGGTGGTCGAGGATCGCGCGCTCGCGGCCCTCCTCGCCGGACTCGAACTCGATCTTGCCGGCCAGGACGTCGGTGGCCGTCTCCATGTCCACCATCCGCGCGACCGCCTCCGCCTCGCCGCGGATCGTGGCGCGGCGCAGCGCGGCGGCCGCGACCGTCTCCGCGCCCGCGATGGCGAAGCGCGCCGACACCCCCGAGCGCTGGTCCACCGCGGAGGACTCCCGCAGCAGGCGGGTGAACCGGGCCAGGGTCTCCAGGATCGTGTCCGGGACCTCGGCGATCAGCTCGGCCTCCTGGCGGATCACGGCGATCTCGTCCTCCAGCTCGAGCGGGTAGTGGGTGCGGATCTCGGCGCCGAACCGGTCCTTGAGCGGCGTGATGATCCGGCCGCGGTTCGTGTAGTCCTCGGGGTTGGCCGTGGCCACCACGAGCACGTCCAGCGGCAACCGCAGGACGTAGCCGCGGATCTGGATGTCCCGCTCCTCCATCACGTTGAGCATGGCCACCTGGATGCGCTCGGCCAGGTCGGGCAGCTCGTTGATCGCCACGATCCCGCGGTGCGAGCGGGGCACGAGCCCGTAGTGGATGGTCTCCGGGTCCCCGAGCCGCCGGCCCTCGGCCACGCGCATCGGGTCCACGTCCCCGATGAGGTCCGCCACGGACGTGTCCGGGGTGGCGAGCTTCTCGACGTAGCGCTCCGACCGGTGCCGCCAGACCACGGGCAGCTCGTCGCCCTCGAGCAGGATCCGGCGCCGCGACGCCTCGGTCAGCGGCTCCAGGGGGTGCTCGTTGAGCTCCGACCCCTCGATGGCGGGGGACCACTCGTCGAGCAGGCCGGCGAGGGTGCGCAGCAGGCGGGTCTTGCCCTGGCCGCGCTCGCCCAGCAGCACCACGTCGTGGCCGGCGAGCAGGGCCCGCTCGAGCTGCGGCAGGACCGTGCGCCCGAGCCCGTGCAGGCCCGGCCAGGGGTCACCGCCCTCGGCCAGCGTGCGCAGGAGGTTCTCGCGGATCTCCTCGCGCAGCGTCCGGTGGGTCACGCCGGCGGCGCGGAGCTCGCCGAGCGTGCGGATGTCAGGGTGATCGGTGCGATCAGTCACAGCGCCAACCTAACCCCGGCGTCAAGGGGGGGCCCGCGGGCCGGGTCCGGCGTCGTCGCAGGCGGCGCCCGACGACGACGGGCGCGGGGCCCCTGTGGACCCGGGGCCCCCGCCAGTACGCTGGTGCATCATGGTCACTCGCAAGGCACCACGGAGCACCCTCGTCCTGCTCGTGCGGCACGGGGAGACCCCCACCACGGGCAAGGTCCTGCCGGGGAGGGCCCCCGGCCTGCACCTGTCCGAGCGCGGCCGGGCCCAGGCGGACCGGGTGGCGGAGCGGCTCGCGGGCGTGCGCGTCGACGCCGTGTACACCTCACCGCTCGAGCGCACGCGCGAGACCGCGGCGCCGACCGCGGCCCGGACCGGCCGGGAGGCCGTCGTGGAGCCGGGGCTGCTCGAGTGCGACTTCGGGGAGTGGACGGGCGAGGAGCTCTCCCGCCTCTCCCGGCTCAAGGCGTGGTCGACCGTCCAGCGGGCGCCCTCGACCTTCCGCTTCCCCGGCGGCGAGAGCTTCCCCGAGATGCAGGCGCGCACCGTGGGCGCCGTGGACCGGGTGCGCGCCGCCCACGAGGGCGGGGTGGTGGTCTGCTTCTCGCACGCCGACCCCATCAAGGCGGCCCTCGCCCACGCCCTGGGCACGCACCTGGACCTCTTCCAGCGCATCGTGGTCAGCCCGTGCTCCGTCTCGGCGATCTCGTACCCGCCGGGGCAGGCGCCGGCCGTGCTCACGGTGAACTCCACGGACGAGCCGCTGGCCGGCCTGAGGGTGTCGTGAGCGGACGCTGATGGGCGAGCTCGTGCTCCTGGCGGAGGGCCGGATGGAGCTCCTCGGACTGATCCGGGAGAGCAGCAACTCGGCGCTGCTCGTCGAGGTCACGCTCGAGGAGGAGACGGTCTGGGGGATCTACAAGCCCCTCGAGGGCGAGCGGCCGCTGCTCGACTTCCGCCCCGGCCTGCACCGGCGGGAGCGCGCCGCGTACGTGCTGAGCGAGTTCCTGGGCTGGGGCATCGTCCCGCCCACCGTCCTGCGCCAGGACGGGCCGTTCGGCACGGGGTCCCTGCAGCGGTTCGTGGAGCACGACCCGCGGCAGCACTACTTCACCCTCTACGACGCCGCCCCCGACACCCACGACGCCCTGCGCCGGATCGCGCTGTTCGACCTCGTGGCCAACAACGCCGACCGCAAGGGCGGACACGTGCTGCGGGGCGCCGACGGCCGGATCTGGGGGATCGACCACGGTCTGTGCTTCGCGGCGGCGTTCAAGCTGCGGACCGTCGTCTGGGACTTCTCCGGCGAGCCCGTGCCCGAGGACCTGCTCCAGGACATCGCCCCGCTGGCCGACGACGTCCCCGCCGAGCTCGCCGAGCTCCTCGACGCCACGGAGGTGGCGGCGCTGCGGCGGCGGGTGCGCCGGCTCCTCGACGAGGCGGTCCTGCCGGTCGACGTCACCGGCCGCCGGATCCCCTGGCCGCTGCTCTAACGGCGCAGGGTGGTGGCCGGGTTCTCGCCGTAGGCCTGCCGGTGGCGGCGCGCGAAGTCTCCGGGGTGGGTCATGCCCCAGCGCCGGGCGATGCCGCGCACGGTGTCGCCGCGGGCCGGATCGCCCTGCACCAGGTCGTCGTGGGCGGCCACCAGGCGCAGCTCGCGCAGATAGGCCCCCGGCGTGGTCCCGGCGTGGGAGCGGAAGGCCCGGACGAGCTCCACGATGCTCACCCCCGCGTGGCGGGCGACGTCCTCGACTGTGATCGGCGAGGACGCGGCGGCGTGCAGGAACTCGACCGCGTCCCGGTAGGCCGCCTGCTGCCCGGCGGCCGACGCGCGCCGGGCCACGGGCTCCCCGGCGACGGCGAACGCCTCCAGGGTCGCCACCGACATCCGCCGCCGCAGATCCGCGCGCAGCAGGGGGAGGGAGGCGACCTCGGGGTCGGCCAGGACCTGCTGCACGAACGCGAAGGTGCTCCTCCAGTGCCTCTCCCGGGCGGGGGAGCGCGGGCGCGGGCCGTGGAAGGCGACCTCGCGGGTCTCGTCCCCGTGGACCGTCCGGGCGGTCTCCCGCAGCGTGGACCGGTCGATGGTGACCGAGTCGACCAGCAGCTGGTCCACCTCGCCGCAGTACTCCTGGCCCGGCTGCAGCAGGAACACCCCGAGACCGCTGCCCGTCCGGCCGTCGATGCTCCAGTCGACGCCCCCGGCGCGGGGCACGACGACCGAGAACATGTCGTCGAGCACCATCCGGCCGGCGATGCTGCCGCGGAAGGTGAGCCGGCCCAGTTGGAGGTCGGCGTCGCCCAGCACGTCCTGGCGGTACAGGAAGGACGACTCGTCGGCGACCGTGCCCATGCGCGCACTGGTGTAGATCTGCTGCAGCGCCTCGTTGGCCACCTCCGGGTCGGTGGTCGCCATGTGCAGGCGGATCGGCGTCCACGGCGCCCGCTCCGTCTCCTGGGGCATCCCGGTCAGCTCCGCAGGGTGGTGGCGGGGGCCTGGCCGTGCCGGTCCCGGTAGGCGGCGGCGAAGCGGCCGCGGTGGCCGAAGCCCCAGCGCGCGGCCACCGCCTCCACGGTCGAGCCGGTCGTGGGGTCGGCGGCCAGCAGCTCCCGGTGGACGGCGTCGAGCCGGGCGGCGCGCAGGTAGGCCATCGGGGTGGTGTCCAGCTCCCGGCGGAAGGCCACCTGGAGACCGCGCACGCTCATCCTGGCGGCGGCGGCAATGTCGGCCGATCCGACGTCCGCGGCCACGTGCTCCTCGATGAAGGCCACCGCCCGCCGCACTCCGGCCGGAGCCGGGCGGGTCTGCCCGGTGGCCGTCCCGCCGCGGTCCAGGAAGCTCCCGGGAAAGGTGTGCAGCAGGACGGTGGCGAGGGAACGGGCGGCCTCGGAGCGGATCAGGGGGCTGCTCATCGCCCGGGAGTCGGGCAGGAGGTCGCGGGCGAAGTGGGAGACCGTCCCGCGCCAGTACTGGGTCATGGCCGGCGACACCGGGCGGGTCCCCGTGAACTGCAGCCGGAAGCCCTCGTTCCCCAGCAGCCGCCGGGCGTGGTCTTCCACCGCGGCGGGGTCCAGGGACACGGTGGTCGCCTCGAGCTCGTCCCACCAGCTGGTGAAGGTGCGCTGCGGGAACAGGAAGGGCCCGGTGCGGGGGAAGCGGTCGCCGGCGCTGGTGGCGCTCAGCACGCCCGCCGTCACGTGGCACACCCGCAGCACGCCGGCGCCGTCCGTGCGGCCGGTGCACGAGGAGCCCTTCAGCCGGACGCGCTCGTAGGCGACGAAGTCGATCCCGGTCGAGGCCAGGGTCATGTCGAAGCCGCCGTCCGGGGACCGGCGCACGCCCCGGATGGCGAAGACCTCGTCGAGCACCGCGACGCCCTCGGCCGGGTCGCGGGTGCTGAACACGGCCCGCTGCACCTGGGAGTCCATGGTCCGCAGGCTACGCCCGACCGCCGAGGGAGTCGACAGCGGACCGCCGGCCGGCCGGCGGTCCGCCGGGACCCTTGCCCGCCACGCCCGCGCGGGCGTACCTTGGTGGCCATGTTCCTGTCCTGATGCCCCGGCCCGCGTCCGCGGCCGGCACCGTCGATCCGAGCCCAGGGGGCTCCGCGCATCCGGTGCCGCACTCGCCCGGCGGGCCCGACCCCCAGCATCGACAGGACCGCACCGTGACCTCCACCGCCCCCTCGGCGGCGACCGCCGCCCCGCACCGCCCCGCCCACCTGCGCCTGGACGGCATCGGTGTCAGCCACCCCGGCCGCCGGGTCCTCACCGACGTGTCCCTGACCGTCGCCGCCGGTGAGCGCACCGGCCTGATCGGGGAGAACGGCGCCGGCAAGACCACCCTGCTGCACGTGGCGGCCGGGCTCCTGGTGCCGGGCACCGGCACCGTGCACCGGCCCGAGCGCACCGGCCTGCTCCACCAGGAGCTCGACCTCCCCGCCGCCACCACCCTGGAGCAGGTCGTCGAGCAGGCCGTCGGAGAGGTCCGCGCCCTGGAGCACCGGCTGGCCGCGCTCGCCGCCGGCATCGCCGCGGCGCCCGACGACCCCGCGACGGCGGATGCCTACGACACCGTGCTCCGGGACGCCGAGCGCCACGGGCTGTGGGCCCTCGACGCCCGCATCGAGACGGTCCTGAGCGGGCTCGGGCTGGCCCGGTTGCCGAGGAGCCGGGCGGTCGGGGAGCTGTCCGGCGGGCAGCGGCGCCGTCTCGCGCTCGCGGCGCTGCTGCTGGCCCGGCCCACGGCGCTGCTGCTCGACGAGCCGACGAACCACCTCGACGACGACGCCGTCGACTTCCTCGCGGCCGAGCTGGCCGGCTGGCGGGGCCCGGTGCTCCTGGCCAGCCACGACCGGTGGTTCCTGGACGAGGTGGCCACCGGGGTGGTCGACCTCGACCCCGCCCTGGGCCCCGACGAGTCCGCCGGCGGCCCGCCCCGGCAGGGCACGGCGTCCACGGGCGGCTACAGCTCCTACCTCCGGCAGCGGGCGCTCGCCCGCCGCCGCTGGGCCGAGCGCTTCGCCGCCCAGGGGCAGGAGCGGGAGCGGCTGCGGGAGATTGCCGAGGTCTCCGGCCGGGAGATCTTCCACACCACGGCCCCGAAGTCCGAGGGCCGGATCACCCGGAAGTTCTACAGCGACCGCGCCGCCAAGACCATCGGCGGCCGGGTGCGCTCGGCCCGCCACCGGCTGGCCGAGCTCGAGCGCACCGCGGTCGGCGCCCCGCCGGCACCCCTGCGCTTCGCGGGCTTCGACCGGGGCGCGGACACCGGGGCCGACGCCGACGTCCCGCTGGTCCGGCTCACCGGGGCACGGGTGGACGGACGACTGGCCCCGACCGACCTCGAGCTGCGCGCCGGGGACCGGCTGCTGGTCGAGGGCCCCAACGGCACCGGGAAGTCGACGCTGCTCGCCGTGCTGGCGGGGGAGCTGCGCGCCGACGGCGGGACCGTGGAGCGGCAGGGCCCCGTCGTCGTCGGCCGCCTGGCCCAGGACGACTCCTGGCCGGACCTGACGTGCCCGGCCGAGGCGGCCTTCCGCTCCCGGCTGCGGGACGGCAGCGGCGCCCCGACGCTGGAGGAGCTCGGCCTCCTGCGCGCCGGCGACGCCTGCCGCCCCCTCGGGGAGCTCTCCCCCGGGCAGCGCCGGAGGGTGGCGCTCGCGGCCCTGGTCGCGGAGCCCGCCCCGCTGCTGCTCCTGGACGAGCCCACCAACCACCTCTCGCTGGCCCTCGCCGAGGAGCTCGAGCGGGCCCTGGAGGACTTCCCGGGCACGGTGGTGCTGGCCACGCACGACCGGTGGGTCCGGCGGCGCTGGCGGGGCCGGGTGCTCCGGGTGCGGTCCGGGACGGACTGACCGCCCGCAGCCCCCGCCTACGGTGCCGCGGCCGGGCGGGGGGAGGTGCCGGTGTCCTCCCGCACGTACGCCTCGATCTCCCGCCCGGCGTCCCCGAACCAGGGCGCCGACTCCTCGTAGTCGGACCACCCGTCGGTCAGGACGGCGACGACGTAGTCGTGCCCGCCGAGCTCGACGATCCCGGCGTCGTGCGAGACGTCCACCAGCAGGCCGGTCTTGTGCGCGAAGCCGACGTCCGGGGAGAAGCCCGAGGAGAGGGCGTAGTCGAGGTGCTGCTCCTCCAGGAACCCGAGGAGCAGGGCGGTGGAGGGGCCGGAGAGCAGCTCACCGCGGCGCAGGCGCTCCAGGAGGGCGGCGACGTCCGCGGGAGTGGTGGTCATCGCGACGACGTCCTGCGAGCCGGTGTCGGGGTCGAAGGTCGTGGCCGTGAAGCCCTGCCCGTGCGCGAAGGCCTCGACCTGCTCCCACCCGAGCCACTGGCCCAGTGCCGCACCGGAGGCGTTGTCCGACCAGCTGATCATCACGTCGAGGGCCTGCTCGACCGTGAGGCCCAGTCCCGGCACGACGTCCGAGAGACCGAGGGCGCCCCGGTCGGCCCGGTCGAGGACCGCATGGGCCAGGAAGAGCTTGTAGAGGCTCGCGCTCGTGAACGGACGGTCCGCGTTGCGGGCCACGACCTCCCCGCCCTCGGGGCCGAGCAGCACGATCCCGAGCTCCCCGGGCACCTCGGCGGCGAGCTCCTCCAGGTCCGCCGCCAGGCCCGGGGCGGCGGCCCCGGCCGTCGGGGCGGCGGCCGGCACGGCGCCGTCCCCGCCGCAGGCGCCGAGGAGGAGGGTGAGGGCGAGGCCCAGCGCCGCGGCGCGGCCGGATCGGGCCCCTCGACAGCTCGTGCGCACGGTGCGCCTTTCGTTCCCGGACGGACGGGGACGCGGGCGGTTCGCCCCGGCGGCAGGCGCCGGTCCCGTTCCCGACCGTACCGGCGCCGTCCTGGATTTCCGCTGAACATCTTCCGTCAATCCTGTCCCCTCTGTTGCACCGGTTTGTGAAGCGTGCTTACCTTTGATCCTCATGCAGAACCACGGAGGAGGGGTCATGACAGCAGTTGCGGGCGAGAGTTGGTGGCGCAGGACGCTGGCGATCGGGTTCCTGTCCTTCGCCGCCCTGGGACTCGCGGGGTGCGACGACCCCGGGTCCGGCGGCGAGGAGGGCACGGAGCAGGAGGCCCCCGCCGGAGGCGAGGAGACCGCCGAGGACGAGGCCACGGACGCCACCGAGGAGGAGAACACGACCGGGCCCATCAGCCCCACGGAGGGCGAGGGGCCCATGGAACAGGATGACGAGCAGGACGACGGCTGATCCGGCGGCTCCCTGGCCCGCGGCGCCGGGGCTGCCGCGCCCCCACCTGATGGACCAGCGCTGGGAGGACGCCGTCTTCCTGCACTGGCGGATCCCCGTGTCCGCCGCGGCGGCGCGGATGCCGCCGGGCGTCCGGGCGGACGTGGTCGACGGCTCCGCCTGGGCGGGCCTCGTCGGCTTCCGGATGCAGCGGATCCGGCTCGGCGCCGTGGTGCCCCTGCCCTACTGGGGAAGCTTCCCCGAGATCAACGTGCGCCTCTACTCCCGCGAGCCGGACGGCACGCGCGCAGTGGTTTTCCTGTCCCTCGACGCCCCACGGCTCGCGGTGGTCCTCGGCGCCCGCGCCGCTGGCCTGCCCTACGTGTGGTCGCAGTGCCGGGCCGTCGCCCCCGACGGGGCGGATCCCGCTTACGGGTACGACGTCGTCCGGCGCCGCGGACGGACGACGTCCTTCTTCGCCGTGCACCCGGACCGTGCTACCCGCGCCGACGACGAGCTGTCGCTGGAGCTCACGGCGCGGTTCGGTCTGCACAGCCGGTTCGCCGGCCGCACGGTGCACGTCCCCGTCTCGCACGAGCCGTGGCCGCTGCACCCCGCGGCGGTCGCGCACCTCGAGGACGGCCTGCTGGCCGCGGCCGGTCTCGACGTCGACGGCCCGCCCGAGTCCGTGCTGTTCTCACCGGGCGTCCGGACCCGGATCGGGCGGCCCCGGACGGTGCGCGGCCCCTGATCCGCCGGCCCGGCACCGTCCGCCGGGCCGCGCCTGCCCGCGCACCGTCCGCGGCCGTCCGGGCCCTCCGTCCCCCGGATCGCCCCGCCCGGCGCCCGACAGCCCCACAAGAGTGGGCAGGCCCGGAGCGCGCGGGAGGTCCAGGATGGAACCAACTCCCGCAGGAGCGACCGGGGGGACTCCGGTCGAGGTCGCTCCCGGAGCCGCTCACCGCCGGGACCGTTCCACCGGGGGAGCCGCACGCGAAAGGCCCGCCGTGACCACTCCGCTCATTCCCGAGCTGCCCCAGCTGCCCGACTTCTCCGGCCGGTCCTCGCCCGAGCCGGGGGCCGCCCGCCCCGGTCGCGCGTTCGAGTCCGCGGCCACGGGCGCCCTGCTCCTGCTCCTCGCGCTGACCGTGGTCCTGGCCGTCCTCGTCCGCGCCGTGCCCCTGGGGCCGCTGCTCACGGTGGTGCTCCTGCTGCTCGTGTCCGTCGGTGCGCTCGCGCTCGGCGCCCGGGGCGGCGGCGCCCTCCCGGCGGAGCCGCCGGAGGACCCCGCCGACGGGACACCGGAGACGCAGGGGGTCTACTACTACGACCGGCACGGCCGGCCGGTGCCCATCGACGACGCGTTCTGAGCGGCGCCCCGTCCGGCGCCTCCCGGTCCGAGCCGGTGCCCGGCGGCCGCGGTGGCACCGGCACCGTGTCCGAATCGTGTCCGTCATCTTCACGCACGGTGGCCGATGCACCCTGACCTGCGCCTACGTTGGTGACGTCGTACCAGACACGGGCCCGGGGGCGTTCGGGGGAATGCGCCGCGGGCCGGCACCAGTCGCGAAGCGCTTCTCGCTTCTCCACCGGATGGGACAGAACCATGAGAAGAACCACCAGGGCAGTCACGGCCGCCGCCTTCGCGGCAGGAATCGGTCTCGTCGCAGCCGCACCGGCGCAGGCGATGGAGATCTACGAGATCAGCGACGCCACGCGGATCGCCGAGGGGGCGGCCGTCGAGGGCACCTACAAGGTCTCGTGCACGGCGGGGAGCAACATCTTCGTCTCCCTCAGCGTGACCCAGCGGGTCTCCGAGGGGCGGATCGCCAACGGCAGCTACTTCCAGCAGTGGGTCTGCGAGGGCGGCGAGGTCGAGCTGGACTACCAGGCCGTGGCCTTCAACATGGCCTTCGACGAGGGACCGGCCGTGCTCTCCGGGTTCATCCAGGAGTGCCAGGCGGAGTTCTGCGGGACCGGCACGAACCTGCCGCTGCAGGTCATCGAGATCGCCGACTAGCGGGACCGGTGGACGGGCCCGTTCCTGCGCCGGCGCAGGAACGGGCCCGTCCCGCGTCCCCGGCTGCGGAACTCTGTCCGAAAGTCCAGTGACCGGCACCACCCCCGGTCCTATAGTCGAAGTCATCGACCGCACATCTCTCCCCCCACGCCCCCCGCAACGGCTCGACGACCCCGCCGTACCCGTCCTCCAGGAGGAGATCCTCACGAGGCGGCCGGCGCGCGTCGACGTCGTGAGCGGCGCCGCCCCTGCCGTGAAGGGCTACCGCACGGTCTGCCGGGAGCTCCTCGAGCGGGCCGGGCTGTGAGCGCCCCCGCCGTCGAGCTGCGCCGCCCCGAGGGCCGGTGGCACCGCCACCGGGAGCCCGTCTGGGGCACCACCGTGACCGTCGACGTCCGCGCCGGCGAGGAGGGGCTGCCCCCCGAGCCCGCCGTGCAGCACGCCCTGGACACGGCCGTGGCCAACATGCGCTGGGTCGACGCCGTCTTCTCCACCTGCCGCCCCGACTCGCTCGTGACGGCGCTCCGCTCCGGCCTGCTCGACGAGCGCCGGCTCAGCCGGTGGGACGCCGCCCAGGGCGCCCTCCTGGACGTGCTCCAGCGCTGCCGGGAGGCCCGGGAGCTGACCGACGGCTGCTTCGACCCGTGGGCCGTGCGCGGCGGCTTCGACCCCTCCGGCTACGTCACGGCGTGGGCCGCGGAACGGATCGCCGACGACCTCGTCCGCTCCGGGTGCGCGAACGTCTGCGTCGAGGCGGGTGGGGACGTCGTGACCCGCGGGTCCGCCGGACCCGGGAGGCCCTGGACCGTGGGCATCCGCCACCCCGACGACGCCGGCGCCGTGACCTGGACCGTGCTGCCCGGCAACGGCGCGGTGTCGACCTCGAGCACCGCCGAGCGCCCGGCGCACGTCGTGGACCCGCGCACGGGACGGCCCGCCTCGGGCGCCCGGTCCGCGACGGTCGTCGGCCCGGACGCACGGCTCGCCGGAGTGCTGGCCACGGCCCTCGTGGTCGCCGGCCGGGACGGGGCCCGCTGGTTCGCCGGCCTGGACGAGTGGTCCGCCTGGGGCGTGGACCCCGCCCCCGCGGACACGGCCTGGTCGGTCGGCCGGGAGCGGCACCTCACCCGCTGAGGTCCCGCGCGGTCCCGCCGGTGGCTAGGGTGGAGGCGGTGAGCACCCACCCCGACACCGCCCCGACCGCCGCCTCCGACACCACCCGCACCGGCATGGTCCGGGTCCGGGGAGCCTCCGAGAACAACCTGCGCCACGTGGACGTGGACGTCCCCCGCGACGCGATCGTCGCCTTCACCGGCGTCTCCGGGTCCGGGAAGTCCTCCCTGGCCTTCGGCACCATCTACGCCGAGGCGCAGCGGCGCTACCTCGAGTCCGTGGCCCCCTACGCGCGGCGCCTGATCCAGCAGGGGCACAACCCCGCGGTCGAGGGGATCACCGGGCTGCCGCCCGCCGTCGCCCTGCAGCAGCGGCGCGGCGCGCCCAGCTCGCGCTCCACCGTGGGCACCCTCACCACGCTGTCCAACTCGATGCGCATGCTCTTCTCCCGGGCGGGCACCTACCCGGACTCCGCCGCGGGCAGCCTGGACTCGGACGCCTTCTCGCCCAACACCGCCGCCGGCGCGTGCCCCCGGTGCTCGGGCCTGGGCACCGTGCACGACGTCACCGAGCCCTCCCTGGTCCCGGACCCGGGGCTCAGCATCCGGGACGGGGCCGTCGCGGCGTGGCCCGGCGCGTGGCAGGGCAAGAACCTGCGCGACATCCTGAGCCACCTGGGCCACGACGTCGACGTCCCCTGGCGCGAGCTGCCGCGGGAGGAGCGCGACTGGATCCTGTTCACCGAGGAGCAGCCCGTCGTGGAGATCACCCCGCAGCGGGACCGGGTGGCGAAGCCGTACAAGGGCCGGTTCTGGAGCGCGAAGAGCTACGTCCTGCACACCCTGGCGGACTCCGCGAGCCAGCAGATGCGCGAGCGCGTCCTGCAGTACGTGGTCACCGGACCCTGCCCCGCGTGCGCCGGCAGCGGCCTGCGCCCCGAGGCGCTCGCCGTGACCTTCGCGGGCCGGAGCATCGCCGAGCTCAACGGGGCGTCCCTCGGCGAGCTGGCCGAGGTGGTCCGGCCCACCGCCGCCCTGGAGCACGCCGGGACCGCCTCCCGGGCGGTGTCCTCGGGGGAGCGCAGCGAGGCCGCGGTGACCATCGCCAAGGACCTGCTCGCCCGGCTGCAGGTGCTCCTGGACCTGGGCCTGGGCTACCTGAGCCTGGACCGGTCCACGCCCACGCTCTCCCCGGGAGAGATGCAGCGGCTGCGGATCGCCACCCAGCTGCGCTCCGGGCTCTTCGGCGTGGTCTACGTGCTCGACGAGCCCTCGGCGGGCCTGCACCCGGCCGACGCCGAACCGCTGCTGGCCGTGCTCGAGGAGCTGAAGGCCTCCGGGAACTCGGTGTTCGTGGTGGAGCACGACATGGCCGTGGTGCGGCGCTCCGACTGGGTCGTGGACGTGGGGCCCCAGGCCGGGGACCGCGGCGGCGCGGTGCTGTACAGCGGCCCCGTGCCCGGCCTGGCCGACGTGACGGAGTCCGCCACGCGCCCCTTCCTGTTCCCGGACGGTTCCCCTGGAGGTTTCCCGAACGGCTCTCCTGACGATCCTCCGGGCGGCACGACGGCGGAGCGCACGCCGCGCCCGGTCGAGCGGCGGCTGCGGCTGCGCGGGGTCACGCGCCACAACCTGGTGGACCTCGACGCGGAGATCCCCCTGGGCGTGCTGACCGCCGTCACCGGGGTCTCCGGCTCGGGCAAGTCCACGCTGGTCAGCCAGGTCCTGGCCGAGACGGTCGGCCGGCACGTGCACGGCGGGGCGGCGCCCGCCGACGCCGAGGACGACGCCGCGCCCGCCGCCGGGGCACGGGTGGGTGCCGTCGAGGGCCTGGAGCACCTGGACCGGCTGATCCGGGTGGACCAGCGGCCCATCGGCCGCACCCCGCGCTCCAACCTGGCGACCTACACGGGACTGTTCGACGCGGTCCGCAAGCTCTACGCCGCCACCGACGAGGCGCGGGCCCGCGGCTACGGGGCCGGACGGTTCTCCTTCAACGTGACCGGCGGCCGGTGCGAGACGTGCCAGGGCGAGGGCTTCCTGGCCGTCGAGCTGCTGTTCCTGCCCGGCACCTACGGGCCCTGCCCCGACTGCCAGGGCGCCCGCTACAACCCCGAGACCCTGGAGGTGACCCACCGGGGTCAGAGCATCGCCGACGTCCTGGGCATGCGCGTGGAGACCGCCGCGGAGTTCCTCGCGGACGTCCCGGCCGCCGCGCGCAGCCTGCGCACCCTGCTCGACGTGGGGCTCGGCTACCTGCGGCTCGGCCAGCCGGCCACCGAGCTCTCCGGGGGCGAGGCGCAGCGGATCAAGCTGGCCACCGAGCTGCAGCGGGCCCGCCGCGGCCACACCCTGTACCTCCTGGACGAGCCCACCACCGGCCTGCACCCGCAGGACGTGCAGCTGCTGCTGCGCCAGCTCAACCGCCTGGTGGACGCCGGCAACACCGTGGTGGTGGTGGAGCACGCCATGGACGTGGTGGCGTCGTCGGACTGGGTGATCGACATGGGCCCGTCCGGCGGCGAGGCCGGCGGGCGGATCGTGTGCGCCGGCACTCCGGCCGAGGTCGCCGCGTGCCCGGCCAGCCGCACGGCGCCCTACCTGGCCGCAGCGCTGGCCTGACGGGCCGCGGCCGCGGATCAGTTCTGCTGCTGGTCCTTCTCATCGGCGCCGAGGAAGCCGCCGGCCTTCTCCTGGGCCTGGTCCACCTGGCCCTCGTACTTGTTGCCGGTGCGCTCGTCGACGGCGTCGCCGCCCCGGTCGATGCCCTGCTGCACCTTGTCCGGGTGCTGGTCCGCAAGGTTCTTCGCCTTGTCCGCGAATCCTCCCATGTCCACCATGATCGTTCCTCTCGTCGAACGGTTCCGGCGGGCGCCGCCCGCCGGAGGTACCCCTCCATCCTGGTCCCCGGACGGGCCCCTGGCCATCCCGCGCCGAGGTTGCGGCTGACGGCGACGCAGCCGGTCGCGGTGGCCGTCAGCTGCGGCCTCGCGGCTCGGTCCCGGTCCGGATCAGGTGCAGTCGGCGGTGCAGGTCACGCACCGCCGGCGCCAGTTCGGGGCAGGGGCCGTCCACGGGCACCCCCGGGGCCACCTGGGTGATCGGCAGCGCCGCGACGGGGGCGGGCGGGGCGCCGAGCTCGTCCAGCCACCGGCCGAGCTGCGCCGAGGAGGAGGCGTGGACGATGCGGCCCAGCCCCACCCAGGCGTGGGCCGCCGAGCACATGGGGCAGTGCTCGCCCGAGGTGTAGACCGTGGCCGCGGAGCGCTGCTCCGGGGTCAGGTGGGCGGCCGCCCAGCGGGCGATCTCGAACTCTGGGTGGCGGGTCGCGTCACCGCCGGCCACCCGGTTGCGGTCCTCGAACAGGACCTCCCCCCGGGCCGAGACCAGCACCGAGCCGAACGGCTCGTCCCCGGCGTCGAGGGCCTCGCGGGCCAGCTCCACGCAGCGTCGCAGGTGTCCGCGGTCGGTCTCCGAGATGCCCATGGGCCCAGCCTACGGGCGGGGGCGCCGGCTCACAGGAACGCGCGGGCGGGCGGGCGCCTGCGGGAGAGGTCCCGGGCCACTGGACGGTAGGCCAGGACCAGCAGCAGCAGGGCGACCGGCACCAGGAAGGAGAACCCCGCGGCCAGGTAGCCGACCGTCCCGGCCACGCCGCCCAGGAAGAACAGGCCCACGAGGGTGGTCAGGACCCGCAGCTTCCTGCGGTCCGCCCGGACCGGTTCCGGGCCCGGTGTGCGGTGGGGGTAGAGCATCCTGCCGAGCTCGATCGCGATGTCGGTGACCATCCCGGTGACGTGGGTGGTGCGCACGGGGATGTCGGCGACCTTGCTGAGGAGCGCGTTCTGCATCCCCATGGTGAAGCACAGGACGGCGACGGGCACGAGGCCGCGGTGGTCGTCCTCGACGGCCTCGGCGGTCAGGCTGAACACCAGGATCAGCGCGCCCTCGAAGGCGAGCACGTTCGCGAACCGGCACCCGAGCCCGCGCCGCCGGCCCCAGGTGAAGAGCAGCGAGCACCAGATGCCGCCGAGCACGAACGCGCCCAGCCCCACCACGCCGAGGGACAGCAGCTCCACGTCCCCGTCCACGAGGTGGTCGGCCATGGTCGCGGTCAGACCGGTCATGTGGGAGGTGTAGAGCGCCACGGCCACGAAGCCCGCCGAGTTGAGCATGCCGGCCACGAGGATCAGCAGGCAGGCCAGGTGGAGGTCGTAGCGGGGGCTCCGGCGGGGCCCCGAGACCCGGGACAGGTAGCCGGTGACGGGTGTGGCCATGCGCTCAGCCTAGGAACGGCGCGGCCCGGGCCCAGCAGACCATCGGCCAGATCAGGCGGTGTTCTCCGTCACGTCGACGACCCCCTCGAGCACCTCCACCACCACGGCGCGCGCCCGCGCCTCGGCCTCGGCCGCGTTTCCGGAGGCGACTGCGGCGGCCGTGGCCTCGTGGTCCTCGAGCGCGCCGGGGTCCGGGGAGCGGGGCATGAGCCCGAGCGCCGTGCGGCCGGAGAGGACCTCGGCCACCACGTCTTGCAGGGCGGCGAGCATCGGGTTGCCGCTCGCCTCCAGCAGCAGCGCGTGGTAGGCGGTGTCTGCCTCCAGGTACTCGGGGTCGGTGCCGCGGCGTGCCTCGCCGAGCTCCCGCAGCCGGGCGGCGAGCTCCACCAGGCGCCGCCGGGTGGGCCCGTCGGCCCGGAGCGCGGCCAGCCGGGCGGCCACGGGTTCGATGGCGGTCCGCAGCTCGGTCAGGCTCCGCAGCTGCTCGTCGCGTCCCGGGCCGCCGAGCCGCCACCGGATCAGCCGGGGGTCGAACGGGTTCCAGTCCCGCGGCGGGCGGACGGTGACGCCCACCCGCCGCCGGGACTCCACCATCCCCATGGACTCGAGCACGCGCACCACCTCCCGCACGAGCGTGCGGGAGACCCCGAACTCCTCCTCGAGGGCCGCGAGCGTCAGGACCGTTCCGGGCGCCCGCGCCCCGGAGGCGATGCTCTCGCCGAGCCGGTCCAGCACCCCGCTGTGCTGCTCCACCCCGTGCATGGACGCTCCGTCCGTCATGTGCGGCGCGGTCGCGCCCGCCCTGTTGCCAAAAGTATGATCTTTCTGTCAGCCTAGCGTGTGTCGTGGCTCACGACGAGACCCCAGGGCCTGCGCGCAGGCACGAGATCAACGGAGAAACTCAGTGGAAGACTGGACACAGACCCTCGGCACCGCGCCGCTGCTGACGATCGCAGCAGCCGCCATCGCACTGATCCTGGTCCTGGTGATCAAGTTCAAGCTGCACGCCTTCCTCACCCTGATCCTGGTGGCGCTGCTGACGGCGTTCGCCACCGGCATCCCCACGGGGATGATCGTGGACACCGCGGTCACCGCCTTCGGCGGCACGCTCGGCTCGGTGGCCCTGCTCATCGGCCTCGGCGCCATGCTCGGCAAGCTCGTGGAGCACAGCGGCGGCGCCCGGGTGCTCGCGGACAAGCTCGTGGACATCTTCGGCGAGAAGCGCGCGCCCTTCGGGCTCGGCATCGCCTCCCTGATCATGGGCTTCCCGATCTTCTTCGACGCCGGCCTCGTGGTCATGCTGCCGATCATCTTCGCGGTCGCCCGCCGGGTGAGCGGCAACAACGTGCTCCTCTACGGCATCCCCGCCGCCGGCGCGTTCTCGGTCATGCACGTCTTCGTGCCCCCGCACCCCGGTCCCGTGGCCGCCACGGAGCTCTACGGCGCCGACCTCGGCATGGTCCTGCTCATCGGCCTGCTGCTGGCATTCCCGCTCTGGTACGTCTCCGCGTACCTCTGGGGCAAGCGCGTGGGCACCAAGTACGTCCTCCCCGTCCCGGGCTTCTTCGGCGACGTCGACGACGACCAGCCCGCCAACCCGCCGCGGGTCGGCACCATCATCGCCCTGCTGCTGCTGCCCCTGCTGCTCATCTTCATGAACACCGGGCTGGACTTCCTGCGCGCCGCCGGCGCCGTCTCCGAGGACGCCGAGTGGTTCCAGGTGCTCTCCGCCCTCGGCGAGTCCCCGGTCGCCCTGCTGATCTCGGTCCTCGTGGCCCTGTTCGTCCTCGGCACCCGCCGCGGCGAGCACGGCACCGCCCTGGAGAAGGTCATCGACTCCTCCCTGGGCCCGGTCGCCTCCGTCATCCTCATCACCGGCGCCGGCGGCATGTTCGGCGGCATCCTGCGCGCCTCCGGCATCGGCGACGCGCTGGCGTCCTCGCTGGACGGCATCGGGCTGCCCGTCATCTTCGCGGCCTACATCATCGCCGTGGTCCTGCGCCTGGCTCAGGGCTCGGCCACCGTGGCCCTCGTCACCGCGGCCGGGCTCATGGCACCGGCCGTGGCCGCGGGCAACTTCAACTCCGTGGAGGTCGCGGCCGTGGTCCTGGCCACCGCCGCCGGTTCGGTCTTCGCCGGGCACGTCAACGACTCCGGCTTCTGGCTCGTGGGCCGGCTCATGGGCATGGACGTCAAGACCACGCTGAAGACCTGGACGGTCCAGCAGGCCCTCGAGTCCGTCCTCGGCTTCGCCATCGTCCTCGTCATCTTCTACATCGCCTGAGGCCCCGGATGCGCAACGTCTTCGACATCACCGGCCGGCTCGCCTTCGTCACCGGCTCCTCCCGGGGGCTGGGACGGGCCCTGGCCACGGGCCTCGCCGAGGCGGGCGCCCGCGTGGTCCTGCACGGGCGCGACGCCGACGCCCTCGCCCGGGTGCGCGACGAGATCGCCGCCGGCACGGGCACCGCCCCGGTCACGGCGGCCTTCGACCTCACCGACGCCGAGGCCGTCCGGACGGGGATCGACGCGGTCCTCGCCGAGCACGGCGTCCCGGACATCCTGGTGAACAACGCCGGGATCCAGCGGCGCGCCCCCTTCGCTGAGTTCGCGGCCCAGGACTGGGAGGACATCGTCGCGGCGAACCTCTCGAGCGTGTTCCACGTGTCCCGGGCCGTGGTCCCCGGCATGCAGGAGCGCGGCTCGGGCAAGATCGTCAACATCGGCTCCGTGCAGTCGGTGCTCGCCCGGCAGACCATCGCCCCGTACTCGGCCACCAAGGGCGGGGTGGTCATGCTCACCAAGGGCATGGCCGCGGACCTCGCCCGGCACAACATCCAGGTCAACGCGATCTCGCCCGGGTACTTCGCCACCGAGATGAACCAGGCGCTGATCGAGGACGAGGCGTTCAACCACTGGGTGGTCGAGCGCACCCCGGCCCGGCGCTGGGGGCAGGTCGAGGAGCTCGTGGGCACGCTGGTCTACCTGTGCTCGGACGCCTCCAGCTTCGTCTCGGGGCACAACGTCCTGGTCGACGGCGGCATGACCTCCGTCCTCTGACCCGGGTCCGCCGCACCACCCGCCGTCCCACCCGGCACGCGCCGCACCGCGGCGCCCCGGGGACGCACCAGGAAGAGAACTCATGAAGGCCATCGTGATCCACGGCAAGGACGACCTGCGCGTCGAGGAGGTGCCCACCCCGGAGCCCGCCGAGGGGCAGATCCGGCTCCGGATCGCCTACGGCGGGGTGTGCGGGTCGGACCTGCACTACTGGGCCGAGGGCGCCAACGGCGAGTACGTGGTCCGGGAGCCCCTCGTGCCCGGGCACGAGGTCTCCGGGACGGTGGACCTGGACCCGGCCGGCGAGCTCGCCCCCGGCACCCCGGTGACGGTCCACCCGGCCACGTTCGGCACGCCCCAGCCCGGGATCGAGGACCGGCGCCACCTGTGGCCCGGCGGGGCCTACCTGGGCAGCGCCTCCACCCGGCCGCACACCCAGGGCGGGATGAGCGAGTACCTGCTGGTCCGCCGGGACATGGTCCGGGTGCTCCCGGCCGGCCTGCCGCTGCGCCGGGCCGCGCTCGCCGAGCCGCTGGCCGTGGCCCTGCACGGGCTCACCGTGGCCGGGGACGTGACCGGCCGGCGCGTGCTCGTCTCCGGGTCCGGTCCGATCGGCCTGCTCACCGCCGCGGCGGCCCTGGCCCGGGGCGCGGCCGAGGTCGTGGCCACCGACGTCCTCGAGGGCCCGCTCGAGCGGGCCCGTGCGCTCGGCGTGCACGGCACCGTCCGAGTGGGGGCCGAGCAGATCCCCTCCGGGGCGTTCGACGTGGTGCTCGAGTGCTCCGGCGTGCCCGCGGCCGTGAGCCCGGCGCTGGTGGGCGCCCGCCGCGGCGGCGTCGTCGTCCAGGTGGGGATGGTGCCGGACGAGGCGCGGCCCGTGAACCTGGCCCCGCTGGTCTCCAAGGAGCTCCAGCTGCGCGGGTCCTTCCGGTTCGACGACGAGATCGACGAGGCGATCGGGCTGCTCGCCGACCGTCCCGGGATCGAGGACGTGGTCACGCACGAGTTCCCCGCCGACCGGGCCGTGGAGGCCTTCGCCACGGCCCGCGACTCCGCGGTCTCCGGCAAGGTCCTCGTGTCCCTGGCCGCCGGGGAGCCGCGCTGATGCCGGGGCCGGCCGGCACCGGGCACCCGGATCCCGTGGTGGTGGGCGTCGACATCGGCACCACGAGCACCAAGGCCGTGGCCTTCGCGGTGGGCGGTGAGCAGCTCGCCGCCGCCTCGGCCGGCTACCCCCTGGAGGAGCCGCACCCCGGCCACGCCGTGCAGGACCCCGAGCTGATCCTGCAGGCGGTGCTGGACACCGTCCGCGCGGTGGTCGGGGAGGTCGGGGCGGAGCGCGTGGCCGGGCTGTCCTTCAGCGCCGCGATGCACAGCCTGCTCGGGCTCTCGCCCGAGGGCGAGCCCCGCACCCCGCTCGTCACCTGGGCGGACACCCGGGCCAGCGTCCAGGCGGAACGGCTGCGCGCGAGCGCGGGCGGCCTCGCCCTGCACCGGCGCACGGGCACCCCGGTGCACCCCATGTCGCCGCTGCCCAAGCTCGTGTGGTTCCACGACCAGGAGCCCAAGCTGTGCGAGCGCGTCGCCTTCTGGGCCGGCATCAAGGAGTTCGTGCTGCTGCGGCTGTGCGACGCGCTCGTGGTGGACCACTCGGTGGCCTCGGCCACCGGTCTGATGAACATCCACGAGCTGGCCTGGGACGGCGAGGCCCTCGCCCTCGCCGGGATCCTGCCCGAGCAGCTGCCCGAGCTCGTGCCCACCACCCACGTCCTGCCCGGGCTCACGGACGAGGGCGCCCGGGCCACCGGGCTGCCCGCCACCGTGCCCGTGGTGGTGGGGGCCAGCGACGGCCCGCTGGCCAACCTCGGCCTGGGCGCGGTCCGGCCCGGGGTGGCGGCCTGCTCGATCGGCACGAGCGGCGCGCTGCGCGTCGTCGTCGACCGTCCCGTGGTGGACCCGCTGGGACGGGTCTTCTGCTACGCCCTGACCCCGGGGCGCTGGGTGGTCGGCGGGGCGATCAACAACGGCGGCGTGGTCCTGGGCTGGGCCGGGGACGCCCTCGCCCCCGACCTGGGGGAGGAGCCGGAGGAGGAGCTGCTCGCGCTCGCGGGGAGCGTCCCGGCCGGGTCCGGGGGGCTGCTCATGCTGCCCTACCTGCTGAGCGAGCGCGCCCCGCACTGGAGCTCCCTGCCCAAGGGCGCCTACGTGGGGCTGACCCGCGCCCACCGCCGCGCGCACCTGGTGCGCGCGGCCCTGGAGGGGGTGTGCCAGCAGCTCGGCCTGGTCCTGCAGTCGATGCGCTCGGCCGGTCTGGCCGTGGAGCAGATCCGCGCCACCGGCGGCTTCGCCCGCAGCCCGCTGTGGCGGCAGCTGCTCGCCGACGTCCTCGGCACGGACATCTCCTTCGCCTCTGGCCACGAGGGCTCCGGGTTCGGCGCCGCGCTGCTCGGGATGCAGGCGCTCGGGCTGATCGAGTCCGTCGACGTGGCCGCGGACCTGGTGGAGGTCGAGTCCGTGGTGCGCCCGGACCCCGCCGACGCCGCGGTCCACGCGTCCCTGCAACCGGTGTTCGAGCAGCTCTACGAGGCCCTCGTGCCCACGTTCACGTCCCTGCGCCGGCTGGCGCCCGCCCTGCCGCTCGAGCGCGACTGACCCTCCCGCCCCGCTCCGGCCGTGCCGACCGGGCCGTGCTGACCGGGCCGTGCCCGCCGGCGCCCCGTGACGATTCCGTGCACGGCCCGGAGGGCGCATCGGCGGGCCCGCGTGGGAGAATGGAGCTGTTCTGCGGCGCCTGCGGGCCCGAGCGGCCCCGCACCGCGGATCGCCGGTGCCGAGGGGGCCCGCGATGATCTCGAGAACGGACGTGGAAGAACTCCACCAGCAGGTCCGCGGCCCGGTCCTGCTGCCGGACGAGGCCGGCTTCGCGCAGGAGGTCGCCGGCTTCAACCTGGCCGCCGTCCACCACCCGGACGCGGTGGCGGGCGTGACCGACGCCGCCGACGTGGTGGCCGTGATGCGGTGGGCCGCCGCCCACCACGAGCCCGTGGGGGTCCAGTCCACGGGCCACGGCGCGGACCAGCCCATGGAGGGCGGAGTGCTCGTCACGACCCACCGGATGCAGGAGATCGAGGTCGACCCCCGCCGCCGGACCGCGCGGATCGGCGCCGGCGTGCGGTGGCGCCGCGTGATCGACGCGGTCGCGCCCCACGGCCTCGCGGTCCTCACCGGTTCGGCCAGCGACGCCGGGGCGGTCGGCTACACCCTGGGGGGCGGGCTGCCGGTGCTCGGGCGGATCTTCGGCTTCGCCGCCGACCACCTGCTGGGCCTCGAGGTGGTGACCCCCGACGGGCGGCTGCGCCACGTGGACGCCCGGCACGAGCCGGAGCTGTTCGCCCTGCTGCGCGGGGGCAAGGGCAACCTGGGCCTCGTCACCGCGATGACCATGGGCCTCGTCCCCCTGGAGGAGCTCTACGGCGGCGGGATCTTCTACCCCGGCACCGACGCCCAGGAGGTGCTGAGCGCGTTCAGCCGGTGGGCGCCCACCCTGCCGGAGCGTGCCTCGACGTCCGTGGCCCTGCGCTGGATGCCGCACGACCCGACCGTCCCCGAGCAGCTGCACAAGCGGATGCTCGTGCACCTGCGCTTCTGCTGGGTCGGCCCGGAGGAGGAGGGCGCCCGGGTCCTCGCGCCGATGCGGGCGGTCTCCCGGCCGGTCCTGGACCTGGTGGGGCCCATGGACTACCGCGACATCGACCAGGTGCACATGGATGCCACCGAGCCGGGTCTCTACGTGCTCACCGGGGAGTTCCTGCGGGAGTTCGACGCCGCCGCGGTCATGACGCTGCTGCAGAGTGCCGGGCCCGGCAGCCGGTGCCCGCTGCCGGAGGTGGGGATCCGGCTGATGGGCGGAGCCTTCGCCCGGACCGACGGCGTCGAGGACGCGGTCTCGGGGCGGGACGCGGCGTTCTTCCTGGAGCTCATCGGCTGGCTCGCGCCCCACGTGGCCGCGGCGACGCCCCGGGCGCTGGCCGAGATCCTGCAGGCCATGGCCCCGTGGTCCACGGGGCGGGCGTTCGTGAACATGCACGGGGTCCCGGGCGGGGAGAGCGAGCACGCCCGGGCGTGGTCCGAGGAGGTGTACGCCCGTCTGGTCCGGGCCAAGGCGCTCTACGACCCGGACAACCTGCTGCGCTTCCAGCACGTGGTCGGCCAGGAGCGCCGGCCTCCCGGCCTCGGCCAGCCGGCGGACAGCTCCGCGTGATGGACTGGCGGCAGCACCGCGGCGCTCCCGCGCGCGGTGACCACTCTCGGAAGGAGACGTGATGGTGAACTTCAAGGGGCTCACGGCCAAGGCCAAGCAGCTCGCCCAGCGCAACCCGGACAAGGTCGACAAGGTCCTCGACCAGGCCGGCAGCTTCGTGGACAAGCGCACCGGGCGCAAGTACGAGCGCCACGTGGACACGGTCCAGCAGAAGGCCCGCCAGTTCCTCGGCGGGGGCCGCGCCCCCGGCGACCGGACCTCCGGCGGCCCCAGCATGGGCGGCCCGGCGACCGGCGGCCCGACCACGGGCGGCCCGGCCGCCGGTGAGCGCCCGGACGGGCAGCCGGGGGGACCGGCCGCGACCGACCGCCCCGGTGACGTGCCCGGACACGAGGGCCCCCGCCACTGACGGTTCCCGGGTCCCGGGAACGGAGCGGACCCCGCTCGCCGCGCCTCGAGCGCACGGCAGGCGGGGTCCGTCGTCGTCCGGCGGATGGCCGTCCCGCCGGGGACGGGTGCGGCTACCGGGCGAGGAAGTCCAGCAGCGCCTCGTTGACCTCCGCGCCGTGGGTCCAGAGCAGCCCGTGCGGGGCGCCCTCGATCTCGACGTACTCCGCCTGCGGGAGGGCCTGGTGGAACTGCCGGCCGGTGGCGTCGATGGGCAGGATGTTGTCCGCGGTGCCGTGCACGATCAGGGCTGGCACGTCGATCTTGGGGATGTCGGCCCGGAAGTCGGTCAGCCAGGTGGGCTGGGCGGCCACCGACGCCACGGCCCCGGAGCGGGCGGCGATGTTCCGGCACGCGTCCACGACCTCCTGGCTCAGCCGGTCCGTGCCCAGGAACGTGTCCGTGTTGAAGAAGTTGCCGAAGAACTCGGTGAAGAACGCGTAGCGGTCGGCGGTCACGGCCGCGGCCAGGCCGTCGAAGACGTCCTGGGGCACGCCCGTGGGGTTGTCCTCGGTCTGCAGCAGGTACGGCTCGAGCGAGCCCAGGAAGGCCGCCTTGGCCACCCGCGAGGATCCGTAGGTCCCGAGGTAGCGCCCCACCTCCCCGGTCCCCATGGAGAAGCCCACCAGGACCACGTCGTTCAGGTCGAGGGTGCTCAGGACGGTGTCGAGGTCGGTGGCGAAGGTGTCGTAGTCGTAACCGGTCGTCGGCCGGCTCGAGCGGCCGAAGCCGCGGCGGTCGTAGGTGATCACGCGATAGCCGGCCCCGAGCAGGGCGGCGGTTTGCTTCTCCCAGGACGAGCCGTCCAGGGGGTACCCGTGGATGAGGACGACGGGCTGACCGCTGCCGTGGTCCTCGTAGTACAGCTCGATGTCGGTGCTGTTCTCGGTGCCGACGGTGATGTGACCCATGGAGGCTTTTCCTCTCGCTGGTGCGACAGATGCAGAGAACGGTCGTTCTCTGCGCAGAAGCCTAGGGAACGGTCGTTCTCCGCGCGAGGCCGGGGCGGTGCGCACCAGCGCTCGTTCCCAGGGCTGCGCCGCCGCCCTCGCCGAGGCCGCGATGCCGCCCGGCGGCGCCGCTCAGGGCACCAGGGACGCGTAGACCACGTAGTTGTCGTCGAACTCCCCGGTGGCCGGGTCGAAGCCGTCGCAGGTGATCAGCCGCAGCTCGGACCCCTCCGTGTTGCCGTAGACCTCGAGGGTGGGGAAGTCGTCCTTGCCGTACTGCTCCCCGCGGTCGACGGCGAAGACCGCCGTGGACCCGTCCTCCCGGGCCACCTCGATCGTGTCGCCGGGTTCCAGGGTGCGCAGCCCGGCGAAGACCCCGGGGCCGCCGCCGGTGGCGTTGACGTGGCCCAGCAGCACGGCCGGGCCGCGCTCGCCGGGGGCGGGGGACCCGGTGTACCAGCTCGCCGGGGAGCCGGGACCCTCGGGCGGGACCTCGAGCGAGCCGTCCTCGCGCAGGCCCAGGTGCAGCAGCTCGGACTCCGTGCCGGTGGCCGGGACGGACAGGGAGACCGGCTCCGACGCGCCGAGGACCGCCGGGCCGTCCGCTGGACTGTCAGTTGCGCCGGCGGTCGGCCTCCCCGTCGCGGACGGGGCCGACCCCGCGCCCGAGGGCGCCGAGGTGCTCGACGGCGAGGCGGTGCTCGAGGCCGCCGGCGGGGTGCTGCCGGCCGCCGGCGCGGCGCCGTCGTCGGACGCGGCGCAGCCGGTGGCGAGCAGGACGGCGGTCGCCGCGGAGGCCAGCAGGCCTCCGCGACGACCGGTGGTCGATCCCGTCACAGCAGGAACCGTCCCGTCGGATCAGGCGCGCGCGGCGCGACGGCGCAGGGCCCACGCGGCGCCGGCCGCGGCGGCCAGGACGCCGCCGCCGAGGGCCGTGGCCTGGGTGGTGGACCCCGTCTCCTGGGCCACTCCGGTGTCGGCGCCGCCCTCCGGCATCGCGCCCATCTGCGAGGCGGTCAGCGTGCCGCACGCGGCCGGGAGGGTCGCGGCCGCGGGCAGCGCCGGGTCGAGGTCGCTCATCTTCTCGGCGGCCGCGGCGGGCATCTTCGCCGGGTCCACGCCGTGGACCACGACGACCGCGGTGCCGTTCTGCAGGGACTCGGCGGTGGCCTCGTCCAGCTGCAGGGTCCGCTCGTAGGTGTACGCGGACCCGCCCGGGAAGCGCTCCACGGCCAGACCGGAGTCGGGGCTGGTGTCGCCCTCTGTGGTCAGCGAGGTGCCGATCATTCCGTAGAAGGGGTGGCCCTCGGTGGTGTTGACCACGCCGTCGCCGTCCGCGTCCGCCTCCGGGCCCGGGCAGGTGCCCTGGCCGTGGATGTGGATGTGCTGGGCGTGCGGGAACGGGCCGTCCATGAACGTCTCGGCCGCGCCGCTCAGGTTCATCGTGACGGTGGCCTCGGTGCCGTGGACGTCGACCATGACCTCGCCGGTGGTGCCGGAGTTGTTCAGGGTGCTCAGCGCCGCCTGGGCGGACCACATGTCGGAGTCGTGGGCGGCGGCGGGCGCGGCGGCCATGGTGAGCGCGCCGAGGGCCAGGGTGGGGACTGTGAGGAGCATGGACTTGCGCATCAGATTCTCTCCTGTGTCGTACCGGGGGGTCGTGCCGTGTGCGCACTTTCGGTGTGCGCACGGTGAGTTCGGCGCCGGAACGGGCCCGGACGGGTGCGGGGGCAGAAAAGTTTTCGGCGCGCCGGAACGGACCGCCGACCCGTCCGGTGCCGGCCCCGCGACGAACAGCGGTCATGGAGACGACAAGTGTGTCGGTAGCATCACATCGACCCAGTGTGGCAAGGTGCAGTGCGACACTGCTCCCGCCCGGACCCCGGGCGGAGTGCCGCTCTCCGAGTGAACAGCGAGACCGCGTGAGCCCAGGACCGACCGGCCGGAGCGGGAGAGCCGGGGCCCCGGTCCCCGCGCCCGGGCGGACCGAACAACAGGTCGAGCTGCTGCGCCGCGTGGCGGGTGGTGACGAGGACGCCTTCGCCCAGCTGTACGACGCGACGTCGTCCACGGTCCACGGACTCGTGCTGCGGCTGCTCCGCTCCCCGGAGCTCGCCGCCGAGGTGGTCCAGGAGGTCTACCTGATGGCATGGCAGCAGGCGGAGCGCTTCGACGCCGGCCGCGGCACGGTCCTGGCGTGGTTGTGCACCATGGCTCACCGCCGCGCAGTGGACCGGATCCGGCAGAGCCAGCGGGAGCGGGACCGGGACCAGCAGTACGAGGTCCGGCGGGCCGAGACCCCCTCCGACTCCACCTGGAGCGAGGTGGAGCAGGCCCTGGACTCCGAGCAGGTGCGGGCCGAGCTCGGCGGGCTCAGCCCGCTCCAGCGGGAGGCCGTCTGCCTGGTCTACTACCGGGGGTACAGTCACCGGCAGGTCGCGGAGCACCTGGACGTCCCGCTGGGCACGGCGAAGGCCAGGATCCGCGACGGACTCACCAATCTGAGATCGGCACTGGGGGTGCGGCAGTGAAGGACATCCAGGGGGACGACCGGGCCGGCGACGTCCACGCCGACGCGGCGCTCTACGCCGTGGACGCCCTCGAGCCCGGCGAGCGCGCCGCGTTCGAGCTCCATCTGCGCGGCTGCGCCGCCTGCCGGGAGGAGGTGGCCGCGTTCGCGGAGGTCGGGGCGCACCTGGCCGCCGCCGTGGCCGAGCCGCCGCCGGCGGCGCTGCGCGGGGACGTCCTGGCGGCCGTGCGCGGGACGCCCCAGGAGCGGCGGCCGGAGGACCGGGCCGGGGACGCGCTCGTGTCCCTGGCGCAGCGGCGCCGTCTCCGGAGCCGCTGGCTGGCCGCCGCCGCGGCCGCCGTGCTCCTGCCGGGTGCGGCCCTGGGCGGCTGGGCCGTCGGCACGCAGGCCGAGCAGCGGGAGCAGCAGCTGGTGGCCCAGGAGCAGGACCGGCAGAACCGGCTGCTGAGCGCCCCGGACGTCACCACCCGCCAGCTCGACGTGGACGGCCGGCCGGCCACCCTGGTGGTCTCGGCGCAGGCGGACGCGGCGCTGTTCGTCGCCTCCGACCTCGCCGGACCGGGGGAGGACCGGGAGTACCAGCTGTGGCTCGTGCAGGACGAGACCCCGGTGCCGGACGTGCGCTTCGGCGGCGGACAGGTGCAGGTCTGGCTGGACGGCGACATCGACCGGGCCGGGGCGGTGGCCATGACCGTGGAGCCCGCCGGCGGCTCCGAGACGCCCACCCTGCCGGTGCTGGCCACCGCGGAGATCTGAGCCCGGCTCCTGCCAGAATGAGGCCATGACCGAGGCAGAACCTTCCGGCAACGGCAACGGCGGCGACGACGGGGTGCGTGCGGGGGTGTGGGCCACGCTCGGCGACGCCCGGACCGTGCTCGCTCTCGAACGTGCGGGCTTCGCCTGGGTGGGCGTCGACGCCCAGCACGGCCACTTCGACGACGCCGCCGTCCGTGGTCTCTTCGCCCTGCGGCGCGAGCCGGCCGCCCGGGTGCTGGTCCGGGTCGCCGCGAACGACCCCACGCTCATCGGCCGGGCGCTGGACGCCGGCGCCGACGGCGTCGTCGTGCCGCTCGTCCAGGACGAGGCACAGGCCGAGGCCGCGGTCGCCGCGGCCCACTACCCGCCGCGGGGTGCCCGGAGCTGGGGACCGCTGCCCGGCACGCGGGACCCCGCCGCCGGGGTGGCGTCCGTGCCCCGACCGCTGTGCGCCGTGATGGTGGAGACCGAGCCCGCGGTCGCCGCGGTCCGGGCGATCGCGGCGGTCCCGGACCTGGACATGGTTTTCGTGGGGCCCTTCGACCTCGCGCTCGCCCTGGGCCGGGACGTCGACGAGCTGCTCGCGGACACCTCGCAGGACGCGCCCCTGCCCACGATCGTGCGCGCGTGCCGCGAGGCCGGTGTCCTGGCGGGCGCCTACGCCGGCACGCCCGAGCGTGCCGCCGCGCTGCGGGCGCAGAAATTCTCCTGGATCGCCGTCACGACCGACACCGGCGTCCTCCAGCTCGGCGGGGAGGCGGCCCGGGCAGCCCTGGCCCGCCCGTCGTGAGACCCCGGCCGGGCGGGAGGCGCCAGCACCCCCTGCGGTGGGTGCTGTCCCGGGAGCTGGTCCTCGACTGGCTGCGCTCGTTCCGCACCAGCCGCAGCGCCCTGTACTTCCGGCTCCGGAACCGCTTCTCGGACGCGCCCGTGCGGGGGGACGCGCCCGTGGTCGTGAGCCTCACGTCCTACGGGAGCCGGATCCGGGCGGTGCACCTGGCCGTCGAGTCGATGGCGCACGGCACCGTGCGCCCGCAACGGCTGATCCTGTGGCTGCGCGAGGCCGACGTCGTGGCGGACCCGCCCGCGCCGCTGGCGCGGCTGGTGCGCCGGGGCCTCGAGCTGAGGTGCACCGAGGACTGGGGACCCCACCAGAAGTACTACCCCTACGTCCGGTCCCGGGCGCGGCACGAACTGCCGCTGGTCATCGCGGACGACGACGTGCTCTACGGCCCGACGTGGCTTGAGGAGCTGCTCGCGGTCCACGCGCAGCACCCGTACGACGTGGTCGCCCACCGCACCCACCGGATCCGCCTCGGCGGAGGACGGATCCTGCCCTACGCGACATGGAGCCCCGGCGCCCCGGCGGGAGCGTCCGTCCGCACCTTCGCCACGGGCACCTCCGGCGTGCTCTACCCGCCGCACCTGCTCGACGCCCTGCGCGAGCTCGGCACCGCGTTCACCGCGTGCGCGCCGATGGCCGACGACGTGTGGCTGCACGCCGTCGCCCTGCGCCACGGGACCGGCGTCCGGCCCGTCGGAGACGGCCGCACCGCCTACCGGCCCATCCCCAGGACGCTCTTCCGGGGCCTCAGCACCGGCAATGTCCTGCGCGGAGGCAACGACATGCAGATCGCAGCCACGTATTCGGCCTCGGACGTGGAAGAGTTGGAGCGTGCACGGGTGGCCGAGGGCCCCTGAGCACGTGGACGGGCAGTTCCCCCGCTTCCCGTCCGCCGGCCGTCCCCCCGCGGCCGCTGTCCGCGCTCCCATCCCCCCAGGAGTTCCCATGCCGAAGAACTACCGCCGCCCGGACTCGCCGGACCACGTCGCAACCGACGTGCCGGCGCGCGCAGCAGGGCACTCGATCGTCTTCGACTCGCCGGCCGAACTGGCCGCCTACACCCGCCACGACCGCCTGTCCGCCGACGGGCCCCTCCTGCTCGCCCGCCGCGCCGGGTTCCACCCCGACGGGTCCTGGCCCTGCTCGGCGCTCGAGTCCGCCCAGAACGTCCTGGCCACCCGGGCGCGCACCATGATCGAGATCGAGCTGCGCACCACGGTCGACGGTCGGTGCGTGGTCCTGCACGAGGCCGTCATGGGGCACGGGAGCACCGGCGCCGGCCCGGTGAGCGAGCAGTCGGCCGACTACGTGCTCAGCCAGCACCTGGTGGACAACTACGGCGAGGTCACCCGGTTCCCCATCCGGGAGGCCGGCGAGTTCCTCACCTGGGCGGTGCTGGCCGGGGCGGTGCTGTGGCTCGACGTCAAGAACGTGACCCCGGAGGCCGTCGTCGAGCTCGTCCGCACGCACCGGGCCGAGGGCCAGGTGGTGGTGAGCGTGCACGGGCTGACGGAGCTGGCCGTCTACCGCAGGATCGCCCCCGACCTCGTCTACTTCGTCCCGGCCCACCCGGACGGCCTGCCCACGGTCGACGACGTCCGGCGGGAGGTGCCCGACCTCCGCCGGGTGATCGGCTTCGCCGGCCACTACGTCCCGGACATGGAGGAGAGCCTGCGGATGCGGAGCTGGAACGTGCCCATGCGCCTCGAGCTGCACCGCTACGACGAGAACCTGTCCGCCGACGCCCTGGACGTGCACTACTACCGCCGCGCGGTCGAGGCCGGCTTCGGGATCCTCTCCACCAGCCACTACCGCGAGGTGGCCGACCTCCTCGACCTGTCCGCGTGGGCGCCGAAGAACGCCTCCGCCCGGGACGACCGGGGGCTGACCCGCCACTGATCCCGGGCGCGTGCCGCCCTCGGCGGGGCGCCCGGGACCGTTCGTGCCGGGGCTCAGTCGTCGCCCGGCGCGTCCTCGGGGGCGTCCCCCTCGGCCTGGGAGGGCTTGTTGTCGTCCGGGTCGACGGCCGACTGCACGCTCTGGTCCTCCGGCACGTCCCCCTCGGCCTGGGAGGGCTTGTTCTGGGCCGGGTCCGGGGTCGTCTCGCTCATGCCGCTCCTCGTGCGCTCAACAGGGTGATGGTCCCGGCTCACGCTACGCCGGGCCCGGAGCCCCGACAAGAGGATCCCGCTACGCGGCCCGGCCGGCGCGGATCGCGGCGTAGAGCTGGGCGGGGATCAGCCCGGTCCGGTGGGCGCGCTCGACCGCGGCGAAGCCCTCCTCGGTCTCCTCGTACGGGAAGTGGATGAGGTCCGCCGCGAGCTCCCAGTGGTCGATCATCCCGCCGGCCCAGAGCTGGCAGATCGCCCACGGGGTGTCCGCGGAGAAGGCGGGGACGTCCGGCAGGACGTACTCGTCGGCCGGCACGCGCCAGGCCTCGAGGCTGTCCAGGTCCGCCGCGAGGTCCTCGAGGGTGTCGTAGTGGCCCGCGCGGTCCGGGTCCACGGAGCCGTTCGGGTTGGCCAGCTCGACGTCGTAGCCGCCCTCGGCCGCGGCGAACACGGTGGTGGGCCCGGGCTCTCCGCCCACGCCGGCGTCGAGGGGCAGCTGGGACGGCAGCCACTCCCAGCCGTCGCCGAGCTGGTCCATCTCCAGGTCCCGGTAGGCCACCCAGCCGCGGGCGACGAGCAGCTCGTGGGCGTCGTCGTCCCAGGTGCCCTGCGCGGCGCCCTCGATGTCGACGGTGCGGGCGCCGGCCGCGGCGTGGAACTCCCGCCGCTGCTGCTTCTTCTTGGCGGCGGCCTTCTTGCGGGGCTTGCTCTTGGGCACGGATCCTCCTGACGGGCGGGGACGGACGCGTGCGCGGTCCCTCGGACCTCCCATGATCGCGCATCCGGCGGGATCCGGGGACGCCGGGCCCGCTCCGCCCGGCCGGGACCCCGCGCGGCTAGTCTGGTCGGGACCGTCCGCCCGTCCCGACCGCGAAGGATGCCCCATGACCTCTCCCCGGACCGCCCCCTCGACGAACGGCCCCGTGCGCTACGCGGTGGTCGGGCTCGGCCAGATCTCCCAGCAGGCGTTCCTGCCCGCCATGGCCCGGGCCGGCAGCTCCGTGCTGGCGGCGCTGGTCACCGGCACCCCGGACAAGGCCCGGGAGCTCGCGGCCGAGTACGGCGTGCCGGCGTACTCCTACGAGGACTATCCGGCGCTGCTGGCCTCCGGGGACGTGGACGCGGTCTACGTGGCCACGCCCGTGTTCCGGCACCGCGAGTTCGCCGAGCCGGCGCTCGAGGCGGGCGTCCACGTGCTGGTGGAGAAGCCGATGGAGACGTCCGTGGAGGACTGCCGGGCGATGATCGACGCCGCCGCGCGCGGCGGGGCCCGGCTGATGGTCGCGTACCGGTTGCACCACGAGCCCGGCACGCTCGAGCTGATCACCCGGGTCCGGGACGAGGGGCTGGTGGGCGACGCCCGGCTGTTCACCGCCGTCTTCACCCAGGACATCGACGAGGCCAACCACCGCGGGCACTCCGGGTACTGGGGCGGGCCCATCCCGGACATGGGCAGCTACCCCCTCAACGCGGTGCGCCACCTGTTCGCGGCCGAGCCCCTCGAGGTCCACGCGATGGGGGTGCGGACCCCGGGGCGCGGCTTCGACTTCGACGACACCGTGGCGGTGACGCTGCGCTTCCCCGGGCAGCGGGTGGCACAGTTCACCATCAGCTACGCGGGCGAGGCCACCGAGCAGTTCACGGTGGTGGGCACCGGGGGCGTGGTCGCGGCGCAGCCGTGCTTCGGCTTCGGCCCCGAGGTGGGCATCAGCTGGACGGTGACCCGCGACGGGCGCAGCGAGACCCGCGCCCACGACCCGGTGGAGCAGTTCGCGGGCCAGACCGAGTACTTCTCGGACTGCATCCTCGCCGGGACCGATCCCGAGGCCGGCGGGGAGGAGGGGCTGATGGACATCCGGGTGCACGAAGCGGTGCTCGCCTCCCTCGAGACGGGCCGGACCGTGCGCCTGGAGCCCGCGGACCGTGCGGTGCGCCCCGTCGCGGAGCAGGCCCGGGCCCTGCCGCCCGTGGCGGAGCCCGGCGACGACGAGCTGGTGGCCCAGGTCCCGCAGAACGGCTGAGCCCCGGCGGGCGGACCGGCTCCGCCGCTTGTCCCGCACCCCGCCCGGGAGTAGCTTGCGGGCATGACCAGCAGCAGCACGGACGTCGTCCGGCGGCTCTTCGCCGCCTACCTCGCGCAGGACGAGGCGGCGGCCCGCGGGCTCGTCGGGGACGGATTCCGGTTCACGTCCCCTCAGGACGACCACATCGACCGGGCCGCGTACTTCGAGCGGTGCTTCCCCACGGCGCAGCGGGTCTCCCGGCAGGACCTGCTCCAGGTGGTCGAGGCGGAGCCCGGCCTGGTGCTCGTCCGGTACGAGTACGAGCTCCGGACCGGGGGGACCTTCCGGAACATGGAGGCGATCACCGTGCGCGACGGGCAGGTGGTGGACGCCCAGGTCTATTTCGGCGGGCCGCCGCGACCGTAGACTCCGAGGACCATCCGACGCCCAGGAGGCTCGCCATGAAGCACTACCTGCTCAGCATTGAACAGCCCGACGGCGGACCGGCGGCCCCGGAGATCCTCGAGCCGGTGATGCGGGACGTCGCCGCGTTCAACGAGGAGCTCAGGGCGGCCGGGGCGTGGGTCTTCGCCGGGGGCCTGGACCGGGCGGAAGCGTCCGTCGTCGTGCGCTTCCACGGCGAGGACGTGGTGACCACCGACGGTCCGTACGAGCGCGAGGACGAGCACGCCGGGGGCATCTGCATCGTGGCCGCCCCGGACTACGACGCCGCCATCGAGTGGGGCCGCAAGCTGGCGCAGGCGACCACGCTCCCGGTGGAGGTGCGCGAGTTCCAGGGCGAGCCGGAGGAGCACCTGGCGTAGGGCCCGCCCCGGTCCCGGCGGCTCACCGGCCGATCTGCTCGGCCTGCGCCTCCCACGCGGCGTGGGCGTCCCGGGGCCGGGCCGGCCGGCGGGTCTCCCGGAGGGCGCGGAGAGCGGCGTTGCGCTCGCGCGCCAGGGAGTCCGCGGCGGCCCGGGCGGCGGCGTCCTCGCGGACCTGGGCGCGGACGGCGGTGATGGTGCCCATGATGGCCTCGACGCCCTGCGAGCCGCCCGCCAGGTAGGCGGCCCGGACCTCCCGGTCCGGGTGGTACAGGTAGCGGTCGTCGGTCTGGCCGCGGTGGGTGTCGAACTCCTCGTCGATCAGCTCCGAGAGCATGGCGGCCACCCGGTCCAGGCGGGCCTCGACCTCTCCGTGCAGGGGCGTCCTGGCGGCGGCGTCCCGGACGGACCACAGGGCCTGGCCATGCCGCCGGAGCTGGGTGGCGTCCCAGTCCGCGTGCGGGACCTCGGCCAGCCGGACGGCGATGAAGCTCGCGTCCCCGTGCCGCTGCTGCGGCGGCAGGACGCCGAGCTGCCACCGGATCCACGCGGTGCGCATGTCCTCCGCGGCGGCCAGCCGGGCCTGCTCAGCGGTCCTGGCGATCGACTTCCCGCTGTTCTTCCGGGGGCTCTTCCCCAGGTTCCTCGCGGTGGCCCTTCCGTCCGTCCGTGCACCGGACCTTGCGCCGGTCCCGGAGCTGCTCCGCGGCGTGCCGTGCAGCCGCTCCCGCGAGCGATCCACCAGGGAGCGGACGAGCGTCCGCAGGAGCACGCCGAGCAGGCACAGGGCGGCTCCGGCCAGCAGGAGGAGAAGGATCGTGCCCAGGTTGACGGGGACGAACGAGACCACCGACAGGACCACCGCCCCGGCGATCAGAAGCACGATCCCGGAGACGTCGTTGTTCTCGGTGCTCTGCATGGCGGATCCTCCCGAACCCCTCACACCACTGGACATCCACTCTAGCCGCCGGCGCCGGATCTGTGACCGGTCCCACAGGAAACTCCCGGCATCCCGGGGTGGTTGCGGGGGAGCCGGTGGCAGGGGCCGCCCCGATACCCTGGACCCATGCGATCCGCCGTGCTGTCCGTGTCCGCCGCCGTCCTCCTCCTCGTCTCCGGCTGCGCCGGCGGGGGCCCCGAGCAGGACGACCTGCTCCGGGCGCACGGCCTCGAGGGCGCGAGCACGCAGGAGGTCGTCGAGCAGCTGGACCGCACGCACGAGGACCGCGACGCCGGGCTCGCCGGCTCCGTGACCTACGACGAGGTGGTCCTCGACGACGGCACCGCCGAGACGACCCTGCCCATGCCGGAGGACCGCTTCTACCTGGCGGTCGCCCCGTATGCCACCACGACCCACGAGTGCTTCTTCCACAGCCTCTCCGGGTGCCAGGGCGAGTTCGTGGGCGAGGACTTCGACGTGCGGATCACCGACGGCTCCGGGTCCGTGCTCGTGGACGAGAGCGTGACCAGCTACGAGAACGGGTTCGTGGGCTTCTGGCTGCCCAAGGACATCACCGGCACGCTCGAGATCAGCTCGGAGCGGGGCCGGGCGGTCCAGGAGTTCGGGACCTCCCCGGACAGCCCGACCTGCCTCACCACCCTCCAGCTGGCCTGAGCCCGGCGCGAAGGAAGGGTGACCGGATGAGCATCAGCATGGCCCTGACGGCCCAGGCGGTCCGGCTGCGGGCGCGCCTGCAGCCGTGGACCCCGGTGGAGCAGCTGCACGGGCGCCGGTACCCGGAGCCGGCCAGGGTCCCCGCCGACCTGCGACGCTCGCACGCCGTGGAGCGCACCGAGGTGGCCGGGCGCCCGCTGCTGCGCCTGACCCCGCGCGCCGGGGCGGACGGGTCCCACTTGATCTACCTGCACGGCGGGGCGTTCGTGAATCCGCTGCTGCCGGCGCACTGGTGGATCGTCCGCGAGCTCGTGAAGGACACCGGGACCACGGTCACGGTCCCGCTGTACCGGCTGGCCCCGGAGGGCCACGTGGACGAGGGCTACGACTTCCTCGCCGCGGCCTGGGCGGACCTCGTGACCCGGCCCGCCGCGGACCGGATCGTGGTCGCCGGGGACTCGGCCGGCGGGTGCCTGGCGATCGGGCTGGCCATGCGCCTGCGGGACGCCGGGCAACGGATGCCCGACCACGTGGTGGGCTTCTCCCCGGCGGTGGACGTCTCCGCCACGCACCCGGCCGTGCGGGAGATCGACCCGCACGACCCGATGCTGAGCACCGACCGGGTGGTGCCCATGGCCGCGGCCTGGGCGCGGGACCGCGAGCTCACCGACCCGCTGGTCAGTCCGCTCTACGGGGACGTGGCCGGGCTGCCGCCGGTGCACGTGGTCCAGGGCGGCAAGGACATCCTGGCCGCCGACGTCCTGGCCTTCGCGCGGGACCTGGCGCGGGCGGGCAACCCGGGGAAGCTGATCTACGAGCCCGGCGCCTTCCACGTCTACGTGGGCGCCTGGTGGACGCCGGAGGCCCGGCGGGCGGTCCGGCACGTGCGCTCCCTGCTCGGGGAGCACGCCCCGGCGGCGGGGCGGGTCCAGGAATAGCCCGGCACCCCCGGCCGTTTCCTAATTGGTGATACATCAACCAAAAAGGGGAGCGGGCATGAAGGTCGTGATCATCGGGGCGGGACAGGCCGGGCTGTCGGCGGCCCACCACCTGCGGCGCCGGGGACTGGTCCCCGAGGAGGACTTCGTGGTCCTCGACGCCAATCCCGGCCCCGGGGGAGCGTGGCGGCACCGCTGGCCCTCGCTCACCTTCGGCGGCGCCCACGGGATCCACGACCTGCCCGGGCTGCCCCTCGGGGCGCCGGACCCGGCCGAGCCGGCCTCCGCCGTCGTCGCCCGCTACTACGGCGAGTACGAGCGCCGCTTCGCGCTGCCGGTCCACCGTCCCGTCGCGGTGCGGCGGGTCGAGGCGGCGTCCGACGACGGGCCGCTCGAGGTGGTCACGGACACCGGCACCTGGCGGACGGAGCTGGTGATCAACGGCACCGGGACCTGGGACCGTCCCCACTGGCCGTACTACCCCGGGCGGGAGTCCTTCCGCGGGCGGCAGCTGCACACCCACGACTTCCGCTCCGCGGAGGAGTTCCACGGCCGGCACGTGGTGGTCGTGGGCGGCGGCACCTCGGCCGTGCAGTTCCTGCTCCAGCTCGCCGCGGCGGGCGCCACCACCACGTGGGTCACCCGCCGGCCCCCGCGCTTCACGGACCGGGAGTTCGACCCGGACTGGGGGCGGGACGTCGAGCGCCGGGTCGACGGACGGACCCGCGCGGGGCTGCCGACAGCCAGCGTGGTCTCGGCCACCGGACTGCCCCTGACCGCGCAGTACCGGGCCGGGATCGAGGCCGGCATCCTCGTCTCGGCCGGGCCGCTGGGGGCGGTGACGCCCGAGGGCGTCCGGCTCGCCGACGGCCGGGAGGTGCGAGCGGACGCGATCCTGTGGGCCACCGGCTTCCGGCCCGCCCTGGACCACCTGGCACCCCTGGGACTGCGCGAACCTGGCGGCGGCATCCGGATGGACGGGGTGCGCGTGCTCCGGGATCCGCGGGTGCTGCTGGTCGGCTACGGCGCCTCGGCCTCGACCCTCGGCGCCACCCGCGCGGGGCGGGCGGCCGCCCGCGAGGCCGTGCGGCTGCTGTCCGCGGTTCCGGCCGGGAAACAGCGGCCCGCAGCACGTGTTGGCACTGTCAGCACCTGATCCGAGACCCTCAGGAGGGACCGCCATGGTCCGCATCGGCATCATCCTCGGTAGCACCCGGCCGAACCGCAACGGCGGGGACGTGGCCCGCTGGGTCCTCGCCCACGCCTCCGGGCGCGGCGACGCCCAGTTCGAGCTCCTCGACCTGCGCGAGCACCCCCTGCCGCACTTCGACGAGCCGATGCCGCCCTCGGCCGGGAAGTACCAGAACGAGCACACCAGGCGGTGGGCGGCCACGATCGATCGCTTCGACGGCTTCGTGGTGGTCACCCCCGAGTACAACCACGGCGCGCCCGGGGTGCTGAAGAACGCCTTCGACTACCTCTACGCCGAGTGGAACAACAAGGCCGTGGGCTTCGTCTCCTACGGCACCGCCGGTGGCGTGCGCGCCGTGGAGCAGCTGCGGCAGGTGGCCGGGGAGCTGCAGCTGGCCGACGTGCGCCAGCAGGTGTCGCTGTCCCTGCGCACGGACTTCGAGCACTACCGCACCTTCGCCCCGGCCGAGCACCACCGGCGCTCGCTGGCCACGATGCTGGACCAGGTCGTGGCCTGGTCCACCGCCCTCGCGCCGCTGCGCGCCCCGGCGGAGGGCGCCGGCTGAGCAGGGCGCCGTCGTAGTCTGGGGACACCGCGCCGATGCGGCGCACGCCATCCCGACGAAGGAGCACCCCGTGAGCGAGCAGCCCACCTCCAGCCCGGACCCCATCGAGGACGCCGCCTCCAACGACGACGCCGACATGACCACCGAGATGACCCCGATCCCGCACGAGCACGGGGACGCCAAGAACGAGGAGTCCGAGCAGAAGGACTGAGTCCGTCCCCCGACCCTCCGGGGCTCAGCGGTCGTCGGCCGAGGTCCGCACCACGATCCTCCGCATGGCCAGCCAGTGAAACAGCCCGCCGAGGGCGGCACCGATCACCCAGGCGAAGCCGCTGAGCTGCGCCAGCTGCGGCAACCACACGGCCAGGACCGAGAACACCGCGGCTGCGGCGAACGCGACCACTGCGCGCCGGTTCCAGCCGCGGGTGAACCAGTAGGCGCCCTGCGGGTCGGCCGAGTACAGGTCGTGCAGGTTCAGCCGCTGCTTCCGCACCACGTAGTAGTCGGCCACGATGATCCCGTACAGCGGCGCCAGCACCGCGCCCAGGGTGTCCACGAACGCCGGCAGCCCGATGGTCGAGATCACCGCGACCCACAGCGCCCCGATGACGAAGCCCGCCGCCGCCGTTATCGTGCCCGCGGTGCGGAACGAGATTCTCGCCGGGCTGATGTTGGACAGCGAGTAGGACGGCGGGATGAAGTTCGCGACGACGTTGATGCCCAGCGTCGCCAGCAGGAACGTCACCGCGGCGAGGACCGTGAGCGCGGTGTTGTCCACGAGCCCGACGATCTCCGCGGGGTTGGTCAGCGGCTCGCCCTCGCCGTCCTGGTAGAGCAGGTACGCCCCGGCCGTGATGAACACCGACAGGAACGTGAACAGGGCGAGGCTCAGCGGCAGGCCGGTGAGATTGCCGAGGCGCATGGCCCGCTCGGTGCGGACGTTGCGGGCGAAGTCCCCGAAGTTGATCACCACGGCGGCGAAGTAGGCGATCATCGTGCCGGTCACCCCCGCGAAGGCAGAGACCGCGGCCCAGCCCGTGACCTCCGAGGAGGAGAACACCGTCCCGACCGCCCGTGGCAGCGCGGAGCCCAGTTGCACCCAGATTGCCACCAGGAGCGCGATCATCACGAGATAGACCGCGGGGCCCACCACGTTGAGGAAGGTGGCGATCCGCTCGATGCCGCCGAGGAACAGTGCCACCTGCAGTACGGAGGCCAGCACGTAGGAGAACCACGCGACCCCGTCCATCCCGAGGAGCAGCGGGCCGCCGGGGGAGTCGAGCAGGGCGTTGAGGGCGAGCGCGATGGCGGTCGAGGCGAAGTAGGTCTGCGCCCCGTACCAGAAGACGGCGACGACGGCGCGGACGATCGCGGGGAACTGTGCCCCACGCACACCCATGGAGGCCCGGGCCAGCACCGGGTAGGGGAAGCCGTACTTCACGCTCGGCCGGCCGCTGAGGTCCACGAGCACCTTGATGATGAACCCGGCCAGCAGGATGGCGGCGAACACGAACCAGCCGTTGATGCCCGCCGTGATGAACAGGCTCGCCGCGAGGGTGTAGCCGGCGAGGCTCTGGATGTCGTTGGACCACACGTTGAAGACGGCGAACCATCCCCACGTGCGTCGTGACGCCGGCAGGGGCGCGAGGTCCTCGTTGTGCAGGGACGGATCGGCGTTGCGGACGGTCAGGTCGGCGTCCCCGAGATCGTGCTGCTGGGCGGTCATGGCCGTCGCTCTCCCGCGCCGGTGAGCCGGCACGTCTGCCGTGGCGCGGGGCGGTGCCCCGCGCCGTGTCCGTGGGATGCATGGCACCCCGTCGATGACGGCAAAGGTATGAAACACGCATTGCAACGACGTTTCGTGACGGGACGTGTCGTCCCGCGGCGGTGGAGCGCGGTGACCGCTGCGGTTAGGCGGCCGTTCCGAAGAGCGAGGCGCGAAGAGCGGACAGGGGCGGGGCGTGCTCGGCCAGCTCCTGGAGGTAGCCCAGGTCGTCCAGGTCACCCAGGGCGGCCGTGAGCTCCGCGCAGGTGAGCTGGGCGTCCTCGGCGACGACCTCGAGGGCGGGGGTCTCAGCGGCCGTGACGTGCTCGGCCACGGCGTCGAGGACGACGACGGCGTCGACGCTGACGTGCTCGTCGTGGATGGCCTCGACGAGCAGCCGCTCGGCGGCGTAGACGGGCGCGGCGAACATGTGGGGAACGGGGGACTGCATCGGTGACATCACTGCTGGAACACTACCCCCGGTTCATAAGAATTCTCTGAGACCGGACGGCGGTCCGGGGGGTCACCGGGAGATCGGCAGGTCCTCGTCGCGGCGCTCGCGGCGGGCCCGGCGTCGCGCGCGGATCCTGTGGCCGAGCAGCAGGAGGAGCCCGACGACGACGACCGGCGCGACCACCCACGGCTGCTCCAGCCACGCCCAGACGACCGCCATGCCCACGGTGCCGTAGATGACGCCCCAGATGAGGGTGCCCACGAGCATCGCGGGCATCCAGCGGCGCAGCGGCATGCCCGTGACGGCCGTGGTGAGGATGACGGCGGTCTGCAGACCCACGGTGAGGAAGCAGGCCGGGACGGCCAGGACGCCCCAGCGGTGCACGAGGCGCTGGGCCCGCCGGTAGACGGCGGTGTCCATGAGCTCGCGGACGCGGTCGGAGCGCCGGCTCCCGCGGGTGGCGGCGGCGCGGCCCAGGGCGAAGATGGTGGTGGTCCGCACGACGGCCCCGGCCCAGAAGAACAGGATCGCGGCCCAGAGGGGGAGGGACTCCAGCCAGGCCTGCACCCGTCCAGTCTAGGGAGCGGGCCTGACAACCGCTGACGACAGGTTGTCACTCCGCGACGGGGTGCGCCCGCCCGGGTGGCGCGGATCCGGCCGGCAGGGGGTCCCCTCCGGTCCTGCCCTCCCGACCGGGGGTACTCTCGCCGTACGGCCGGCCCGCCCCGGGGGCCGGAGCCCCGACCGAGGAGGACGCATGAGCGTGGAGATCGACGAGCGCGGGACCGTGACCGCCAATGGGCGCCCCGTGGACTACGCGACGGCCTACGCCTGGTGCGTCGACTCGCCCGAGACGATCACCGAGCTCGTCCACGACACGAAGGCGTTCGCCACGGTGATCGCCGCCGCCGAGCACGCCGGTCCCGAGGAGCAGGCCGAGGCCGTCCGGCAGGCCTTCGCCGCCGGGACGCCCCGGGAGCCCGGCGCCTCCTGGACCGAGGCCACGTCGGCGGAGCCGGTGACCGAGGAGCCGGCCACCGGGGAGCCCGTCACAGAGGAGCCGGCCGCCGGGGAGCCCGTCACAGAGGAGCCGGCCGCCGGCTGAGACCGCGGGATCAGCCCCGCACCAGGTTGACGGCCAGGGCGAGCATCACCACGCCAATCACCAGGTCCATCACCCGCCAGGTGCGCGGGCTGCTGAGCACCCCGGACAGCGCCCGGGCGCCGTAGCCCAGGGCGGAGAACCACACCACGCTGCCCACCACGGCACCTCCGGCGAAGATCCACCGGGCGTCGGGTCCGTGCTGGTTGGCGAGGCTGCCCAGCAGCACCACTGTGTCGAGGTAGACGTGGGGGTTCAGGTAGGTCAGGGCCAGGGTGGTGGCGATGACCGATCCGCGGGAGCGCGGGGCCTCGGCGGTCACGGAGGACGGCTTCAGGGCCGAGGCGAAGGACCGCACGGCCCACCACGTCAGGTAGGCGGCCCCGCCCCACCGCAGCACGTCCAGGGCCTCGGGGAACCGGGAGACCAGCGCCCCGATGCCTGCCGTGCCGCCGAGGATCAGCACCGCGTCGCTGACCGCGCACAGCGCCACCACCACGCCCACGTGCTCGCGGCGGATGCCCTGCCGCAGCACGAACGCGTTCTGCGCGCCGAGGGCGACGATCAGCGCCAGTCCGCTCATCAGCCCGGTACCCCAGATGCTCCACATGGCCTCGACGGTAGCCAGCTCCTGAGATACAGACAAACGAAAGAATTGACGGGTGCGTTAGTTTTGCTTCATGAACTTCGAGCATCTGCGCGCCCTGACCGCGATCGTCGACGAGGGCACCTTCGAGGCCGCCGCGGACGCCCTGGGGATCACCCCGTCGGCCGTCAGCCAGCGGATCAAGGCCCTGGAGGCGTCCGTGGGCCAGGTCGTGGTGCGCCGCGGCGCGCCCTGCACCCCCACCGAGGCCGGGGCCGTGCTGCTGCGCATAGCCCGCCAGGTGCAGGTCCTCGAGGCGGAGGCCCTGCACTCCCTCGGCCACGGGATCTCCTCCCGGACGGTGACCCCGGTGGCGGTCAACGCCGACTCCCTGGCCACCTGGTTCGTGCCCGTCCTGCAGGAGGCCGCCGGCTGGTCGGACACCACCCTGGACCTGCACGTGGAGGACCAGGACCACAGCAGCCGGCTCCTGCGCCAGGGGGACGTCATCGGCGCCGTCACCGGCGACCCCGCCCCCGTGAGCGGGTGCCGGCTCGAGCGGCTGGGCTTCATGCGCTACGTCCCGGTCGCCACCCCCGCCCTGCGCCGGCGGTTCACCACCGAGGCCGGCGTCGACTGGGCGGACATGCCGGTGCTCCGGTTCAACGCCAAGGACGACCTGCAGCTGCGCGCCCTGCGCGCCCGCGGCGTCGACCGGTCCCCGCCCACCCACACCGTCCCGTCCGCCGAGGGCTTCCTCGCCGCCGTCCGGGCTGGTCTGGGCTGGGGCATGCTCCCGGAGCTGCAGCTGGGCACGGACCTCTCCGACGGGTCCCTAGACCTGCTCGAGGACCACGCGCACCACGACGTCGCGCTCTACTGGCAGAGCTGGGCCCTGGACTCCGAACGGCTGCACCGCATCACCGCGTGCGTCCGCCGGGTGGGCCGGGAGCACTTGCGTGCTACGGCGCAGGACGGGCCTGGGGCCGGCCCGCCGGCGTAGGGGCCCCAGTCGGTCAGTGCGCTCGTGGTGCGGGGAAGGGGTCGGTGCTCGACTGCCTGTTGAGCACACGGTCCGCGGACTAGTGTGAAGTGCGTCTCGTTGCAGCCTGCCCAGGAGTCCTGATGTCCTCTCGAGAAATTCCCGTGTCGCGTCGTACGGTGCTCGGCGGTCTCGCCGCTGCCAGTGCTGTTCCTCTGCTCGCCCCGGCCCCCGTGGCTGCGGCGGCGGCCGGCACGCCGTTGCGTTCCGATGCACGGACCAAGATCGTCCTCCTGGGCACCAGCGGTGGTCCGGGCTGGGGTGCCACCGAGCCGCCGCGCACGGGCATCGCCAGCGCGCTGGTCGTCGGTGACCGCTACTACCTCGTGGACACCGGCGAGGGCGTCGGATTCCGGCTCATGGACGCCGAGCTCGGGAACTGGCAGGCCAGGGCCGCGCTGAGCGATCTGCGCGCGATCTTCCTGACCCACCTGCACTCGGACCACATCAACGACCTGTCGAACATCCTCAGCCTGGGCGCCTACAACGGTCTGGTGGCGGCGGACCGCCCTGTCCCGGTGTGGGGCCCCGGCAACCGCGGAATCCTGCCGCCGAAGACCGGCACCCATCTGATGCCGCCCATCACCGCCCCCGAGAACCCCACCCCGGGCACCGCGGAGATGGTCGGGCTGCTCGTGCGTGCCTTCGCCACGGACTTCAACGATCGCGCCATCGACGGCGGCATGCCCGCCCCGCAGGACATGTTCGCCGGTCACGACATCCCGCTGCCGGAGCGTCTCGTCGACGACCCGAACGGCGATCCGCACCCGCGGATGAAGCCGGTGGTCTTCTACGAGGACGACCGGGTGAAGGTTTCCGCGACCCTGGTCCAGCATGCTCCGGTCTTCCCCTCCTTCGCCTTCCGCTTCGACACCGAGGACGGCAGCGTCGTCTTCTCCGGCGACACCGGACCCAGCGAGAACCTCGTCCGGATGGCACGGGGCGCCGATGTGCTAGTGCACGAGGTGATCGCCACCGAATGGGCGGCCCAGCGCTATCCGGAACCTCGTAGCCCCGAGGACGAGGCGGCTTTCCAGCACCTCATCAAGTCCCACACCCCTGTCGAAGAGGTGGGCGCCATCGCGGAGAAGGCCGGCGTCCCGACGCTCGTGCTCAACCACTTCGTGCCCGGCAGCTGGCCGCTCGAGAAGTGGCAGGCGGCGCAGCAGGGGTACAGCGGTCGGCTGATCGTCGGGGCCGACCTGGACGAGATCGGTCTCTAGCCGCCTCCCGCACGTTCCTCCAGGCGCTCCTGGTACTCCTGAACCGGTTGTTTCGTACCGCGCCCCGCCCTCGACCTCCTCGGTCCCGCCGGGCCGTACGCCCGTTGACCCGGGAATCTGCTCCGGAAGATCAGCGTGCCATGAGGGCGAAGACTCCCCAGCCGAGGTGCTCGCGCGTGGAGCGCGCGTAGCGGGCGGGCTCCGTGGTGAGTTCTTCGCGTACCTCGGTGGCCAGATCGTCGTCCGGGTTCTGGTCGAGCCAGCGGCGCAGGCTGAGCCACTGGGCCGCGGCGTAGCGGTCCCAGCTGTCCTGGTCGGCCAGCATCATCTCCACAACGTCGTATCCGAGCTGCCGGAACTGCTCGATCAGTTCCGCCAGGGGCAGGAAGTCGGCGAGGCCGGTCGCGTGGCACGCCTGGGCGGTCTCCTCGTCCGGAGGAAGCCGCCGCCAGTAGGGTTCGCCGATCAGCAGCAGTCCTCCGGGGCGGAGGTTGCGGTCGAGCAGCTCGGCGGTTCCGGCGACGCCGTTGCCGATCCACGTGGCGCCGGTACAGGCGGCGAGGTCGACCGGCTGGTCCGCGACATGGCCGGCGGCGTCACCGTGGACGAACTCGACCCGGTCCGCGACGCCGAGTTCGGCGGCGCGGGCCCGGGCCTGCTCGGTGAAGACCGTGCTGATGTCCACCCCGGTGCCCGTGAAGCCCAGGTCACGCGCCCAGGTGCACAGCATCTCGCCCGAGCCGCTGGCCAGGTCGAGCATCCGTGTCCCGGGGGCGAGGTGGAGCGCCTCGCCCAGGGCCGCGAGCTTGTCCGCGGTCAGCGGGTTGTGGATCCGGTGGGTGCTCTCACGGATGGTGAAGATGCGGGGAAGGTCCATCACCAGATTCTTCTCCGTCCTGCCGTGCGAGGGGATGGCCACGACGGCGTCGATCCGAACTGCGGCGCCCAGTGGCGGGCCGGACGCGGTGGGCGGGGTGCTGCCAGGAGATGCCGGCAGCACGGGGTGTCCCTCCCGTGCCGTGCCTGCTGCTCAGCGACAGGCCGGTGAGTCCGGTGGTGCCCCCAGCGCTGCGGCGTCCGCCGTCACTCGCAGGCCAGGCCCTCGGCCCCGCCCCGGTCCAGCTCCGGCCGGTAGCCGGGCTGGTCCGAGCGCAGGGGCGCCGCGCCGGCGGCGCGGACCGCGGCGCAGTCGGCGTAGTGGACCTCCTCCGCCGGTGACGGTCCCGCGGCGGTGTTCCCGGCCGGTAGGACGTCGGTGGGCACGTCCTGGTCCGGGCACCCGGCCAGCACGTCCGCCATGGCGTCCCGCTCGGGAGCCGTCACGAACAGCTCGTAGCGGGTCTTGACCGCGATCTGGGTGGCCACGTACTCGCACCGGAAGGACTCGTTCGGCGGCAGCCACTGGGCGGCGTCGGAGGCGGACTTCTCCCCGTTGGTCGGCCCGTCAACGGCCCGCAGGTTGAGCGGGTCGTTGGCGAGGGCCGTGCGCTCGTCCCGGGTGAGCCGGTCGGCCCCGGAGATCCACGCGTTCTTCAGCGCCACCACGTGGTCGATCTGCACGTCGGCGGAGGTCAGCGGTCCGCGGACGAACTCGATCGTCCGCCCGGTGTAGGGGTCCTCGAGGGTCCCGGAGAGGACCCTGCACCCGTCGTCGTGGAGGACGTCACCGGTCAGGTCCCGGGCCAGGATGTCGTTGCGCTCGTCGCAGCCGTTGCCGTCGGGATCGGCCCAGTCCCCGAACTGGGCGAGCCGGTCGTAGTCCTCCCCGCCGCCGGCGTTCTCGACGGGCAGGGCCGCGAGCGCCCGTGCGGCGGGGGAGGTGGCCTCCACGGCCTGAGGCGTGCAGCCGGTCAGGACGCCCAGGGCGACCGCGAGCGGGACCAGCCGCGTGCGCCGGGCACGGGTCTGCGGTGGCTCGAACCTGCGCACGATGTTCCCTCCGATCCGGCCGGTGGTGTCGGGACCCCTATTCTCGCATGTCAGCCGTTCGGGGTAGATTGCGGCACCGGAGGAAGGCAGACATGAGACGGTGCTTCGCCGCGACCCGCGTGCTGATGGGCCTGGCCCTGGTCGTGGCCGTGGCCGGGCGGCTGCAGGCGTACCTGGGGTTCTGGATCGAGCGCGGGGACCGGGCCATCGCGGTCGACGTCGCCAACTTCTTCAGCTACTTCACCATCCAGACGTCGCTGTTCCACGCCGTGGTGTTCGGGTTCGGCGCGTGGTCGCTGCTCGCCCGGCGGGGCGCCGACCCGCCGTGGTTCGGGGCCCTGCGCGCCGCGGCCACGACGTACACCGTCACCACCGGGGTGGTCTACAACGCGCTGCTGCGCGGTCTGCCGCAGGAGGCGGCCCTGGAGCAGCCGTGGGCCAACGAACTGCTGCACACGATCGTCCCGGTCTACGCGCTGCTGGACTGGCTGCTCGCCCCGGGTCGGAGCCGGATCCGGTGGCGGACGGTCGGCGGGATCGTGGTCTATCCGGTGCTGTGGGCCGTCTACACGCTGGTGCGGGCGCCGTTCGTGCTGGACGAGGGCACCGGCAACCCGTGGTGGTACCCCTATCCGTTCCTGGACCCGCACGAGGCGGCCGGCGGCTACGGGTCCGTGGCGGTCTGGATCGCGGTGCTCGCGGTGGCGATCACGGCGACGGCCTCGGTCCTCGTCGGGTTCTCCCGGCTTCGCACCAGGGCTCCCGCCGACGACGACGGGGCCGAGCGCCGCCGGTGACCGACCGGGCCGCGCAGGGGCCGCCCGGTCCGGCCCGGGCGGCCCCTGGCACGCCGTCGTCAGGACAGGGCGCCGGAACGGGTCGTCAGGACAGGTCCTCGAGGGCCGCCACCGCGAGGTCCGGGTGGTCGGAGAAGAGTCCGTCCATGCCGGCCTCCACGAAGGCCCTGATCTCCCCCGCCAGGTCGCCGTGCGCCCGAGGATCGGCGCCGGCGCGGTGCTCGGCGGGGAGGAAGGAGTTCTCCGCCCGGAAGGTCCAGCCGTGGACCTCGAGACCCGCGGCGTGGGCCTCGGCGATCACGGCCGTCGGCTCGCCGAGGGTGTCGTCGGCCTCCCGCGGGATCATGACGTCCTTGCAGGCACCGAGGATGTCGGCGTAGGACGCGATCTCCGCCAGGCCCTCCGCCGTCGTGAGGTCCGCGTAGCCGCGCGGGTCGCCGGCGGCGGCGAGGTCGAACGGCGCGCCCGAGCAGTCGACCAGCTGGGCGAGGCGCACGTCGGTCATCCCGTCGAGCTCGCGCAGGTTGGCCGTCTCGAAGCTCTGGAGGACGACCGGGTCCGCCTCGTCGCCGTAGCCGTTGGCCTCGAGCACCTCGACCGTCCTCTCCTCCAGGGACAGGCCGATCGAGTCGAAGTACGTGGGGTGCTTGAGCTCGGGCGCGATCCCCACCGGCTCGCCGTCGCAGGTGCGCGAGCGGCGGGCGAGGTCCACGACCTCCTCGAAGGTCGGGATCGGGTACAGGCCGTCGAAGGCGGTGCCGCCCGGGCGCAGCTCCGGGATGCGCTCCTCCGCGCGCAGGGTGCGCAGCTCGGCCAGCGTGAAGTCCTCGGTGAACCAGCCGGTGACCTCGGCGCCGTCGACCACCTTGGTGGTGCGCCGCTCGGCGAACTCCGGGCGGTCCTCGACGTCCGTGGTGCCGCCGATCTCGTTCTCGTGCCGTGCCACGAGCTCGCCGTCCTTGGTGGGGACGAGGTCGGGTTCGATGACGTCGGCGCACTGGGTGATGGCCAGCTGGTAGGAGGCCAGCGTGTGCTCGGGGCGGTAGCCGGAGGCGCCGCGGTGACCGATCACCTCGGGGCCCGTCCCGGCCGCGGGCTCGAGGCGCTCGCGGTCCAGCACGATGAGCTCGGTGTCGTCCGGGGTGCCCGGGACGCGGGCGTCGTTGCCCGGGTAGTTGTTGTCGTTGCCGACCAGCAGGCGGCCGTCCCGCAGCTGCAGGACCACCTCGACCGACTGCTGGGGGAAGGAGAACTGCTCGCCCACGCCGTAGGCGCCGGGGGAGGTCCCGGTGCCGATGCCGGCCGGGTTGTCGATGGCGAGCAGGTCGGCGACCAGCTCCTTCTCGAGGTGGCCGGAGTCGTCCGTGCGGCGGAGGTCGACGGCGTAGACGCGCTTGGTGACCGCCGCGGGGCCGTCGAGGTCGTCGCGCTCGAGGACCAGGAGCCGGTTCTGACCGGTCAGGAACGCGTCGCCCACGAGGTTGGCGTCGGTGTCCGTCTCGTAGTCCCACGTGCGGCCGGTGTACTCCCGCGTCCTGGTGTCGAACTCCAGGACCAGCCGGCGGCGCGGATCGTCGTCGTCGGCGAGGGCGCCCTCCAGGATCGGGTAGAGGTAGCGGCCGTTCCGCGAGCCCGCCATGGCCTCGAAGCCCTTGCTGGCGCCGACGGTGGGCTGCTCCCCGTCCTCGAGGTAGGGGCTCTGCGGCGACTTGAGCGTGCCCGTCCCGCCGTCGCGGACGTCGGCCAGCGGGACGGGCTCCTCGAGCACCACGCCCTCGGCGTCCACGTGCAGCAGGAAGGGCCCGAACTCCTCGCCGATCCAGAAGGTGCCGTCCGGCTGGCGGACCACGGACTCGACGTCGAAGTCGTTGCCGGTCAGCAGCCGCTCCTCGGTGTCCTCGTGCACCACGGGGAAGGGGATGCGGTGGTGCGGGTCCCGCAGCGACACGTGGCCCTGGACCTCGATCTCGCCGCTCCCGCCCTCGGCGGTCTCCCACTGCGGGGCGATGCGGTAGAGCCGCAGCAGGAAGTCGGCGGAGTTCTCCTGGTTGCCGAAGCCGTTGTCCGGCATGGCCCAGAACGTGCCGTCGCCGTTGTCGACCATGGCGGAGAAGCCGGGGATGACCTGGCCGTCGAAGGGGCCGGTGCGGCCGTTCGCCGGCGTGGCTGCCGCCCCGGAGGGCGGGCCCTCGGCGAGGTGGTCGGCGGAGAGGGTGGCGCGCTGCTCGAGCACGGGCGCGCCGGCGGGCCCGCGGCCCGGATCGCCGTCGTGGGCGAGCGCCCCCGGCGTGGAGGTGAGGAGGACGGCCGCGGCCAGTGCGGCGGCTGCTGCTGGGACTCTGCGCATGCGCCGAGCGTAGGACCGGGGCGTGGCCGGCCGGTGGCGTCCGGGGAACATGTCGGCGAACGACGCCGCGCCGCTCGTTCACCCACCGGGCGTCCGCCCACCGCGCTCCGACCTGCGGCGCCGGCCCGGATCCGGGCGCGGCGGACGGCACGCCGGCGCGGTCCGGGTCAGAGCCGCGGCACGCACGGCCCGGCGCCCAGCTTCGCCAGGCCGGCCCGGTCCCCGGCCGAGAGCACCGTGGCCCCGCCCGCCGGGTGCATCATCTGGGTGGGGTCGTCGACGTGGGCGAGCCCCACCACGTGCGCCAGCTCGTGGATGATGGTCGCGCGGACGTGGGCCGCTCCGTCCGGGTGCTCCAGCACCGGCGCCAGACCGGGGGCGTCGAGGGCGACCTGACCGGTGACGTAGGCGAACGGCCCCCCGGGCGCCTGCCGGGCCGTGCTGCCGCCGAGGCCCACCACGTTGCCGACCAGCCCCGGCACCTCGGTCTCGTCGGACCACGCGATGAGCACGGGCGCCCACTGCCGGCCGTACCGGTCCGGCTGATAGGGCGCGCGCTGCTCGGCGGGCGCCTCCGTCGTCGTCCCCGCCGGGACGAACCGCAGACCGGTGGCCGCGGAGATCTCGGCGACCGCCTCCTCGACGAGCTGCCGGCCGCCCGGCGGGGCGCCGTCCGGGCGCACGACGTAGTGCACCGGACGGCACGGGTCGTAGGCGACCATCGGCTGGGCGGGGTCCGGGGAGTCCATGAAGCGGTGGCCGCCGACGTCCTCGACCGCCGGGGGCGCCCCCAGCGGCGCCGGTGCGGCCCCGACCCCGGGCGGGGGTGCCGACGCGTTCGGCAGGTAGGGGCGGATGACCGGCAGCGCGTAGTCCTGGAAGAGCCCGGGCGTGAACCAGAGCATCAGCAGCACCACGACGCCCACGGCCGGGGTCGCCCGCCACGCTGGGCTGCGCCTCCGCGGCGCCCTCGCCCAACGGCGGGCGGATGCCCTGGCCGCCCGGGCGGCGCGCCGGTCCCGGCGCCGGCGCGCGCCCGGGCCCAGCAGGGCCTCGCGCTGCTGCTCCAGCGCCTCCTCGAGCACCCACTGCGGCGTCCGTCCGCTCGGGGACCGCGGGAGGCGCGCGGCGGCGGCGTGCTCGTCGCGGGTCCGGGGCGACGCTCCCCGCTGCGGCGTGGTGCCACCGGGCTGGTGCATGGTTCCTGGCTTCTGTGCTGGATCAGGCCGTCACGCGGCCCACACTGAAGTGTACGAAAGCAAACGCCTCGGGGGATCCCGCACCTGCCCTGTGCTGAGGAATCGCCTGTCCACACTCCTGCCTACACTGGCCCGACGCAGCCCCGACCCGAAGGAGCACCGCAGTGGAGACCACCCCGCACCAGAACGTCACCTTCCCCTCGGCCGGGGGCCGGGCCCACGGCTACCTGGCGCTGCCGGCCGCCGGCCGCGGTCCCGGCGTGCTCGTGATCCAGGAGTGGTGGGGGCTCACCGACCACATCCGGGACGTGGCGGACCGGCTCGCCGCCGAGGGCTTCGTGGCCCTGGCCCCCGACCTCTACGGCGGGTCCATCACCCACGACGGCGCGGAGGCCGCCGAGATGATGTCCCGGCTGCCCGAGGATGAGAGCGTGCGGCTGCTCGCCGGCTCCGTCGACTTCCTGCTCGGCCACGAGGCCGTCACCAGCTCCACGGCGGGGGCGATCGGCTTCTGCATGGGCGGCGGGTTCGTCCTGGCCCTCACCGCCGACCAGGGCGAGAGGATCGGCGCCGCGGTGCCGTTCTACGGCGTCGGCCAGGGCGTGCCGGACACCTGCCACGGGGTGCGCGCGGCGGTGCAGGGCCACTACGGCCGGGAGGACTCGTCCTACCCGGTCGAGAAGGCGCAGGCGCTCGAGGAGCAGCTCCGCCGCGAGTCCTCCGCGCCCGTGGTCGAGTTCCACTACTACGACGCCCCGCACGCCTTCCACAACGACCGGAACCGGGCGAACCACCGCCCCGACGCCGCGGCCGCGGCCTGGGAGCGCGCGGTCGCCTTCCTGCGGGAGCACGTCCGCTAGCTGTGATGTCCAGGGAGGTTGTGCCGTCTCGCGGCGGTGAGTCGGGCTGACAGGTGAGGACCTCCGGTTGTGAAGTGGAGCTGTCTAGGAACCGCTTC